>JBIKND010000098.1:0-13906 GCA_044358905.1 Pirellulales bacterium | reverse complement strand
CCGCTCGCCGGGCCACTCCACCAGACTCGGCGCCGCCCGCTCGCCGGGCCACTCCACCAGACTCGGCGCCGCCCGCTCGCCGGACCACTCCACCAGACTCGGCGCCGCCCGCTCGCCGGACCAATCCATCAGACGCAGCGCCGCCCGCGCGCCGGCCCCGCCACCACACGAGCCCGCACGCGACGAGGCCCCACCCACCCACGATCGGGTGCAGCGCCGTCGCCCCGCCCATCAGGAACACGGCGGCCGCGAACCGAGCCCGGCCGATCTCACCGAGCGCCGCCAGCACGAGCGCCCAGGAAAAGACCTTCGCCTCGCAGCCACCGATCACCCACTCCCCCGCCGCGGTCGTGTGCCGCAGGGCGAGCGCGAACAGCGCGGCGGCCAGCAGCCGGCCGACCGCCGTCGACAGGAGCGGCACCACGGCATGGCGGAAGCCGATCGCCAGCGCGAGCCAGCCGAGCCAGCGGCCCACCCAGGCGCCCGACTCGAGCCCGCATGCGGCCAGGATCGGGCCCATCACCGCGTAGAAGATGGAGTGGGCGTCGGGCGTCTCCAGGAACCAGTCGCCACGGCCATACGACGGGTCGACGTGGTGCAGCGCCTTCGTGAGATACACCGTCTCGTTGACGTCGGGCAGCGGCCACGCACCGGATGCCGCGAACAGCAGGAGGATCGCCGCCACCTCCGCTGCGGCCGGAAGCCGTCCGTCGCTTTCGCTCGCCATTCGCCACACCTATAACTGCCGGACTCGCGAACCCAGAGTACCCAAAGCCGATGAACAGTTCCGCCCCCGCCCCGTTCGGCCCCCAGACCGCCGCCCGGGGCGCAGCCCTGCGCCGCGCCGTCACCGAGGAGACGCTCGGGATCGTTGGCGCCCCCTTCGCGCTGGCGGGCAAACTCGTCGAGCGAGCCGGGTTCGATGCGATCTATCTGTCGGGCGCGGCCTTCTCCGCGGGCAGTCTCGGGGTGCCCGACATCGGCCTCTTCACCCGCGACCAACTCGTCGAGCAGACGCGGATCCTGGCCCGCGCCGTCTCCATTCCCCTCGTCGTGGACGCCGACACCGGCTTCGGCGGCCCCCACGACGTGGAGGAAACGGTCCGGCTGCTCGAGGAGGCGGGGGCCGCCGCCATCCAGATCGAGGATCAGGTCGGCCCGGCGGGGGGCAAGCGGTGCGGCCACCTGGCCGGTAAGGAGGTCGTTTCGGCCGAGGCGATGTGCGAGCGGATCGCCGCCGCCGTCGCGGGCCGCCGCGACCAGGGCACCGTGATCATCGGCCGCACCGACGCCCGCAGCGTGCACGGTTTCGACGACTGCCTGCACAGGCTGCACGCCTACCGCGCGGCCGGCGCCGACTGGCTGTTCCCCGAGGCGCTCGCGTCGCGGGACGAGTTCGCCCGCGTCGGCTCCGAGTTCGCCGCCGACGCCACGCCGCTCTTGGCCAACATGACCGAGTTCGGCGTCAGCCCGCTGATCTCGATTCCCGACCTCGCCGCCTGCGGCTTCGCCGCGGTGCTCTACCCGGTCACGCTCCTGCGGCTGGCGATGAAGGCGATGGAGGCCGGCCTCGCGATGATCGCGGCCGAGGGCACGCAGGAGAGCCTGCTCGACCTGATGCAGTCGCGCGAGGAACTCTACGACCTGCTCGACTACGACCCCCGGCATCCGGAGCGGCACGCCGCCGGCCCGGCCGCAGCCCAGGAGCACCGTTCATGACCGCCGCCCCCGGTTCACCGCCGACCGACATCGCGAAGGGACTCGCCGGCATCGTGGCCGGCAGCACGGCGATCTGCTCGCTCGAGGGCACGCTCCGGTACCGCGGCTACGACATCGAGCCGTTGGCCGCCGCCGGTGACTTCGAGGAGGTGGCCTGGCTCCTGCTGCACGGCGAACTGCCGACCAGGTCGGAACTGGAGGCCTTTCGCCAGCGGATCCAAGACGCCGCGCGGGCCCTCGACCCGGCGGTTCTCGACGCCCTGGCTCGACTCGCGGCTGCCAACCCGCAGGCCGCGCCGATGGATGCCTTGCGGACGGGCATCAGCATGCTGGGAATGGTCGAGCAGGACGATCTCCCCGGTCCGCGGCCGGCGCTGCTCGCCCAGGCCGAGCGGCTCCTCGGCCAGACGCCCGCGATCCTGGCCGCCTGGATGGATCTCACCGCCGGCCGGCCGATCGCGCCCTGGCCCGCGCGGCCGCTGGCCGCCGCCCTGCTCGAACGGCTCACCGGCCGGCCGCCGGCGGCCGCGGCCGTGGCGGCCTTCGGAGCCACGCTCGTCTTCTACGCCGAGCACGAGTTCAACGCCTCCACCTTCGCCGCCCGCACGGTCGTCTCCACCGGATCCGACATGCACTCCGCGATCACCGCGGCGATCGGCGCCCTGAAGGGCCCGCTCCACGGCGGCGCCAACGAGAAGGTGCTCGAGGTGCTCGGTGCGATCGGTTCCCCGGAGCGGGTCGCGCCCTGGCTGGAGGAACAGTTCGCCGCCAAGCGGGTGGTGATGGGCTTCGGGCACCGCGTCTACAAGGACGGCGACGTGCGGGCGAAGCTGCTCGGCCGGCTGTGCCGGGAGATGGTGCGCGGCACCGACGGCGAACGGCTCGAGGAACTCGCCGCGCGGGTGGAGACGATGATGCTCGACCGCAAGCGGCTCAAGCCGAACCTCGATTGGCCGGCCGCGCGGGTCTACCACGCGCTCGGCCTGCCGGTGAAGGTGTTTACGCCGATCTTCGTGGTGGCACGGATGAGCGGCTGGACGGCGCACTGCATCGAGCAGATCGGCGACAACCGCCTGATCCGGCCGCTCTCGGCCTACGTCGGCCCGTCACCCCGCGACTACGTGCCGATCACCGCCCGCGGGTGACGCTCACCGCGCGGCCGACCGACCGGCGTTCGGCAACGCCGAGGTCTGCGTGGCCGCGGGCTCGGCGGCCTCGACGACGGCCTGCACCGTCACCGTGGGCACCGCCCCCTCGCCGAGGTCCGTCGCGATCTTCAGTTGCCGCTCCACCTTGCCGGCGGCGGTGCCGGCCGTGAACGTGACCGGGAGGATGTGCACCGTGGCCGGCGTCGACTTCGGCTCGCACGACAGGCAGCCGTCCGGGCAGGAGATGGCCGTCACGCAGAACGGCCGATTGGCCCGCACGACGACGTTCTTGGTGACCGATCCTCCGGGCGCCACGGCCCCCAGCGAAAGCAGCTGCGGACTGACGGTGACCTCGGCGACCACCCGCCCCTCGACGTCCATCGGGATCTGCGTGGCCCGCGGGTCGTTCGTGACCAGGATCAACTGCCCCTTCACATAGCCGGCGGGCGCGTCGGGCTTGAGCCGCATCGTCAGATCGTAGGTGGTCTGGGCGGCGCCCACGGTCGGCTTCGACAGCGCGACCTCGAAGTTGGCGCTGGCACTGCGGACATCCTTGATCTCCCATGGCGAACTGCCGACCCGCGTCACGCGGATCGTTCGCTCCGTGCCCTTGCCGAGATCGACGTTGCCGAGATCAACGAACGGCGGATCGAACGTGACGTCGCCGCGGATGTTGCCCGCCACGCGCAGCTGCACCTCCGCGTAGAACGGCTTGTCGAACGTGACGGTCAGCGTGGCCCCATGCTGGCCGAGGAAGGTCCGGGTGTTGAACTTGGCGACGATCTCGCTCGTGTCGTGGGTCTTGAGGTCGCGCTTCGTGACCTCCGGCGACGTGCAGCCGCAGCTGGTCCGCACGCCGACGACGTGCAGATCTTCCTTGTAGAGGTTGCGGAACACGAACCGGTATTCGGTCTTCGAGCCCTTGGCGACGGTGCCGAAATTGTGGCTCGTCACCGTGAACATCTTCTTGGCCCACTCCTGGGCGAGGGCGGCATCGTGACCAAGACACAGGAAAAGGCCGGCGGCGGCAACCTGCAGCACCGACCGAATCACGCGACGCGGAGCGGACATGGACGAGGCACCAGGAAGGTGGCGAACCGGGCGAAGAGCCCCCCGGAAAGGCTTGATGGAGAGTACGGCTGCCATGGGAAGGGCGTCAATGTTTCGGGGCCGGAAGAGGGGGCGGAAACGGCTTCCGCGACGGACAAGTATTCCCGGCCACAGGTGTCGCAGCCGGTCTGGACACTGCTTTCGGAGCGGAATTTCAGGCCCGGCTTCGGCACGACCGATACAGCCCTTGAGGTTTCGTACAATGCCAAAGTCCTCCGGGGACGGTTGACGGACGGCCGCGTGGCCACCGTGTCGCCGGAGGGACGGTTTCGATCGACAACCCAACAGGGGGCGTACCGGTTTCGACCGGATGGCAAGAGGTTCAGATTGCGTGCCGTGGTTGGTCGGCTGGCCACGTTAAAAGTCGACCAAGCTTCAATTGCCGAAGCTCAGTTTTCTCTGGCTGCTTAACTAAGCAACCCCGAGCGATGGCCCCAGTCGGAAGGGCCTCCCAATCGGTCGCCAAATCCGACTCGCCCCGGTTCACCGCCTGGTACGGCCGGGGCTAAAAACGTTCCGGGCTGGTCCGTGACGCACCCTGCCGGCCGGGGACGCACGGACGAGACTCAAATCGACCGGATACGCGCGTAGACGTCTGTTCCGAAACATCACGGGACGCGGGTTCGATTCCCGCCGCCTCCATGCTTTAGGCCCGCCGGGGCATCCATGCCCCCGGCGGGCCGTGGCCGTCGCGGCGAACGCCAAGGGTTCGCCGGACGGCCGGGCGGTCGCACCTCCGGGCGACCGTGGCCGCCGCGGAGCGGCGGCGCTCGGCGTCTCGACGAGGCGTCGAGACGAGCCGAGCCCGGGCGGGCACGCGGCGCGGCCTGCGGCCGCTGCGTGCGAGAGGCGTGCGCGCGGGCACGCGGCGCGGCCTGCGGCCGCTGCGTGCGAGAGGCGTGCGTGAGGGCACGCGGCGCGGCCTGCGGCCGCTGCGTGCGGCGGGGCGGGGCGTGCAGTTCATGGCCCTGATGGCCTTCCGGATCGCCGCATCCAGGAGGGGTTGCCCGTGCCCGTGAGCCGGGCTGTGGAAGCAAGCGCAGCAAGGATTGCGAAGCGCAGCTTCCACCGCAGTGAGCGGAGGGCTGGACGCCCGGAGCGAACGTCCGGCGAGCGGGTACGGGCAACCCCGACCCACCCCGCTACGGCCCGCCCTACGCCGGACTCCAACCGGCCCGCGGGGCGGCGTGGATCTGCGGGGCGGGACCGCCCGCGAGGCGGTCGCGGGTGTTGGTGAGGGCCTGGCCCTGGAGGTGCTCGATCGCTAGGTCGAAGCGCACCGTTTGATTCGGGTTCAGCGACACCACGCGGCCCTGCGTTTCCTCGAACGACCGGGCGTTCGGATAGTTTGTTCCCGGCTCCAGGCCCGTGACGTACCCGTCGGCGAGGCCGCCCTGATTCTTCCAAAGCGTGAAGCAGGGAAGCGTGTCGGCACGCCACTCCAGGCACACGCCGTGCCGACCTTCGGGGGCCACGAGGAGCGCCGCCGCCTTGCCGTCGGGCTGCGTCCGCATCCGCATGAAGTGGACATCCTCGCCCCGCCCCGCCCGCGGCGCGTCGTAGCGGTTCCAGTGCGGCACGTCGGCGGCGCTGGCCGCGTCGCGCGGCGCCACTTCCTCGACCGCCGCCACGAACGCGGAGCCCGGGCCGAGCAGCGGCGGCCCGAAGTTCACGTGGTAGAGCATCTGCATCGTGGCCGGCCGCTCGGAGAGATTCCGCACCGTATCGGACCAGGCGACCCGCTGGCGGTCGGCCGAGACGGTCAGCGACGTCGTCATCTGCAGCGCATGACAGAGGAATCGCGTCTCATCGACCGCGCCGGTGAGCGTGATCGTGCCGGCGGCCTCGTCGAGCGTGACGTCGAGGTGGTGGGCAGGCAGGTTCGCAATCCGGCCGTGCAGCCCGTGCCGGAGGCGGCCGGCGGCGTCGAAATCGGGTGCGCCGTTGCTCACGAGGCCGCAGCGGGCCACAAGCTCGTCGAAACCGTCCAGCCAGCCGAGACCGCCCGGCTCGGCCAACGGCACGAACCGCGGATGCACCGGCCCGTGCACCGGTGACTGCCAGCCGAGTTCGCAGTCGCCGGCCATCACCTTCCAGATTCCCAGGCCCCGGTCCGGAAGCACGAACACCTTGGTGCTCCCCGCCACGAGTTCGACCAGCAGCACGCCGTCACGGCGTCCGCCTGAGAGCCGTCGCGAGCGGACCGCCAAGGGCCCGAAGGTGACATCCACACGGTCGGCCGCCGAGAACGAGGCGGCGCGGTGGGAGGTGATGAGCTGCAGCGTCTGCGATGCCATGGGGCGTCCTCCGGATGCGTGGCCGCCGTCGACGGCCGAGTCGACATCGTACCAGCGGCTGCAGGCCGCATGGGTTGAACGGTTCCCGGCAGACGGTCAAATGGCTCGCTGCGGGCCGCGGTCGCCGCAGCCCCCCCGTCGCCTCCCGAGCGATCCGATGAACGACCTGAAGATCTTCAGCGGCCCGGCGAACCCGGCGCTGTCGCAGGATATCTGCCGCTATCTCAATCTCCCGATGGGCAAGATCTCGCTGGGGCGGTTCCCCGACGGCGAGATCTCCTGCAAGATCGACGAGGACGTCCGCGGCCGCGACGTGTTCATCGTCCAGCCGACCAGCCCGCCGGTGAACGAGCACCTCATGGAGCTGCTCGTGATGATCGACAGCTTCAAGCGGGCCAGTTCCTTCCGGATCACGGCCGTGATCCCCTACTTCGGCTACGCCCGCCAGGATCGCAAGGACTCCGGCCGCGTGCCGATCACCGCCAAGCTGGTCGCCAACCTGATCACGCGAGCCGGCGCCGACCGGGTGCTGGCGATGGACCTCCACGCCGCTCAGATTCAGGGCTTTTTCGACGTGCCCGTGGACCATCTCTACGCGGCGCCGGTCCTCAACAACCACCTCCAGTCGCTCGGCATCCCCAAGGAGGATCTCGTCGTGGTGAGCGCCGACGAGGGGGGCATCAAGCGGGCCGTGGGGCACGCCAATCGGATCGGTGCTCCGCTGGCGATCATCGACAAGCGGCGGCTCTCCGCCGAGACGATCAAGAGCACGAACATCATCGGGGCCGGCGTCGAGGGCAAGACGGCGATCCTCTTCGACGACATGATCAGCACGGCCGGCTCGATCTGCGGGGCCGCCGACGTCCTCCACAAACACGGCGCCAAGGACATCTACGCCTTCGCCACCCACGGCCTGCTCGTCGGCCCAGCCATCGAGCGTCTCAAGCAGGCGCCGTTCAAGAGCATCGTGATCACCGACTCGATCCCGCTCACCCCCGGCAAGATGCTCGCCAACATCAACGTCCTCTCGGTCGCCGCCCTGCTGGGCCAGGCGATCAAGCGGATCCACCGCAACGAGTCGGTGAGCATGATGTTTCAGTAGATAGCGCCTGCCGGGCCATCCATGGCCCCGGCAGGCTTGCGCATTCGGAGGCCCAGCCAAGGTGGGCCTCGAATGCGGCGGCCGGCCTCCAGCCGGCCGTCGCCGAAGCCGATGCAGGCCCGAAGGGATGCAGCGGCGCGACAGCCTACGCCATCCATGGCCCCGGCAGCCTTGGGCCGACGCGGTCGCAGCCAAGGTGCGACCAGTCGGCCAACTGGCCGGCCTCCAGCCGGCCGTCGCCGCCGCAGGATGCGGCGGCCATCGACCCAGGAAACCCTCGGCGTTTCCTGCGGTCGATCAAGTGGAGAAAGGCCATGGAGGGCTTTGTCCACGGACAGCCAGACGCCGCTGCGTGCAATCTCATCGACGGTTGCGGGAGGGGTGGCCCCTGCCGCAGGAGCCGGGCTGGGGGAGCAAGCGCAGGCATGGATGCCGGAGCGCAGCGGACACGCAGTGAGCGGACGCCCGGAGGACGCACGCGAACGTCCGGCGACGCGGCAGGGGCCGCCCCGACCCACGGGCAGGCAAGGGCAGGAGGGACGGGCAAGCGACCGCCCCGACCACCCGTTTTCGCCCGGGCTGCGCGATCGTGGCTTGCAGATTTACGGGCGAAAGGCAGAATAAGGGGCTCGAATCCAGGAGCCACCCAATGAGCGATACCCTCGAAGTCACCCTCCGCAAAGACACCGGCACCCGCGCCGCCAGGCGGCTCCGCAAGGACGGCCGCGTGCCCGCCGTGCTCTACGGCCACGGCGAAAAGTGCGTCGATCTGACGACGACCCGCGAAGCCGTCGAGGCGATGGTCCGCCACGGAAGTCGGTTCGTCGAACTCACCGGCGCCGTCAAGACCGCCGCGGTCGTTCGCGAACTCCAGTGGGACACGTTCGGCGTCGAGCCGGTCCATGTCGACTTCCTGCGCGTCAGCAAGTCGGATCGCGTCAAGGTGAAGGTGCCCATCGATCTCAAGGGAGAGTGCCCGGGCCAGCGGGCCGGTGGTGTGCTGAATCTCGTGCTGCATGAGCTCGAGCTCGAGTGCACCGCCGACGCCATCCCCGACCACATCCACGCCCATGTGGGGCATCTTGAGGTCGGGCACGTCATCAAGGTCCACGACCTGCAGTTGCCCGCCGGCGCCAAGGCGCTCGCCGACGCGGACGACACCGTGGTGACCTGCATGGTCCCGGCGAAGAAGGGCGAGGAGGCTGCACCGGCCGCCGCCGAGCCCGAACTGATCGGACGCAAGCCGGCCGAGGAAGGAGAAGCCGCAGCGGAGAAGTCCTGATGGCGCCGCGACGGGCAATGCATCCGGCCCCCGGCTCGCCGGGTGAACCGTGAAACTGCTCGTGGGGCTGGGCAACCCGGGATCGGCCTACGAAGGCACCCGGCACAACGTCGGCTTCGAGGCTCTCGAGATCCTCGCCCGCCGTGCTGGATCGCCGTCGCGAAGGGCCCGCTTCCAGGGGGAAGTGGCCCAGGCGTCGATCCGAGGCTGCCCAGTGCTCCTGCTCTGGCCGCTGACGTGGATGAACCTCAGTGGCTCGAGCGTGCTGGCAGCCCGCGACTTCTACAAGATCGACGATTCCGACATCCTGGTGATCTGTGACGACTTCAACCTCCCTTGCGACACTCTGCGAATCCGATCGGGCGGATCGGCCGGCGGCCAAAACGGTCTCGCCGACGTCATCGCCCGGCTGGGAACGACGTCGATTCCTCGGCTCCGGCTGGGGATCGGACCGGTGCCGGCGGGCTGGAAGCCGGCCGACTTCGTGCTCGGCCGGTTCGCCAAGGACGAGCGGGAGTTGGTCTCGGGCATGATCGAACGGGCGGCGGACGCCGCCGAGGAGTGGGCGGTCCTGGGCATCCAGGCCGCGATGAACAGGTACAACTGACGACACACGACGAACGACCACGAAACAGCCCCGCGGGGCACAGGCAGAAGGAGTACGAGAACGATGGCGGTGTACGAAGGCATGTTCATCCTGGATCCGGCGAAGTACTCGCGCGATCCCGCCGGATCGGCCCAGCAGATCAACGACCTGATCACCCAGCACGGCGGCTCGGTTTTGGCCGCTCGGCTATGGGACGAGCGGAAGCTCGCCTATCCGATCAACGGTCACAAGAAGGGCATCTACTGGCTGACCTATTTCAAGATGCCGGGCGGCAACCTGACGGCCCTGGAACGGCAGTGCGAAATCACCGACGACATCATCCGCCAGCTGGTGCTGAAGGTGGACGACCGGATCGCCGACGCCCTCGTCCAGCATGCCCTGGCCGGCGAGGCCGCCCCGAAGCGGTCGTCGCCTCCCGTGGCTCCGGCCGTTTCTTGAGGATTGCCAGCACGCTTGCACGCCCCGCCCGGGGCCGCTACGATGACGCCATGTTGAACACCTGTTCAGTATCACAAGAAAAGGAGTGAATCATCATGGCGAGCTTCAATCGGGTGATCCTGCTCGGTAACGTGACTCGCGATCCTGAGCTGCGCTACATCTCCAACGGCACGGCCGTGACCGACGTCGGGCTGGCCGTCAACGACCGACGCAAGGACGGGAAGACCGGCGAGTGGATCGAGGAGACGACCTTCGTGGATGTCACCCTCTGGGGCCGCACCGCGGAGATCGCGGGCGAATACGTCACCAAGGGTTCCCCCCTGCTGATCGAGGGCCGCCTCAAACTCGACACCTGGGAAAAGGACGGCAAGAAGAACTCGAAGCTCCGCGTCGTGTGCGAGCGGATGCAACTGCTCGGCGGCCGCGGCGAAGGGAGCCGGGGCGGCAAGCCGCGAGTGGCAGCCGGCCGCGGCGCCCCGCAGGGAGACGATTCATTCAGCCAGGCGCCAGACTACGGCGATGACGGCCCGAGCAGCGGGGGCGCCCCGTCCGACGACGACATTCCATTCTGAACCACGATCGCAAGGAGTTTTCAGATGCCCACGAAGATACAGCCCCGCGTCACGGTCACCGCCAAGCGGCTCCCCAAGGGAGAACGCGGAGGCGTTGAATTGCTGCTCGTCCACAACGTCGAACACCTTGGCAAGCAAGGCGACGTCGTCGAAGTGAAGCGTGGCTACGCGTACAACTACCTGCTCCCGCAGGGGCTGGCGACGGTCGCCACCGAGCACCACAAGCGGATGGTCGAGAAGCATCGCGCGAAGCTCGAGGAGATCGCGCGGGAGCGGCTCGCCGGCCTTCGCAGCCTGTTGGCCGAACTCGTCCGCACCAGTGTCACCATCGAGGCCAACGCGAACGACGAGGGGCATCTGTACGGCTCCGTCGGCGGTCCCGAAATCGCCCGGTCGCTCAAGCAACAGGACCTTTCCATCAACCCCGACCAGATCATCCTCCAAGGGCCGCTCAAGGAGGTGGGGCTGTATACGGTTCGGGTCCGGCTGGCCCCCGAGGTCGAAGGCGATCTGAAGGTGTGGGTGGTGCCGAGCAGCAGCGAGGGCGGCGCCAAGTAAGCGGCGGCGGCCGCACGGCCGCCCTGGATCTTTGGTTCGCAAGGAGGCTCGCCGCAGGTGGTCGCGCCACGTGACATGCCATCGGGCCGGCAGCGAGACGCCTCGCGAGAGCGTCGCGGCCGCGGGCCGCGCGAGGATCGCAGCGGCGCCACGGCCGCGGAGCCGCGCGAGCGGCCCACCAACGTGGACGCCGAGCGGGCAGTGCTCGGGAGCATCCTGCTCAAGCCCGACGTGTGCGACGACATCGCACTGGTCGTGCGGCCCGAGGACTTCTCCGACGAGGCCCATCAACTTCTCTATCGGCACCTGCTCGAACTTCACGACGCCGGCAAGCGGATCGACGCCACGATCGTCCTCGACGTCCTCCGCACCAAGGGCGACCTCGACCGCATCGGCGGGGCGGCGGCGCTTGCGGAGGCGATCGAGTCGGTGCCGCATGCAGCCCACGCGCAGCACTATGCCCACATCGTCCGCGACAAGGCGCTGCTTTGCTCGCTGATCGACGCCGGCACCGACATCTTGCGCGACGCCTACGACGCCGCCGACGAGCCCCGCCAACTGCTGTCCCGGGCCGAAGAGCGCATCTTCTCCATTCTGGAGCGGCGCAGTTCCGCCGAGGCCAAGCCGATCGAGGCCGTGCTCACCGACGTCATGGCCCGGATGGACGCCCGGATGAAGCACGAGCACACGATCGGGGGCGTGGAGACCGGCTTCACCGAACTCGACTCGCTGTGCGGCGGGCTGCACAACTCGGAACTCATCATCCTCGCGGCCCGGCCCAGCATGGGGAAGACGGCGTTCGCGATGAACATCGCGGAGAACGTGTCGATCGCGCTCCACCAGCCGGTGCTCTTCGTGAGTTTGGAAATGGCCTGCCTCGAACTGGCCGACCGCCTTCTGTGCTCGGCCGCTCAGGTGAACGGCCATCGGCTGCGAAACGGCACCATTTCCCAGGAGGACCGCCGCCGCCTGGTGCAGAAGTCGACCGAGATCGGCACGGCGCCGCTGTTCATCGACGACACGCCGGGCCGCACGCTGACGGAAATCGCGGCCGTGGCACGGCGGCTGAAGCGCAAGCAGGGGCTGTCTCTGGTGGTGATCGACTACCTGCAGCTCATCGAGCCCGACAACCCCCGCGACCCGCGGCAGGAGCAGGTGGCGCGGATCGCGCGGCGGCTGAAGATGATGTCGCGTGAGCTCGACATCCCGGTGCTCTGCCTGGCGCAGCTGAACCGGCAAGCGGAGGTCTCCCGCGACAACCGGCCGCGTCTCAATCATCTCCGCGAGTCGGGCGCCATCGAGCAGGACGCCGACGTCGTGATGTTCGTGCACCGCGAGGAGTACTACCAGACGAACGACGAGGATCGCGAGCGGGTGAAGGGGCAGGCGGAGATCATCATCGCCAAGCAGCGCAACGGGCCGATTGGCGACGTAAAGCTGCTCTGGCAGCACGACTACACGCGGTTCGTGAACCTCGAGCATCGCCCGCACGACGAGTTCGAGAGCTTCAGTAGTTTTTAAATTCAGGCGAAACACGGGCATCCTGCCCGTTTTCGCCTTGGCCCGGCGTGGTCGCAGCTGAAGTGCGACCAGCCGGGCGGACGGTCGCACATCCGGGCGACCGTGGCCGCAGCGGTGCCGCCCTTGTAGCGGCGGTCTCTGACCGTCGTGCCGGGCCGCGTTGAAGACGCGCTCGCGGCGCGGCAGTGGCCATCCTGGAGCGGCGGTCTCTGACCGTCGTGAACTGCGGGTCGGCGGCACTACGCCGGTTGGAATCACCGCCCCGCCGGTACACTTCGCTCATGGCGCTCCTGGCGATCGAGACGACGTGCGACGAAACCGCGGCCGCGGTCATCAACCGCGGTCGCGAGGTGCTCTCCAGCGTCGTCGCCAGCCAAGAGCGGCTGCACGCCCGCTGGCGCGGCGTGGTGCCCGAGGTCGCATCACGGGCGCACGTGGAGCGCATCATTCCCGTGATCGACGAGGCAGTCGGCCGGGCGGGCATCCCCCGGAGCGACATCGAGGCGGTGGCCGTCGCCGTCCGCCCGGGCCTCGTCGGCTCGCTGCTCGTCGGCCTGGCCGCCGGCAAGGCGATCGCCGGGGCGCTCGACGTTCCGCTCGTGGGCTATGACCACGTCGCCGCCCACCTCTACGCCTGCCGGCTTGCCCATGGAGAATCGATGCACTACCCGTGCGTGGGCCTCGTTGCCAGCGGTGGGCACACGTCGCTGTTCCACGTCCGTGGGCCGCTCGACCTGGAGCGGCTCGGCGGCACCATCGACGACGCGGCCGGCGAGGCGTTCGACAAGGCCGCCGCCCTGCTGGGCCTCGGCTATCCCGGTGGCCCCGAGCTCGAGCGGGCGGCGGCGGGTGGCGACCCGCGCAGCCACCGGCTCCCACGGCCGCTCGCGAAAGATCGCGACCGGCTCGACATGAGCTTCAGTGGCTTGAAGACGGCGCTGCGCTATCTCGTGCGGCCCCCGCACGGTCCTCCAGACACGCCACCGCCGACCGGCCGCCAGCTGGCCGATCTCGCGGCGTCGTTCCAGCAGGCCGTCGTCGACACGATCCTCGCGAAGGTGGAACTTGCCGTGGAACGCACCCGCTGCCGGGCGGTGGCAATCGGCGGCGGAGTCACGGCGAACACCCTGCTGCGCGAGTCGATCGAGGCCCTGGGGCAGAAACGCGGGCTGCAGGTGTTCGTGCCGCCGAGGTCGCTGTGCACCGACAACGCCGCGATGGGCGCGATCGCCTGGGAGCGGCTCGAACGCGGCGAGAACGACGGCCTCACGCTCGACGTCGCGCCCGGCACGGACCGTGCCGCCGCCAACCGTCGCCCATCGCCGCAGCGGCCGTAGGCCGCGCCGCGTGCGCCGGGGCGTGGCTCGGATCGACGCCTCGTCGAGCCGCCACGCCGCCGCCGCTGCGCGGTGGCCACGGTCGCTCGGAACGCGAACGGGCAGCGAATCGTTGCCGTTGCCGGGAAGCCCGAGGCGCGAGCCGAGGGAGTGCGGATAGGTTCCGAGTGGAGCGACGCGTCTACCCTCAGCTTGCGCTTCGGGCTTCTGGGCAG
>JBIKND010000263.1:0-3830 GCA_044358905.1 Pirellulales bacterium | reverse complement strand
TCGGCCGAGCCGCCGGCCGAATCGCCCTCCACCAGATACAACTCGCACCTCTCGACGTCGCGACTGGTGCAATCGCGGAGCTTGCCGGGGAGGCCGCCGCCGGAGAGGGCGCCCTTCCGCTCGCGGAGCAGTTGCTTGGCCTTCTTGGCCGCCTCGCGGGCCTCGGCCGCGAGCACGCCCTTCTGGACGATCGCCTTGGCGCTCTTGGGATTCTCCTCGAGATACTTGGCCAGGAAATCGCCGACCGCCGAGTTGATGATCCCCTCCACCTCGCCGTTGCCGAGCTTCGTCTTCGTCTGCCCCTCGAACTGCGGGTGCGGCACGCGCACGCTGATCACGGCGGTCAGCCCCTCGCGGACGTCTTCACCCGTCGGGATCAGGTCCTTGTAGAGGCCGCTCTTCTTGCCGTACGCGTTGAGGGCTCGGGTCAGAGCCGCGCGGAAGCCGGAGACGTGCGTGCCCCCCTCCGTCGTGCAGATGTTGTTGACGTAGCTGTGCAGGCTCTCGGTGTACTCCGTCGTGTACTGCATGGCGATGTCCCAGGAGACGCCCGAGGCCTCCCCCTGCATGCTGATCACGTCGGCGTGGACGGCGTCGCTGGCCTTGTTGAGGTGCTCGACGAACTCCTCGATGCCGCGCTCGAAGTAGTATCCCTCGTCGTTGCCGCTGGCCGCGTCGTGAAACTTGATCCGCAGACCGGAGTTGAGGAACGCCAGTTCCCGGAGCCGCCGCGAGAGCACGTCCCAGGAAAACTTGGTCTGGGGGAAGATTTGCGGGTCGGGCTTGAAGGTCGTCTTGGTGCCCGTGCGGGTGGTGGCCCCCATCTTCCGCACCGGACCGGTGGCCTCGCCGCGCTGGTACTCCTGCTGCCAGACATGACCCTCGCGGGACACCTCCACCTCGCACCACTCCGAGAGGAAGTTCACCACCGTCACGCCCACGCCGTGCAGGCCGCCGGTCGTCTGGTAGGCACCCTTCTCGAACTTGCCACCGAACTTGAGGACCGTCATCACGCCCTCGAGCGTGGAAACGTCGCGCTCCATCTCCTCGGAGAGCTGTGGATGACGGTCGACCGGGATGCCGCGGCCGTCGTCCTCGACCGTCACGCTGCCGTCCACGTTCACCGTCACGCTCACGTGCTTGGCATGGCCGGCCATGCACTCGTCGATCGAGTTGTCCACCACCTCGTAGACCAGATGGTGGAGGCCGCGGCTGGTGTTGTCGCCGATGTACATGCCGAACCGCTCACGCACATGATCGCGGTCGGAAAGGTGCTTGAGGTCGGCCGACGTGTAGTCCGGCTGTCCTGGTGCATCTGCCATCGTGGTTGTCTCCGATCGGGTGGGGCGGTGGATGGGGCGGCGTCAGACGGTGCGACCGGCGTCGGCCATGAGGCGGCAGCGGATGTCGGTGATGCCGGCGGCGGGCAGCAGCTCGGTGAGTCGCATGAGCACCTCGCGCTTCTGGAAGCCGAGTTCCTGCACGAGGGCCGAATGGCTCACGAACACCTCGAGCACGCCGCGGCGGACCAGGCCCGGCTGCGACGACGCTTTGAGCGCGGCCGGGGCGGCTTCCTGCCAGGCGGCTGCCAGCCCGTCGGCGGCCCGCTCCCGGTCGTAGCCCGTCCGGGACATGAGCCGCGACACGATCTTGCCGATCGATATCGGACCGGCAGGGCCGGAATCGGGGCGGTGAGGTGCAAAAGCCATGCGGAGTCGCGCGGGGTGTTCCTAGTCGGCCGCCAGCGGCATGATCACGTACCCGTAGCCGTCTTCGGTGCGGCAGACACAGGCGCTTTGCGGGTCGGTGATCTCCACGGTCACGTTCGTGCCGCCGTCGAGCACGCGGAGGAAGTCGGCGACGAATCGCGGGTCGAGCTTGATCCGCACCGTCGCGCCGGCGTGGTCGATCGGCAGCTCGACACGGCTCTCGCCGCTTTCCGCCGACCGGCCCGCGAGCACGAGCTGCCCGGACTCGAACGCGAAATCGACCCCCTTCGACTGCTCGCTGGTGACGATGGCGGCCTGCCGCACGGCGGCCAGCAGCGGCCCCGCCACCAGATTCACCCGCACGGCATCCGGCCGCTCGGGGAACACGTCGCGCCAGCGGGGAAACCGCCCCTCCACGAGGCGGGCGGAAATCGTCGTCCCGGCGGTCTTGACGAGGATTTCAGCGGTGCGGGCGGCGACGAGCACGGGGGCATCCGCCGCGGCGAGGCAACGCTCGATGAGCTGCATGGCACGGGCGGGGACGATCGGCTGGACATCGGGCGGGGCTCCCCCCTGCGATTTCGCGGGCCCCTCCATCTTGGCGAGCCGGCGGCCGTCGGTGCCGACCGCGATCACGCCGGCCGGCGTCAGCTCCACGAGCACGCCGCCGAGCGCGTAACGGCTCGACTCGTTGTCGGTGGCGAACACCGTGCGGCGCACCAGTTCCCGCACCAGCGGCGTCGAGAGTTCGAAGCAGGCCTCGGTCGGAAACGTCGCCACCGCCGGAAACTCGAGTGGGTCCTCAGCGGGCAGCCGGAACTCACTCCGCGGTGCCTTGACTACGGCCGCGGTGCCGTCGGCATGGATCTCGAACACCGTGCCCGGCGGGCTCTCGCGAACGATGGCCGTCAGCCTGCCGCTCGGCAGGAGCACGGCGCCGGGCGCAAGCACCTCCACGGCGTCGAGTTCGATGCGGATGCCGACCTCCAGGTCGGTCGCCGAGATCACGGTGCCTTCGCGACCCGCCTCGAGCTTGACGTTCGTGAGCACGGGTTTGGGCGACCGTGCGGGAACGACGGCGGCGGCGCTTTGGAGGGCCGCGAGGAGGGGCTCCCGTGGGCAACGAACTTTCATGGAGGGCGGTGTCCTGGCGATGCGATTCGGGCCGGAAGGATGCCCCCGGCGCTGCCGATCGGAGCCCCGACCGGACCCTTTACTGTACCCGAAGAACTGCCTACGAAAATGCCCTCCCCGACCGGTAAAAACCGGTTTTTTTCGACCGCGAAGTGCGCGGTTCCCAACCCTCGGGTTCCGGTTCCTGATAGTTCTTTTTGTTTTGTAGAAATTCAGGGATTCAGCAGGTCGGTAATACTAGGAAGAAGGACCCGCTGTCGGTGTCGGCATGGCATCCGACAGCCATGCTGGCGTGGGGCCGACACCGCAGAAAAAAGCCATGCTTTCACCGCTCGGCCCGGTGATGCGTCGTGTCGGAAACGTGTCGAGAACATGTTGGAATCGCGCTGCAAAAGCCGCTCATAATTCGTTGGAGCGGCGGCGGCTGTGTGGCGAAACATCGTGGCCTGAAGGACGGTTCGACGCCAGCGCCGTGACGGCGCGCCGTCCGCTCGCGGTTGGCTGTCGTGTCGCCTACCGCTCGCAGGACGAACCGTCGCGCAATCGACAGGCTATCGACATGTTCCGTGGGCCGCGGCGCCGAGCCTGGCAAGCACCGGCAGCAGCCGGTGCACGGCGAGATCGACGTCGGCGGTCGTGCTGGTCCGACCGAAGCTGAACCGCACGGCCGCCGCGACGGTTTCCGGACCCAGCCCCATCGCGACCAGTGCCGGTGCCGGCACGCTCGAGCCGCTGGCGCATGCGGCGCCGGTGCCACAGCACACGCCGGCGAGATCGGCGGCCATCATGAATGCCTGCCGGTCCACGCCCGACAATGCCACGGTGAGGATGTGCGGACTCGACGCGTCGGCATCCACGATCCGTGCGCATGCCAGCCCGTGGGCGCATGCCGCGGCGGCCAAGGCAGCGGCGAAATGTTCGCGGATTCCCGCCAGCCGGAGGGCCTCGGCCGCCCGTTCGGCCACGGCCAATTCCAGGGCCCGAGCG
>JBIKND010000097.1:0-13920 GCA_044358905.1 Pirellulales bacterium | reverse complement strand
GATCTCGCCGAGTGCCACTCTGCGGCTCCAGGGGAGCCTTGTAGGTGCAGACTGGCAGTCTGCACACCGGAGCAGCGCGCATTCCGCCGAGTGCCGCTCTGCGGCTCCAGGGGAGCCTTGTAGGTGCAGACTGGCAGTCTGCACACCGGAGCAGCGCGTATTCCGCAGAGTGCCACTCTGCGGCTCCAAATCCGCGCTGGCCGGCATAGCCGGGCTCTCATCGCAAGGACACCACCGGGCTCCTCGTTTTTTGCCGTCATTTCCCGTGCCGTCATTTCGGGCGTCCAGGGCCGCGTTTTTCGGCTGAAAAGTTGGGCTTGAGCCGGGCAGGGGGGATCGCCATTATCCCGCCGCTCTCGGATTCGCGGCGGCCACGGACGGCCGTCGACCGTGCGGATCCGGGGCCGTCCCGCCAGCAAGGAGTGCTTTCCGTGAAGAGGCAACTTTCAGCGTTCACCCTCGCGGCCGCCGTGGCCCTCGTGCAGGGTTCCGCGTCCGCACAGGTTCCGGTGCGTCCGGTCCAGCCCGCCGCGGCCGCGGCGCAGCCAGCCCGGTCAGCCGCGTCGGCCGGCCACGTGGCCGTCGTGGACGTCGGCTACATCTTCAAGAACCATGCCCGGTTCAAGGCCGAGATGGACAAGATGAAGGACCAGGTGATGGCGGCCGAGAACGCGCTCAAGGCGGAGCAGGAGCGGATCAAGGGCCTGATGGATCAGCTCAAGGTCTACACCGCCGGCACGCCGGAATACCGGAAGTTCGAGGGCGAGGTGGCCAAGGCGCAGGGCGACTTCAGCGTCAATGCCCAGCTGCAGAAGAAGGACTTCATGGACCGCGAGGCGAAGGTCTATCTGCAGGTCTACAACGAGATCGAGCGGGCCGTCAGCCAGTTCGCCCGTGATCACGGCATTGCCATCGTGCATCGCTTCGACGGCGATCCGGTCGACGCCAGTGATCGCAACAGAATCCTGGGCAGCATCACCAAGCCGATCGTGTACTACGATCCGCAGGTCGACATCACTCCGGATGTCCTCAAGATGCTCAACGGGGCGAACGTCGCGGCCCAGCCGCAGGCCGGCCAGCCCCGGCGCTGATTTGCGGTGTCCCTCCTTCGGTGCCCGGTGGCCCCAGTCGGGGCCGCCGGGCCCGTTCTCTCTCCTGAAAGTGCCATGCGCGCCAGGTCGCAGCGAACGATCCGCCGTCCGGTGGCCGTCTCCGGCCGAGGCTACTGGAGTGGCTGCGAAAACCTCGTCGAGTTGCTGCCCGCGACCGCCGGGGCCGGCGTCGTCTTCGTGCGGGGCGACCGGGCCGTGCCGGTGCGAATCGCCGGGCTCGTCGAGAGTCGCGTCGACGCCGTGAATCGCACCAACCTGGCGTTTGGCGGCGTGCAGGTGCAGATGGTCGAGCATTGCCTGAGTGCCTTGGCGGGCCTGGGGGTCGACTGCTGTGTCGTGCGCGTGTCGGCCGAGGAGATGCCAGGGCTCGACGGTTCGTCGCTGGCGTTCGTCGAGGCGATCGAAAGCGCCGGGTTCGAGGATCTCGCCGCGCCGATCGCGCCGCTCATCGTCGCCGAGACGGTCCGGCTGACCGAGGGAGACGCGTGGATCGAGGCGGGGCCGCCGCGGTTCGCCGGGCTGTCCGTCGAGTACGAGCTCGACTACGGCGCCGGGCCGATCGGGCGGCAGACGCTCGCCCTGCGGGTCACGCCCGAGACCTACCGCACGGAGCTGGCGGCCGCGCGGACGTTCATCTCGGCCGCCGATGCCGAACGGCTGCGGGCCGCGGGGCTGGGGCTGACGGTCACCCGGCAGGACCTGCTCGTGTTCGGTCCCGACGGCCCGATCGACAATGTCCTGCGCTGGCCCGATGAGTGCGTGCGGCACAAGGTCCTCGATCTGGTCGGCGATCTCGCGCTCGCCGGGCGGCCGATCCATGCGCACGTTCGGGCTGCTCGCAGCGGGCACCGGCTCAATGCGGCCCTCGCCGCCGCGCTCCTCGCGGCCGAAGGCGAGCGGGCCAGCGGACGGAGGCGGGCTTCGGCCTGATCCTGCATGGCGCACGAGTCCGAGCATCATTCTTCCGACCCTCGCACGCTGCCCATCGGGGGTGGGCCGGCCGTCGTCCATCCGACGGCGGTCGTGGAGTCGGGCGCACGGCTGGGGCCTGGAGTGCGGGTCGGCCCCTGGTGCGTAATCTCCGCCGGAGCGGTCATCGGCCGCGACACCGTGCTCGACAACGGCGTCACGATCATGGGTGAGGTGACGATCGGTGCGCGGAACCGGATCTATCCCAACTGCGTGATCGGCGGCGAGCCGCAGGACGTGAGCTACCGGGGCACCGCCACGCGGGTGGAGATCGGCGACGACAACGTGATTCGCGAGGGCGTGACGATCAACCGGGCTTCCGAGAAGGAGGACGGCGTCACGTCGATCGGCAACGCCAACTTCCTCATGGCCTGCTGCCACGTGGCCCACGACTGCCGGATCGGCGACCACGTGATCATCGCCAATGGCACGCTGCTCGGCGGCCACGTGCGGGTGCAGTCGCGGGCGTCGCTGTCCGGCGCGGTCGCCGTGCATCACTGGGTGACGATCGGCGGCTGGTCGTTCGTGGCCGGCCTCTCCCGGGTGCTGCACGACGTGCCCCCGTTCATGCTCTGCGAGGGCGCCCCGGCCCGGCCGCGGTGCATCAACGTCGTGGCCCTGCGCCGCGGCGGCTTCGACCGCGGAGCGATCGATGCGGTGACGGAGGCCCACCGGTTGCTGTACCGCGCGAAGGTCGGGCTCGAGCCTGCCCGGGAGATCCTCCGCCAGCAGGGAATGCTCGGGCCGGATGTCGATCAGTTGTTGGAGTTCTTGACCCTGCAGCAGGGCGGCCGACACGGCCGGGCCAGAGAGCGACGGAGGGCGGCATGAGTCGAACACGCGTGGCGGTGGTGGGGTGTGGTCATCTGGGCGCGATTCACGCGCGGCTGCTCGCCGCGCGGCAGGATGCGGAGTTGGTGGCCGTCGTCGATCCGGCGGTTGACTCCCGCGCGCGGGTCGCAGCGGCGCACGGCTGCCAGCCGCTGGCGGAACCGCGGGACCTTGTCGGTCTGGTCGATGCAGCCGTGGTGGCCGCGCCGACGGGATTGCACGCCCAGGTCTCGCTGCCGCTGCTCGAGGCCGGGCTCGATCTGCTCGTGGAGAAGCCGATCGCCGCGGACGTCGAGGAGGCCCGGGCGATCTCGATCGCCGCCCGTCGGCACGGCCGGATCGTGGCGGTGGGACACGTCGAGCGATTCAATCCGGCCTGGCGGACGGCCGTGGCCCGCGTCGGTCGGCCGGTCGTCGTCGAGTCGGCACGGCTGGCGCCGTTCACCTTCCGGTCGCTCGACGTCGGCGTCGTGCACGACCTCATGATCCACGACATCGACCTCGTGCTGTCGCTCGATCCAGGCCGGCTGGATCGCGTCGAGGCCCAGGGCATCGTGGCCACGGGCGGTCACGAGGACGCCGTCCGGGCGCGGCTCGTGTTCGCCTCCGGCATGGTCGCCGATTTGTCGGCCTCGCGGATCAATCCGGTCGTCCGTCGATCGCTGACGATGTGGTCCGCGACGGGAATCGCATCGGTCGACTTCAACGCCAAGACGGTGGACGTCATCCAGCCCTCGGCGGGCGTCTGCGACGGCTCGTTCGTGGCGCACGCCGTGCCGGCCGCCGATCGCGCCGCCCTGAAAGACCGCTTCTTCGCCGACGTCCTTCCCCTGGAGACGGTGGCGGTGGCCGACGCCAACGCGATCGCCTGCGAGCACGACGACTTCCTGGCGGCCGTCCGCACGCGGCAGCAGCCGCTCGTGACCGCGGCGGCCGGCGCGGCGGCCGTGGAGATCGCCGCGCGGGTGCTCGAGGCCCTCGACACGACCCGCTTCGGGAAAACCGCCGGCAGCCCTGCCGCCGGCACGATCCCGCTCTACCCGCGTCGCAAGATCGCCTGACCGTCCCGCCCTGCGCGACCGGCAAGGTCGGAGGGGGAGATGGAGACGGTCTCGCGCCGATACGAATCCGGAGGGTCCGCGGTCCGGGGGGCGGAGCAATCACCATGCACTGCATCATGCGCGTCGTTTTCATCGCCTGCCTGTGCGCGCTCGTCGTGCCCGCGTCGGCCGAGCACGATCCCCGCGTGTCCGCCTCCGAGACCTTCACCGACCTCGGACTCGCGGGCTTCGAGGGCGAGGGGTCGATCGCCGCGGCGCTGCGTCGCGCCGGCGATGTTCGTGCCGAGCCGGACGAGAGCCAGCAGATCCTGCCAGGACTGGAACTCCGCGGGTTGTCGGTGCAGGGGCCGAACCAGCGCGATCTGCAATCACCCATCGCGGCCGAAGTGCGCAGCCGGATCGACCGGTTCGACGTCGCGGCGGGCGTTCGCACCGAGCAGGATCGTGTCACCGAGGGGCCGTCGCAGTGGGTCGGCCGCATCGGCCTGTCGAACGAACGTGCGGACGGGAGTGAACGCCTGGAACTTCGGACGACGCTCGGTCGACGCAGTGAAGGGAGCATGTTGGGGGTCGAGGTCGGCCCGCGGTTGGAGCGGCGACTGCGTCGCGGGGCAACCTTCTTCATCGACGGCAAGGCGGAGGCCCAGGCGGCGCGGTCCGTGGACGGCGGCTGGTTGTCGATGCCCGGCACGGCGACCGACGGCTCGAGCATGGTGGGCGTCGGGGCCCGCACCGGCCTCGTGCGGTAGGCGACGGTCAGGCGAGGTCGCGGTCCTGGAAGAGGACGAGGGCGACCAGCAGGGCGATGGCCGAGTAGAGGCCGGCGTAGACCGCCGCCCACGCCAGGTAGCCCCACGGCACCGGCACGCCGCCGGCCACCGCCGCGTCGATCGTGAAGTGCTCCAGCACCGGCAGGAGCGTGGCGAACAACTTGCCGACGAACCGCACGATCGCGAACTTGCCCACGCTCGACTGCACGATCATCGGCACCAGATGGCCGAGCGCGTAGACCGTGAAGCAGATGATCAGGTTCGGCACCATGCCCAGCCGGGTCGAGACGGCCAGGCTCACGGCCGCCAGCAGGATCGTCTCCAGGAACGCGAGCACGAGGCCGGGCACCACGGTGATCATCTCTCCGCCGCAGTCGCTCCACAGCGGATCGACCTTGGCGCCCTCGCGGGCGTCGTACACGACCTTCAGGCTCGTCGTGGCGAGGAGCACGCCGCCGAGGATCATGAACACCAGCATGGCCACGAGCGCCAGGCCGATGAACTTGCCGACCACGAACTGCCAGCGGGTGAGCGGCTTGGAGAGCACGGTGAGCGCCGTGCGGCCCTCGATCTCGTCGGCCACGGCCACGCTTGCCGTCCACACCACGACCAGCAGCGCCAGGACCTTGATCAGCGTCAGGCCGCTGTCCTTGAGCATCTTCACGTCTTCGCCGAACGTGTTGTAGGGAATGACGATGAACGCGAAGAGGAGCACGACGCCGGCGATCAGCGCCACGGCGAACACCGGCTGGCCGATCGCCTCCTTCGTGGTGGCGGCGGCGACCGCCGCCACGCGGCGGGCACCCAGTCGGAAGGCTGCGTACGCCGCGGCCAGGGCGATCAGGACCGCGGCGGTCCAGGGCAGGATGGCAGCCTGTGGAAACTCGGGCACCAGCCGCCAGCGGATCGTGAGGTCAACCGGCCGGTCCGTGGCGTTGCTGGCCTGGAGTGTGGCCCGCTGGCCGAGGAAGGGGCTCGTCGCCCCCTCGGCCCGCTTCCATGACCAGGGCGTGCCGGGGTCGAGGTCCACGTCGGGCACCTTCGAGAGCGCGAAGCCCTCGATCGGCTGCTGCGTACGGACCGCGAGCCGGCCTGCGGCTTCGAGGTCGATCCGCTCCAGTTCCTGCGGACGGAAGCCGAGTGCGATTTCTCGGAGCGACGCCCCGGGCTCGATCGCGACCGTCCGGGTGCCGCTGTCGGCCGTGACGAACCGCTGCAGCGACCGGCCGATTTGACCGAGGGGCACGAGCGGCGTGAAGGCCACCGCCACGGCGGAAAACGTGAGCAGCAGCCACGCCAACGGGCCAAGGAAGCCGTCACGCAGGCTGGCGCGAGCCTCGGCCGCGGCCCGGGGCGCCGCCGCGCGGAGCAGGGCATAGCCGGCCAGGATGACCGCGACGGCCACGAGGGCACCGGCGCCCAGCAGCCAGATCGGCGGCAAGGCGATGAGCCAGCGGTTTTCGGCGAACAGGACGACCATGCAAGAACGCGCGAGGAAGCGGCCGCCAGGCGCGGATCCGCGACCTCATTATGCCGGGGCTTGGCCCGCCACGGAAGTTGCGGGAATTTTTGCGGAACCGCGTCGCCGGGCTGGGGCATCAAGCATGGCTCGCCTGTCTGTAGCGGCGGTCTCCGACCGTCGCATGCGGATTGCCTCCGCAATGGTTTTCGGCGGTCAGAGACCGCCGCTACAGGGCGGGCACGGCGGTCAGAGACCGCCGCTACAGGGCGGGCACGGCGGTCAGAGACCGCCGCTACAGGGCGGGCACGGCGGTCAGAGACCGCCGCTACAGGGCCGGTCGGGGGCCGGCCAGAACCGTGGCGGCGGCGCCGGTGAGGGGCCAGGTGGCGGCGACGCGGTGCAGATCGTCGCGCGACAGCGACTCCACGATCCGCAGCGAATCGGCGACGGAACGGTAGACGCCGGAGTGGGCCCATTCCCCGCCCACTTCGAAGAGCCGGCGGCGGGGCCGCTCGCCCGAGAGCACGACCCGGCTGGCCACCTTGTTGCGGGCCTGCTCGAACTCGGCCGCTGCGATGCCGCCGGCCGTGGCATCGGCGTAGATCTCCAGGATGCGTTCCAGCAGCTCGTCGGTGTCTTCGGCGTCGCAGGAAAGCTGCGTCACGAACAGTCCGGCGTCGAGAAACTCGTGGTGGTGCAGCGAGGCCTGCTCGGCCGCGCCCGAATCCACGAAGGCCCAGTACAAACGGCTGCCAGACGAGTCGCCGAGCACGGTCGCCAGGAGCTTGGCGGCGAACCGATCCGGGCTCCGCTCGTCGGGGCCGGCCGACATCCGCACGGCGTACTCGAGCGCGGCGGCCGGCCGCACGACGTGCTCCCGCGAAGCCGCCGCCGGCGGCGGGGGCACGAGCCGCTCAGGCGCGGGCAGGGGCTGCCAATCGCCGCACAGGCGGCGCGCGGCGGCGACGAGCGCAGGGAAGTCGACCGCCCCGGTCGCGGCCAGCACCATGTTGCCCGGCGCATAGCGGCGGCGGTGGTAGTCGCGCATCGCCTCCACGGGCAGCGCCTGGATCGAATCGACGGTGCCGAGCACGCTGCGGGCCAGCGGATGGCCGCCGAAGAAGGCGGCCCGGCACCGCTCATCGGCGCCGAACGGGGGCTGATCGTCGTACATCCGGATTTCTTCCAGGATGACGAGTTTCTCGGTCGCGAAATCCTCCTCGCGAAGGGCCGGACGCATCATCCGCGCCAGCAGTTCCACCGCCTCCTGCTGCTGCTCGGGGAGGACGATCGCGTAGTAGACGGTGTCCTCTTCGCTCGTGAAGGCGTTGGCGCTGGCGCCCATGCGATCGAGCCGCCGGTTGATCTCGTCGCCGGTGAGATCGGACGTGCCCTTGAACACCATGTGCTCGAGGAAGTGGCTCGTGCCCCAGAGCGTGTCGCTCTCATCCCGTGAGCCCGTCTTCACGAAGAAGCCGACGCTCGTCGAGAGCGCGGCGGGGCTCGTCTCCGCGACCACTTCGAGGCCGTTGTCGAGCCGCTCATGCAGAAAGGGCACGGGGCACCTCCAGGGGCTCACGGCCCAGCGAGATGACCGACAGGTCGCGGGGCGGGCCGGCGGCCAGCCAGGCTTCGATCGAGTCGACGGTGAGCCGGTCGTAGCGGGCCAGTTCCTCCGCCAGCGTGCGGACATGGCCGAGGTGATACCACTGCCGGGCGATGGCCCCGGCCCGGGCCGCGCTCGACTCCTGTTGCATGACCAGGCCGCTCTTGGCCCGCGCCTTCACCCGCTCGACCTCGTCGGCCGTGATCGTGCCGGGCAGCCCGTCGATCTCCGCCAGCATCACGTCGAGCGTTTCCTGGGCCCGGGCCGCGGTGGTGCCGGCATAGCCGAGGGCCATGGCGAAGTCGCGATGGGTCTGATAGCCGCTCGACACGCTGTAGCACAGGCCACGCCGCTCGCGCACCTCGGTGAACAGCCGCGAGCTCGAACCGCCGCCGAGAATCGCCAGTGCAGCCGTGGCTTCGTAGGACTCGTCGCTGCGATACGGCGGTGCCGACCAGGAAAGGGCGACGTGCGTCTGCTGGGATTCGTGGGGCACGTGTCGCAGCCGCGGGCCGCGCGATCCCGTGGCCACGACCTCCGGCCCGCCGGATCGCCAATCGCGGAACAGGTCCTCGATCCGGCCCACGAAGTCTCCCCAGTCGATGCGGCCGGCGATGGCGACGATCATGCCGGCCGGTCGCACGTGTGCCGCGACGAAGTCGCGAATCTCGGCGCTGCCGAGCCGCTCGACGTCGGCCGTGAGCCCTTCCGAGGGTGCGCCCCAAGGGGCGGGGAAGTGCATCTGTCGCAGGGCGGTCATCACGCGATGGCCAGGGTCGTCCTCGATGCCGGCGAGGTTTTGCAGCACCATCTGCCGGGCCGCCTCCAGCTGATCCTCCGGTAGCCGGGGCCGGCGGACGATGTCGGCGTAGACGGGCAGGGCGGCGGGCAGTTGGCGGGCGACCATCGCGCCCGAAAAGCTCGCGTGGCTCGACGACACGGACTGGGACCATTGCACCCCCGCGGCTTCGAGGGCCTCGACGAGCTGGCGACCGGACCGTTCACCGGCGCCGCGCAGGCACATTTCGCCGGACAGCGTCGCCAGCCCGCTGCGGCCCGGACCGTCGTGGACGGCGCCGGCCGGGGCATGGAAGGCGATCGCCACCGATTCGACGTCGGGCAACTCCTCGCCGAGGAGCGTGATGCCGTTGTCGAGCGTCGCCGAGAAGAGGGTCTGCTTCAACGCGTCTGCCGCCTACGAAAGTGCCGGTTCCGCCAGGGCCGGGTCGGCCACTGCGGAATCCACCACTTTGTACACGGTCTTCGTCCGCCGGAAACCGAGCCGCTGGTAGAGGCGGACGGCCCGCGAGTTTTCCGCCGTGACTTCCAGGCCCGCCGCCCGCAGGCCGTAGCTGCGAAAACCGGCGATCGCCCGGCGGACGAGAGCCGCCCCCAGGCCGATTCCCCGATGCCCGGGAACGATGCCGACGTTCTGGATCATGCCCAGTCCGCCGCGGTCGGCGACGCCCTGGATCGTGCCGCACCACTGCATCTCTTCCGGGCCCGCCCCGCGGGCGATGAGCCACGTGGCCTCCGGCAGGAAGCCCGGCTTGTTGCGGATCTCCCGCATCAGCCGCCGACAGCCCTCCGCATCGCCGAGGCAGGGAAACACCAACGCGTCGATCTCGTCGCGAAACGACCGCCACTTCGTGCGGGCGTGGGCGTCGAGCACGGCCTCGTTCCACGGCACGAAGCGGTAGCCGGGCGGCAGTTCCGGCGGGGGGCGGAAGGGGCCCACGTCGGACTCCATCCGAAACCGCTTGAAGTAGGTGGAATCCACGGCAACGCTCCCGAATCTCGAACCGGATCCTCTGACCTTAAGAATGCCGCGTGAAATGGTCAACGCGCCGGTCGACCGGGATGCCGGGGGGCCCGGGCGGCCGTTCGATCGTGCGGCCTGGCGGGACGTTGCGGGTCGTCTGGCCGCGAGCGTATGATTTTGAGGCATCAAAAAATGTTTTTTGGATTCTCAAAAACTCTCGTTCCACCTGTTCTCGCCGCCCTGGTCGCGGCGGCCGGGTGTGGGACGGCGGAATCGCCGCGGCGTTCGCCCGGCAAGCCGCGGGTGCTCGCCACCACGACCGTGGTCGCGGATCTCGTCCGCCAGGTCGCGGGCGACCGGGCCGAGGTGGAGTGCCTCATGGCCCCGGGCATCGATCCGCACTCGTATCGGCCGACGCCCGCCGACGCCGACCGCTTGGCGCGGGCGGATCTGATCGTGTCGTCGGGGTTGCAGCTCGAAGGCCGACTGGCAGCCCTGGTGGACCGGCTCGCCCCGCGACGGCCGGTTCTGGCGGTGGGGGACCGGCTGCCCCGCGATCGGCTCCTGGCCGTGACCGACGACCTCTTCGACCCGCACGTCTGGTTCGACGCCGGACTGTGGAGCCTCTGCCCGCCACTGGTCGCCGAGGCGCTCGCCGCGATCGATCCCACTGGGGCCACGGGGTATCGCGAACGCGCCGCCGCCCATGCCGCGGCGCTCGCCACACTCGACGCCGACGTCCGCGAACGGATCGCGACGATCCCCGAGCAGCGCCGCGTGCTGGTCACGGCGCACGACGCCTTCCGGTACTTCGGGCGGGCGTACGGCATCGAGGTGGTGGGTGTGCAGGGCACGAGCACCGAGAGCGAGGCCGGGCTGCACGACGTGAATCGGCTCGTCGAACTGCTCGTGTCCCGCGGCATCCCGGCGGTGTTCGTGGAGACGAGCGTGGCCGACCGCAGCGTGGCCGCCCTCATCGAGGGCGCTCGGGCCCGCGGCCAGGCCGTCACGATCGGCGGCCGGCTGTACTCCGATTCCCTCGGCGAGCCCGGCAGCGGCGCCGACACTCTCGCCGCCGCGCTCTCCGCGAACGTGGAGATGATCGTCGCGGCACTGGTTGAAGGAGGCCGATGAGATGGGCTCGACCCCCCACGCCGGCCCGCCGCTGATCGAGTTTCACGACGTGACCGTCGCCTACGGCGGGAAGCCCGTGCTCTGGAACGTCGATCTGACGATCGCGGAGCCGTGCCTGTTCGGCGTGATCGGACCCAACGGCGCCGGCAAGAGCAGCCTCCTCAAGGCGGCGCTCGGGCTGGCGCCGATCGTCGCCGGCACGGTGCGGTTCTGGGGCTTGCCCCTGGATCTTGTCCGTGGCCGGATCGGCTACGTGCCGCAGCGCGAGACGG
The DNA here is from genome assembly GCA_044358905.1 of Pirellulales bacterium. Classification (GTDB taxonomy): domain Bacteria; phylum Planctomycetota; class Planctomycetia; order Pirellulales; family UBA1268; genus QWPN01. Next base: position 2,941 of record JBIKND010000097.1, on the reverse strand, counting down.
TGGATTGGGAGTTTCCCGTGAACGTCATGGACGTGGTGCTGATGGGCACCTACGGCCGGCTCGGCTGGTTCCGCCGCCCGGGCAGGGCGGACCGCGACTTCGCCCGCGACTGTCTCGAGCGCGTGGGGCTGGCGGATCTCGCCGGCAGGCAGATCGGCCGGCTGTCCGGCGGGCAACAGCAGCGGGTGTTTCTCGCGCGGGCGCTCGCGCAGCGGGCCGAGATCTACCTCCTCGACGAGCCGATGGCGGGCGTGGACGTGCGGTCGCAGGAGCAGATCTTCCGGGTGCTCGCCGACCTCGAGGCGGCCGGCAGTCTCGTGGTCGTCGTGCACCACGACCTGCGGACCGCGGCGGAGTGGTTCGATCGCGTCGCGCTCGTCGATCGGCGGCTCGTGGCCGCGGGGCCGGCCGCAGCCGTGCTCACGCCGGAGAACCTGCGCCGGACCTACGCCGGCCAACTGGACGTGCTCGACGAGATCGGCCGCGCCGTGGCGGCCCGGGGCCGCACGCCATGACGAGCGACTGGACGTCCGCCGTGACCGCTCCGAACACCCTCGTCGCGGCCGCGGGCGTGGCGGCCGTCGGCTTCGGGGCCGGGGTCGTCGGCAGCCTCGCCCTGCTGCGCAAGCGGCCGCTGGTGGGCGACGCGGCCGCACACGCCACGCTCGCAGGTGTGGCCGGTGGCTTCCTCGCCACCGGCCGCCGCGACCTGCCCACGCTGCTGGCCGGGGCGTTCGTGGCGGCGCTCGCCGCGCTCGGCACGCTGGTGCTCATTCGCCGCTTCACCCGCACGCGGGATGACGCGGCCACGGGCATCGTGATCGGCGTGTCGTTCGGGCTGGGGATCGTGCTGGTCTCGGGGTTGCCGCGCTGGGGTATCCCGGGGAGCGCGGGGCTCGAGCAGTTCCTCCTCGGCCATGCGGCCGCGATCACGGGCCGCGATGCCGCCGTTCTGGCGGGCGTGTCGCTGACGGCCGTGCTCGTCGTGGTGGCGGCGCTCAAGGAGATCACGCTCGTGGCCTTCGACGCGGCGTTCGCGGCGGCCGGTGGCTGGCCCGTGGACTGGATCGACGTGCTGGTGGCGGCGCTGGTGGCGGCGATGGTCGTGGCCGGGTTGCCGGCGGTGGGCGCGGTGCTCGTCACGGCGCTGGTGGTGATTCCGCCGGTGGCGGCCCGGCTGTGGACCGATCGCGTGGTCACGATGCTCCTGCTCGCGGGGCTCATGGGCCTCGTGGCGGCGGTGGTCGGCACGCTCGCGAGTGCGATCCGCCCCGGCCTCGCGACCGGGCCGCTGGTCGTGCTCGCCGCCGCGACGATGTTCGCCGTGTCGCTCGTCGTCGCCCCGCGTCGACGGAAGGTGGCCTCATGATCGGTTCAGGCGGATTTTTCGAGTTTCGGGGGTGCCCCCACCACGTCTCCGGACGTTCACTTCGGACCTCCGGTCCTCCGCTCACTGCATGTCCGCGGCGATCCGGCATCCATGCCTTCGCTTGCTTCCATAGCCCGGCGACATGGTGGGGGCACCCCCTTCAGAGCCCCATCGTTCTTCGGTGGACCCCATGATCGTCGCATTCGCGGCCGCGGGCGGCGGCGAGTGGGGGCCTCACGCTTGGGCGCTGGCGACCGTCGCCGCAACCGCCGCGGCGTGCAGCCTCGTGGGCACGCTCTTGGTCGTGCGCCGGATGAGCCTGTTCGGCGACGCCTTGGCCCACGCGGTGCTGCCCGGGATCGTGATCGCCGCCCTGGCAGGCGGACGGCCCGGAGGGCTGCTCGTCTTCGCCGGGGCGCTCGCGGCCGCGCTCGTCACGGTCTGGCTCACGCAGACGCTGCGGGCCGCGGGAGGCGTCGCGGAGGACGCGGGCGCCGGCGTCGTGTTCACGACGATGTTTGCGATCGGCGTCACGTTGGTCACGGCCGCCGGCCGCGGTGCGCATCTCGACGCCGCCTGCATCCTGGCCGGGGACCTGACGTTCGTGCCGTTCGACACGGTCGACGTCGCCGGGCACGCCGTGCCCCGGGCGTTCGTCGGCGCCGCCGTCGTGCTGGCGCTGCTCGTCGCGGCCGCCTGGACGACCTGGAAATTGCAGGTCTTCACCGCCTTCGACGCGGAGGCGGCCCGGGCCGCGGGCCTCCCGGTGGCGGCGGTCACCGCCGGCCTGCTCGCCGCGACGGCACTGGCGACGGTCGCGAGTTTCCAGGCGGTGGGGGCGATTCTCGTGGTGGCGCTGTTGGTGGTGCCGGCAGCGGCCGCCGAACTCCTCGTGCGCCGGCTGCATCACGTGGCGATCGTGGCCGTGCTGCTGGCGATCGTCGGCGCCTGCCTCGGCTATCTCGCCGCCTGGCGCTGGTCGGTCAACGAGGCGGGCGCGATCGCCGTGGTGCTCGGACTCGAATATCTCGGTGCCGCCTTCCTCACCCCGGAGGACGGGATCGTCGCCCGGACACTCGCCGCGGCCGGCTTTCGGTGGCGGGTGGCAAGCGAGGACGTGCTGGCGGCGCTGTGGCGAGGTGAGGAGAGCGGCGTCGCGGCGGCGCCACCGGCCACGCTGCGCGGGCGGATGGCCGGGCTGTGGCTGCGGGTCACGGGCGACATCGAACGCGGCGTGGGAGGCTGGCGGCTCACGGCCCGCGGGCGGCGGGCGGCGGAGATGGTGGTGCGGTCGCATCGCCTCTGGGAGGCCTGGCTGGGCCGGCACGTCGAACTGCCCGTGGATCATCTCCATCCGCCGGCGGAATGGGTGGAGCATCATCTAGGTGCCGCGGTGCGGCAGCGGATCGAGGCGGAACTCGGATCGGCTGGCAGCGACCCGCACGGCAGCGAGATTCCGCCGGAGTCGCTGTAGCGGCGGTCTCCGACCGCCGATGCCCGGCAGCGTCGTCGGGCTCACGTCCTGTAGCGGCGGTCTCTGACCGCCGATGCCCGGCACGACACGTCGGCAGT
>JBIKND010000262.1:0-3833 GCA_044358905.1 Pirellulales bacterium | reverse complement strand
GCGGTGATCTCAGCCATGATTCAACTCCTCACGGGAAAGGGACGTTCGAACGAAACACGCCGGGCACGCCCCGGCTGGGCGGCCGCGGCTGTCGGCGCTCCGCTACGGCAACCGGCGGGCCGCGTCAGGCCTTCGGCTTGGGCACGGACCGCTTGGCGACCATCGGCCGGGCCTTGGGCTTCGGCTTGCCCTCGGCGCCCTCGCCACCTTCGGCACCCTCGGCGGCCGCCTGCGATTCGACGGCCGTCTCCGCCTTGCCCTCCAGGATCGCGTCGGCGAGCCGGGCGGCGACGAGTTCGATCGAGCGGATCGAGTCGTCATTGCCGGGAATCGGCAGGTCGACGACGTCCGGATCGCAGTCGGTGTCGATCAGCGCGACGGTCGTGATGCCCATCTTGCGGGCCTCGTTGATCGCGTTCTTCTCCTTTTTGGGATCGAACACGACGAGGCACTCCGGCAGGCGGGACAGCGTGCGGATGCCACCCAGGTTCCGCAGCATCTTGCGATGCTCGCGGCGGAGCGACGACTGCATCTTCTTGGAATAGGCTCCGAACGCCTCCGACGGAATCAGGACCTCGAGTTCTTCGAGGCGGGCCAGGCGGTTGCGGATCGTGCGGAAGTTGGTGAGCGTGCCGCCCAGCCAGCGGTCGCTGACGTATGGCATGCCGCAGCGACCGGCCTCGCGGGCGATCGCCTCGGCCCCCTGGCGCTTGGTGCCCACGAACAGCACGAGGCTGCCGGTCGACGCGACCTGCTTGAGGTACTTCCGCGCCCGGAGCAGCCCGCGGATCGTCTCGCGGACGTCGATGATGTGGATGAGGTTCTTGCGGCCGTGGATGTAGGGCCGCATCTTCGGGTTCCAACGGCTGGCGCGATGGCCAAAATGGACACCCGCTTCGATCAGTTCCTGGGCCAGGACGTTCGACACGCGTTTACGCTCTCTCGGGGGGGCTGGATAAGGCTCGGTTCAGAGCACCGCAAACTATCGGCTTTTTTTGGCCGCTGTCAACGCATCCCCGGGGCGGCCGGGGTTGCCTGCGAGCGTCACGCCCGCCGGACCCGGCCGTGCGGCCGCGAGGCTTGAATCCCCCTCCGGCCGCGAACTAGACTCCGCCCTGCCGCTTTTTCGCCGCTTCCGCGGCGTTTTCCGGCGGCTCCCCGCCCGGACCCCTCCCATGCGCCACGTCATTTCGGCCACCGTCCAGAACGTCCCCGGGGTGCTCGCGCACGTGTCCGGCATGCTCGCCTCCCGGGGCTACAACATCGACAGCCTCGCCGTCGGCGAGACCGAGGATCCCGGTTTTTCCAGGATGACCTTCGTGCTCCGCGGCGACGACCGGGTGCTCGACCAGGTGCGGCGGCAGCTGGAAAAGATCATCACGGTGGTGCGGGTCGACGACATCAGCTCCCGCAACTACGTGGAGCGCGACCTGATGCTCATCAAGGTGGCCGCGGTCGCCGGTCCGCCGCGAACCGAGGTCAAGGAACTCGCCGAGATCTTTCGCGGGCGGATCGTCGACGTGGCCGCCGACAGCGTGATCGTGGAGATCTCCGGTACCGAGAAGAAGATCGAGGGCTTCATCGAACTCATGCGTCCCCGCGGCATCCTCGAACTCGTCCGCACCGGCCGGGTGGCCATGGTCCGTGGCAGTCCGGTGACCCGCGAACTGACCGAGGCCGGCGACGGCGGCCGCCCGGCCGACTCGGCTCCCGCCCGCGAATCGCTCGCCTGACCGTTTCCCTCACTGTCCCGTCCCGATCTTTTTCCCCCGGAGTTTCCCGTGCCCGCGACGATCTACTACGACGCCGACGCCGACCTCAAGGCCCTCGATGGCAAGACCATCGCCATCATCGGCTATGGCAGCCAGGGCCACGCCCAGGCCCAGAACCTGCGCGACAGCGGTCTGAAGGTCGTCGTGGCCCAGCGTCCGGGCGGCCCTAACTACGACCTCGCCAAGAGCCACGGCTTCGAGCCGCTCTCCGTCGAGGACGCCGTCAAGCAGGCCGACGTGGTCAACATCCTCCTGCCCGACGAACTGCAGGGCGACGTCTACCGCACCGCCATCAAGCCCAACCTGAAGAAGGGCGCCATCCTGATGGCGAGCCACGGCTTCAACTTCCACTTCGGCCAGGTGGAGCCGCCGGCCGGCCACGACATCATGCTCGTCGCACCCAAGGGGCCCGGCCACCTGGTCCGCAGCGAATATGTGAAGGGGGGCGGCGTGCCCTGCCTCATCGCCCTTGGTCCGAATGCTTCGCCCGAGACCAAGAAGATCGGCCTCGCCTACGCGAAGGGCATCGGCGGCACCCGTGGCGGCGTCATCGAGACGACGATCGCCGAGGAGACGGAGACCGACCTGTTCGGCGAGCAGGCGGTGCTCTGTGGCGGGGTCTCGGAACTGATCAAGGCGGGCTTCGACACGCTCGTGGAGGCCGGCTACCAGCCCGAGATGGCCTACTTCGAGTGTCTCCACGAGATGAAACTGATCGTCGACCTCCTCTACCAGGGCGGCCTGGAGTACATGCGCTACAGCGTGTCGAACACGGCCGAGTACGGCGACTACACCCGCGGCAAGCGGATCATCACCGACGAGACCCGGGCGGAGATGAAGAAGATCCTGGCGGAGATCCGCTCCGGCGAGTTCGCCCGCGACTGGATCCTGGAGAACCGGGCCGGGGCGGCGATGTTCAAGAGCACGCGCCGCCGCGAGCGCGAGCACAAGCTCACGGAGACCGGCCGCCGGCTCCGCAAGATGATGAAGTGGATCGACAGCAAGGAAGTATGAGCGGTCGGGATCCTCCGGATCCCTCCCTCGGGGCCTTCGCGACCACAGGTCGCTCCGGCCGGAACAAAGCCCGCCCTCGTGGCGGGCAGTCAATGGCTGACGACGAGGATCACGAGATGACACCCGAGGAATACGAGGCCCGCAGCCTCTACGAACGCCTTCAGCCTGGGGACCGGGTGGAGGTGATGCACGGCGTGACGGTGGGCTCGAGCGCGAAGTGGAGCACGACGACCGTGGGCAAGGTGCTCCGCCGCGAGCGGCGCCGCCACGGCCTCCACTTCCGCCGCAACGCCGACGACAAGGTCTACAGCGACGTCCTGATCCTGGCCCGCGACGACGGCGAACTCACCACGGTGACGATCGACGAGTTCACGCGGCTGCGCAAGGTCTGAAGGCGGCGCGAAGCCCGGAGGGCCGGGTCAGCACCAGCGGGCGGAGGCCCGCCAAGCAAAACCGAACACGACGTTCGGGTTTTGCGTGAAACTCCCGAGTTCACGCGGCTGCGCAAGGTCTGAAGGCGGCGCGAGGCCCGGAGGGCCGGGTCAGCACCAGCGGGCGGAGGCCCGCCAAGCAAAACCGAACACGACGTTCGGGTTTTGCGTGACACTCCCGAGTTCACGCGGCTGCGCAAGGTCTGAAGGCGGCGCGAGGCCCGGAGGGCCGGGTCAGCACCAGCGGGCGGAGGCCCGCCAAGCAAAACCGAACACGACGTTCGGGTTTTGCGTGACACTCACGAGTTCACGCGGCTGCGCAAGGTCTGAAGGCGGCGCGAGGCCTCGCCCCCTGTAGCGGCGGTCTCTGACCGCCGAATCCGCGCCAGAAGCCGGTGGGATGAACGCGGTGTGGCGATCGGTGCCTGGAAGCCCGAGGCGCGAGCCGAGGGAATGCGGCTCGGGTTCCGTTGCAGCGCCGCGTATTCCCTGAGCCTGCGATTCGGGCTTCCCGGCAACCAGACACAGCGTTCGGAGACGGGCGTGCCAGGAGCGGTGCCGGCGGTCGGAGACCGCCGCTACAGATGGGCGATGACGTCGATCATCGCGGCCACGT
>JBIKND010000261.1:0-3837 GCA_044358905.1 Pirellulales bacterium | reverse complement strand
CGATCACCGTCGCGGCGGGCTCACCCGTGCTCGAGATCGCCTATGCGCTCACGGACCTGCCGTCCGACTTCCGCCAGCATCTCGCCGTGGAGTTCAACTTCGCCGGCCTGCCCGCCCGGGCCGAGGGGCGGTTCTTCGCCGACGAGGCGGGCCGGGAACTCGGCGAACTGGGAACGCTGCTCGACCTGCCGGCGGCGCGGAGCCTGGCGCTGGTGGACGGCTGGCTCGACATCGAGGCCCGGCTGACGTTCGCCGCGGCGACCAACGGCGCGGAGGCCGGCGTCTGGACGTTCCCGATTCAATCGGTGAGCCAGTCCGAGGGGGGCTTCGAACTGGTGCATCAGTCGGTCGTCGTGATGCCCCACTGGATCGTCACGCCGGATGCCGCAGGGCGGTGGAGCGTGACGCTGCGGCTGGCGCTCGGCCGTGCCTCCGCGCGGATCACGGCGGGCACGCCAGCGTCGCCCAGTCGATCGCCGGCGTGATCCGCGCCGCCGCGTGGGCGAGCATGCCGACCGGCACGCCCGGCAGCCGCGCGGCGAGTTCGTCGCGGCTGTCGTGGGCGATGCCCGCGGGGCTTGTCGGATCCTCCACCGCGCCGGCCAGCGGCGCGACCTGCGACAGCACGACCGCGGCCACGGCGAGCCCCTCGGCCCGCGCCGCCCGCACCAGGCCCAGCGTGCGGCCGATCGCGCCGAGCCGCGCGGCATCCACGACCACCAGCGGCAGCCCGAGATCACGGGCGAGGTCGACGTTGAGCGTCGTGTCGCCGAGCGGCGAGAACAGCCCGCCGGCACCCTCGACGACGACGATCCCGCCGGCCACCCGCCAGGGCTCGAAGCCCGTCCGCAAGAGCCGCTCGTCAACCTGCCGGCCGGCGACGCGGGCCGCCCGGTGCGGCGCGATGGCGGCGGAAAAAACCTGCGGGCAGACCGCCTCCAGCGACAGCGGCCGGCCCGCCGCGGCCCACAGCGCCGCGGCATCCCCACCGACGGCACCACCGCTGGCCGCGGGCTTGTAGGCACCGACGGGCAGGCCGGCGGCGACGAGGTGGCGCAGAATCGCCACAGCCACGGCCGTCTTGCCGACATCCGTATCGGTGCCCGTCACGAACACGCCGCGCACCATCGTTCTCCCCACGAATCACCGGGTCTGGTTGCCGGACAGCACTTTCGGTTCTACACTTCTCGTTGAGTTGAGACTTGTTCTCAAGTTTATCGACAGTCCCTGCGGACTCCGCGCACCATGCCCCAGCCCGCGTCGCTCGACCGCCTTTCGCCGGGTCATGCCACGGCCATCACCGACGTGGTCGGCGACGATGCGGTGTCGATCCGACTCCTGGAGATGGGCCTGACGCCGGGCGAGCAGGTCCGTGTCATCGGGCGGGCTCCGCTCGGCGATCCGCTCGAAGTCGAAATCCGTGGCTATCGGCTGTCGCTGCGGCACAGCGAGGCGGCGCGGGTGGCTGTCGCGATCCCCTGATCCGCCGGCACGCGGCCGAACCCCACGGGCGATCATGGATTCCCATTCCGGCCGCGAGCCCGATCGTCCGCGGCTGACGGTGGCCCTGCTCGGCAATCCCAACACCGGCAAGAGCACGCTGTTCACGGCGTTGGCCGGGATCCCGACCCGGGTCGGCAACTATCCCGGCGTCACCGTCGAGGAAAAGATCGGGCGGTTCACCCATCGGGGCGCGACGATCGACCTCGTCGACCTGCCCGGCACCTACAGCCTGGCCGCGCAGAGCCCCGACGAACAGGTCGCCGTCGACGTGCTGCACGGCCGGATGGCAGACCTGCCGCGGCCCGACTGCGTGGTCGTCGTCGTCGATGCCACCAACCTGGCGCGCAACCTCTACCTGGCCGGGCAGGCCCTCGCGCTCGGCCTGCCGACGGTCATCGCCCTGACGCTCACCGACGTCGCCACCGCGAAGGGCATCACGATCGACCACGAGACCCTCGCCGCCAGGCTCGGCTGCGCGGTTCTTCCCGTCGTCGCCCCGACCGGGGCGGGCATCGCCGCGCTCGGCGACCGGATCGTCGCCGCGTCCCACATGCCACCGCCCCCGCCGCCGGATCTGTCCGGACATCTGGCCGCCATCGACGGCTCCCGGCCCCAGGCCGCCCGCGAGGCGATCGCCCGCTATGCCTGGATCGACCGCGCCATCGACGGCGTCGTGCAGCGGTCGGCACCGGCGCGGCGGCCGCTCGACGAGCGGATCGATGGCTGGCTGACGCATCGCGTCTGGGGCACGGTCGTGTTTGTCGCCATCATGGTGGCGCTGTTCACGTCGATCTTCCAGCTGGCGGCGCCGCTGATGGACATCATCTCCGCCGGTATGGACGCCATTTCGGAGTGGACCGAGGCCCGGCTGCCCGCGGGGCCGATCCGGTCGCTGATCGTCGACGGCGTGCTCGCGGGCGTCGGCGGCGTGGTGGTGTTCGTGCCGCAGATCGCCCTGCTCTTCCTGTTCATCGCCCTCCTCGAGGGCTGTGGCTACCTCGCCCGGGCCGCCTTCCTCATGGACCGGCTGCTGGTCGCCACCGGCCTGAGTGGAAAATCCTTCATCCCGCTGCTCTCGAGCTTCGCCTGCGCGATCCCCGGCATCATGGCCGCCCGCACGATCGAAAACCGACGCGACCGGCTGCTCACGATCCTGGTGGCGCCGCTGATGAGCTGCTCGGCCCGGCTGCCGGTCTACCTCCTGCTCTGCGGCGCCTTCATCCCGAACATGGCCGTCGGCGTGCCGTGGCTGCGGCTGCCGGCCGTGGTCCTCGTCGGCATGTACGCCGTGGGCGTGATCGTCGCCGCGATCGTGGCGAGCATCCTCTCGCGAACGGTCTTCCGCGGCCCGCCGCAGCCCTTCGTGATGGAACTGCCGGGCTGGCGGTGGCCGCAGCCGGCGGTCGTGGCGGAGCGGGTGCGCGAGGCCGCCTGGTCATTTCTCAAGAACGCGGGCACGCTGATCCTCGCGATGAGCGTCGTGATCTGGGCGCTGGGCAGCTATCCGAAGCCCGTCCTGCCGGCGGGCGGCCTGACCGAGGCCGAGCAGCAGGGAGAGGCCCTGCGGCAGAGCTTCCTGGGGCGGGCGGGCCGGCTGATCGAGCCGGTCGTGAAACCGCTCGGCTGGGACTGGCGGCTCGGCTGTGCGGCGGTGGCGAGCTTCCCGGCCCGCGAGGTCGTGCTCGGCACGCTGGGCGTGATCTACAACCTGGGCGACGTGGACCCCGGCGAGGAGGAGGGGGCGACGGCCCTCGTCCGCCGGCTCAAGGCCGCCACGTGGGACGGCACCGACCGCAAGGTGTTCACGATCCCGGTCGCCCTGTCGCTGATGGTGTTCTTCGCCCTGTGCGCGCAGTGTGCGAGCACGCTGGTGGTGATCGGCAAGGAGACGGGCAGCTGGGTATGGCCGGTCGTGACGTTCACCTACATGACCGTCCTGGCCTGGCTGGCCGCGTTCGTCACGTACCAGGCCGGCACGGCCCTCGGCTGGTGACGCCATGCAGGACCTGATCGCGATCGCCGTGGCCGTGGCCGCGGGGCTGTGGCTGGTGCGCACGCTGTGGCGGCAGATGGTCCGCCCCTCCTGCGGCAAGGCCGACACGCCCCCCGGCATCGACGGCTTCGTCTCGCTCGACGATCTCGCCCGGCCGAAAAAATCGGGGCGGCCCTGAGGCCGCCCCGAGTCTCTTTTTTTTGGGCATGATGCTCGCCGCCGTCGGCGGCTCGCATCAATACATGTCGTAGTCGCCGCCGTGGCCGGCACCGCCGGCCTTGGCCTTCTGATCCTTCGGCTTCTCGGCGATCAGGGCGTCGCTCGTGAGCAGCAGCGTCGAG
>JBIKND010000260.1:0-3861 GCA_044358905.1 Pirellulales bacterium | reverse complement strand
CACCCCGGCGGCCCCGCGCGAAATGCCCGGCCGCTTTTCGCGGGCCTCAACGCCAAATCTCACGTCGTGAAGTTCTTCGATCTCCGCACCACCCGTTGCTGGGGAGCCCGAAGCGCGAACTGAGGGAATACGCGTCGCCAAACAGAACACCCACCCGCATACCCTCAGCTCGCGCTTCGGGCTTCCCGGCAGCATGCAATGCCCCATCACACGACCCGCGCCCCACCCGGTTACCCGGCGCACAGCGCCAGGCCCGGAGGGCCGGGTCACCTCCAGCGGGCGGAGGCCCGCAAGGCAAAAATCGCAGGATGCGATGTTTTGCCTGAACCCAGCAAGGCCGGGTCACCTCCAGCGGGCGGAGGCCCGCAAGGCAAAAATCGCAGGATGCGATGTTTTGCCTGAAACCAGCCGCTCCGGTCAGGCGGGCCGCATGAGTCCCGCGAGGAGCCGGGAGAAGTCGGCCGTCGGCATCGGCAACTGCACGAACTTGCGCCGGTCGTCCACCCGCACCTCCGCCGCAAGGCCCTCCTGCTTCGGGCCGGCGATCAGCACCGCGGGCACCGCGGCATAGAACGGATCGGTGGACAGGGCGTTGAACGCCTGGACCGCCGCGCCGCCGAGCGTCTGGGCGCTGAGCACGAGCAGGTCGGCCGGCGGCGGCGTGGTGGTGAACCGCGACAGCGCCCGCTGCGGATTCTCCGTGACCAGCACACGGTAGCCGAGCTTCCCGAAGAACTGCCGCAGCGCCTGCTGCGCCTTCTCGTCCGACTCCACGACCATCACGCTGCCTTTGGTCGGGACGACGGCCGCGGCGGACGGCGCATCCGCGGACGGCGCCTGCTCGGCACCGGCGCCGCGGCGGGCGATGACCTGCTCCAGGCCCCGGCGGGCGTCGGCGGCCGTCTGCCAGCGCTCGAGCGGATCGAGATGCATCATTCGCCCCATGAAGTCGACGACATCCCGCGGAAGGTGCGGGGCGCGGCTGGTGAGCGGCTCGACGGCCGTGAAGCGCCGCGGATCGGCGCGCACGTTGCGATCGCGCGACTCGGCGAGCGCCGGGGCTCCGGCCAAGGCCAGGTAGGCCACGGTGCCGAGGAAGTAGATGTCGCTCCGCACGCCGTCGTCCCGCATCCCGGTGAGTTTCTCCAAGGCGGCGTAGTCGACCGTCCGGGGTTTTTCCACGCGACCGAGGGCCTTGTCGCCAGTGTCATCCACACCGGCGAGGCCGAAGTCGACGAGCTTGGCCTGGCCCGCCGCCGAGATGATGACGTTCGACGCCTTCATGTCGCGATGCGTGACGCCGCGGCGGTGGGCATACTCGAGGCCGGCGAGCATCTGCTGGATCAGCTCGAGCGCCCGGGGGAGATCGACGGCGCCGCGGATCCGCACCAGTTCACGCAGCGTCTGCCCCTCCACGAACTCCATGTTGATGTAGCTCGCCCCCTGCTCCTGGCCGACGTCCTCGATGGCGACGATGTTGGGATGCCGCAGCAGCCGCCCCATCTCGCCTTCGTGACGAAAGGCCACCTGCTTGTCGGCGTCGTTGGCGTAGCGGTTGCGGAGCACCTTGACCGCCAGGATCGTGCCGTCGTCGCGATGCACGGCCCGAAACACGCGGGCAAAGGCCCCGGCGCCGATCTGGTACAGCACCTTCGCGCTGCCGTAGAAGTAGCCGGCCCGCTCGCCGCGGAGCAGCCGCTCGAGCTGGTAGCCCGTGAGCAGCTCGCGGCGGACCAGGGCCGCGCCGAACTCCTGGGCCGGCTGGTCGTGGCCGCCGAACTCGCGCAGGGCGTCGTCGATCTGCGCATGGCCGACGAGTTCCAACTCGCCGACCAGGGATGCAAGGTGTTCCGCCGTGACAGGGGTCATGGAGCGGCCGCGGATCGGGGGCTCACGAGAATCTCACAAATCATCGTCCCATGTTCGGGGGATTGCCACATGGCTTCAAGTCCCCCGACCAGCCTGAAGGCCCCGAATTGCCGCTTCGCACGACCGTGTCGCCCCGCATCCTCCGCTGGCACCCCCCTTCCCCGGTCTGTACAAGCCCCGGGAATCGTCGCGGCATCTCTGCATCCCGCCCGGACCCGGCTCCCGGTCGAACCATGAACTCGCACGAAACCGTCATGCATGGATGGCGGGAAGGTTTTCACACCCGGTGCCCCCGGGTTTCCACCCGGGGCTTCTCGGCCCACAAAAAGCCCCCGGCGGAAGCCGGGGGACTCCGGGTCACTCACCGTCCCGCGTGCCATCCGAGACGGGTTCGAATCCCGATCCCGACGATCCTCCGCGGCCTGCTGATCGGAGCCTGCCTCGCGATCTGGTCTGCCACTGCCCATCCGCAGGGCATCGCCCCGGAGCCAACGGAGCCGATCTGGACCCTGGCCGAGGCCGACACCTCACCCCGCGTGGTCGCCCACACGCTCTCGCCCACGGCACCGCACCGCGGCGCGACGTGCGAGCAGATCACCGTCGAGGCCTCCGCCGGCACGTCGCTGCGGCTGCAGATGGCGGTCGGGCCGGCGGCCGTGATCGATGAGTTCGCCGCCGTCGCCTGGATCCGCGCCAACCGGCCCGACATCCGGCTCGGCGCCCGTGTGGTCCTCCCCGACTTCGTGTCGCGGAAGACCGGCCGGCCGGTGGAGCTGATCCTGCCCGGCACGGCCAGCCGCGACACGGACCGCTGGGAGCAGGTGCAGCTCGACCGGCTGCCGGAGGCCCTCGCCAGCCGCCTGCCGGCCGTGCACCTGGAGCACGGCGCCGGCGGCAGCGCCGCGAACGCGGTCGTCACCCATCTGGTGCTCGATCTCTACTCCACGCCCGGCCGCTACGAAGTGTGTATCGACGACGTGGTCGTTTCGGGAGTCGTGCGCCGCGCGGTGCGCGATCTGCAGGTGCGGCCGGCAGCGGGCGAGGCGCCGCCGGTCGATCCGCCGGCCGGGCTCGCCCGCGGCGTGCTCGAAGTGAATGGCCTGCCGTTCTTTCCGCGCTGCCTCGACCACAACGGCGAGCCGCTGGTCAGCATCGCGACCCTCGGCTTCAACTGCGTGCGGCTGCCGGAGCCGGCCAGCGGCGAACTCCTCGCCGAGGCGCGCGCGGCCGGACTGTGGGTGATCTGCCCGCCGCCCGCGATTCCCGAAATCGACCAGCGCGATCCCGACTCGGTGCCGGCCCTACGGAACTGGGACCGCGTGCTGATGTGGGATCTCGGCAGCGGCCTCGCGGAGGCCGACGTGGAGCCGCTCGCGGAACAGGCCCGCCGCATCCGCGCCTGCGACCTGCGGGCCTCGCGGCCGCTCATCGCCGCGGCCGACTCCGCGCTGCGGAGCGTGTCGCGGCACGTGGACATGCTCGTCGCGCGGCGGACCGTGCTGGGCACGAGCCTGGAACTGGCCGACTATCTCACCTGGCTCCGCGAGCGACCGCGGCTGGCACGGCCAGGCACGCCGCTTCTGGCCACGCTCTCCACTGAGATCGATCCCCTGGCGGCCCGACAGGCTGCGGCGCTGGCGGGCGTCGGCGGCCGCGGCCTGGCGGTCGATCCGGAGAGCCTGTGCCTCGCCTCCTTCGCGGCCGTGGCCGCCGGCACGCGCGGCATCCTCTACTCCTCGAGCCGACGGATCGACGCCGACGACCACGAGGCGCGGCTGCGGGCCGCGGCCTCCCGCGAGATGAACCTGCGGCTGGCGGTGCTCGAGCCCTGGGCGGCAGCGGGCCGCTTCTCCGCGACGGCGCAGACCAGCGACCGCGAGGTGCAGGCCGTGGTGATGGAGGCGGCCCGATCGCGGATGGTGCTCGCCTGGCGGTGCGTGCAGGGCGCGCAGATCTGCGCCCGCCGGTACGAGGGCGCCCTGCCCAAGGACG
>JBIKND010000096.1:0-14029 GCA_044358905.1 Pirellulales bacterium | reverse complement strand
AAGGCCGCGCCGACGCGTTGCAGCAGTTCGGGCCGCTTCGGTGAATCGGCCGGCACCTTCTTCATCGCGGCCACGATCTGGTCGGGGTTCCGGGTCTCCATCGCGGCGCCGACGAGCGTCGCCAGGGCGTCGCCCCCCTCGGCTTCGGTGGGCCACTTCGCGGCCATGAACTCGGCCAACGCGAACAACCGCTGCTTGCCGTCCTTCGCCGCGGCGGCGTCGGAGTCTTTTGCGAGCTGCTGCAGGCTGGCCAGGGCGATCCGCGCGGCCTGTCGGCTCCCCATCGCGTCGGGGAACTTCTCGGCGAGCATGCAACCGATGTCGGCCGCCTCGCGGAACTTCCTGGCGTCGTACAGCAGGTAGGTGAGTACCGAGCGGGCGGAGGCGACGGCATTGACGTCCTGCTTGCCGTCGTCGGCAATCTTGAGGGCCTCTTCGTAGGCTTTGATGGCCTCGTCGCGGGCGGTGGCCGCCTCGGCCGCCGCGTTGTTCGCCTTGAAGGCCTTCATGGCATCGACCTTGGTCCGCGCCTCCGCGACCGCGGTCGTGAACGTGGCCTCTTCCTGCTCCTCCTTCGGAAGGTCCTTGCCGAGCTTGGCGGCCAATTCCCGGGCCTCCTTGGCGAAGTCCTTGTTCGCCGTGGCGACCTCGACGGCGAGCTTCTTCGCGTCGCGTTGCAGCAGGCCCTTCTTCGCCTTCTCGTTGGCCGGCAGCGCGTCGGCCTTGGCGTCGAGCAGCGCCGCGGCGCGGTACTTCGTCGCCAGCCAGTCGGCGTCGAGCTGCTTGGCGTCCTTGGGCTGGGTGAGGATGAACTTCAGGGCCGCCTCGTCGAGCTGGTCGTACTTTTTGTCGGCGAGCCAGCACTCGAGGGCCACGGCCAGGGCCTTCGCCCGCAGCGACACGATCAGCGGTTGCTGGACATCGAGCCCGTACACCCCCGCGAGCGTGGCCACCGCCTCGTCGCGTTTGCCGAGCAGGGCGTAATTCCGGCCTTCGTAATACCGGGCGAACAGCCCCGCCCCCTTGTTCGCGTACTTGTCGGCCAGTTCCTTGTGCCGCTTCGTCGATTCCTCGAGGGCCGCCTGCCATTCCTTCGACTGCGGCTCGAAGGCCTTGGCCTTCTCGAAGTGCGTCTCGGCCACCATGAGCCGCGTCTGGATGAGCTTCGTCCGCAGGGCCTCCTGCTCGTCCTCGAGCCGCTCGAGCTGCTTGTCCACCGGGGCCGGCCGTCGGCCCGGCTTGGGCTTGGGCTTCGGCTTGGGGCCCTTCTTGTCGTCGTCCTTGCCGCCTGCCGCGGGCTGTTCGTCCTTGTCGCCCGAGAGCGCGGCGATCTCGGCGTCGACGGCACGGAGCGACTTGAGCACGGCGTCTTCCGCGTTGGTCGGCTTGTCGATCGGCTGGCCAGGCTTGACGGTCGCCTGCAGGGCCTTGATCGCGCCGTCGAAGAAGCTGACGGCCTCCGCTCGCAGGGCCTTCGCGTCTTCGCCCGGCCGCTTGGCCTGCTCCACCTTGGCGCGGCCGCGCTGGATCAGGAGGTTGCCCTTCTGGCTAAAGGCGTCGATCGCCCGCCGCCCTTCGGGACCGGTGGCGAGGAAGCGGTCGATCTCCTGCTCGGCCGTGTCGAGGATCGCCGCCCGCTTCTTGCTGTCGGATTCCGTCTTGGTCGTGGCGACCAGTGCCGATGCCCGCCGGAACGGAATCTCCTGCTTCAGTTCGGCCGCGGCCCCAGGATCGGCGCTGACACGCTCGAGCACCCAGAGGGTGACGTCCGGCATCTCCGCTTCCTGGAGTCGGTCGAGCAGGGCGGCCGTGGAGGCGTCGCGAGCCGACATCTCCTCGGCGGCGGGCGCCGCCAGCGGGCACGCGGCAAGGCCGAACGTAGCGAAGGCTACGAGGACGGAGCGAATCGACCGCGACGCGTCTGCCGGCAGGGAGCGATGATTCATGGGCGAAGCGGAGGGCGGGCCGTGACGACCGGAGGGCGTGCATCGCGGACCACGGGATTTCAAGGACGGAAAAAACATTGTGAGAGGGCCCCGCCAGTCCGTCAAACGGTCGCCATCGCCGCCATCACGCGGTTCACCGCCGCGGCGTCAAAGCCGGCTTCGCCGCCTTGAGAATCCCGATGCGGTCGGCGGCGTCCAGAATCGCTTTGCCATAGGGGGTTACGTCGCCGCGGGCCCGCCATGCGGCCGCGAGGTCCGCGGCAGCCTGGGCCGCCGCTCCCCGCGGCCCCGCGTGGGGCGACGCGGTGGCGAGTTCGCTCACGGCGACGGCCAGGAGCAGTTCGCAGCCGTGTGGCGACGGCAGCGGCACCGACTCGATCGCCAGCAGCGGCAGCGACGCTGTGACCGTGCGCTCACCGTCAACGCCTAGCGGCCGGCAGGTGAGCGTCGCCTTGACGGCCGCGTCCTGCATCGCCAGCGGCACCAGTTCGTAGACGACCCGCGCCACCTCCCCGGCGTGCAGGTCGACGGCCGGCGGCTCGCCCCCCGCCAGCGATTCCATCGCCGACTGCCGGTGGCCGACGAGGCGGTAGGCGGCGACCGCTCGGGGATCGAAGGCCACCTCGAGCCGGCACTGTCGGGCCGTCAGCGTCGATGCGGCGAACACCTGCTCGAGCACCGCGCGGCGGATCGCGACGGCGTCGGCCGGCGTGCGGCCGAACCCCGGCTCGAGCGGTTCCCGGACCATCGGCTCCGACGGGTCGACGAGCACGAACCGCACCGTCGCCTGCCGGCCGGCGTCGGGGCCGGTGGCCGCGAGCGCCTCACGCCAGGCCGAGACGGCCGCCAGACCCTCGCCGCGGGCCCGGTCGACCGACTCGGCATTCGCGACGACGATCAGGGGCCGGGCCGGCGCGTGCCCGGCCTCCAGGGCTGCGGCACGGATGGTCGCGTCGAAGTCGGTGGAGTCGGCGCTCGGTTCGGCCGCCAGAGCCGCCGCGAGCCGACGGAGGCCCGCGGAGTCGAGCCGGCTGCCGGCCAACGGCGGCTCTCTGCCGCCGACCACGACGCTGATGCGATCGCCACCGCGCATCTGATCGGCGACGGCGTTGACGGCCCCACAGATGCGGGACCAGAGCAGCGGTTCGCCGCCGCTGGAGCGATCGAGCGCCAGGACGGCATCCAACGGGGCGTCGCCGTTGCGGGCCAGGGGCGGGGCCGTGACGGACACCTCGACGAGGCACGATTCGGGCTGGCCGCGCAGCGATCGCAGCGCGTGCATCTCGACCAGCGGCACGACCGCGGCCGAACGCGCCGGCGCCGGGATCGCCGCCACGAGTTCCTCCGTCCGCAGGCTCGCGATGCTGGCGGACCGCGGCTTTCGGCCCGCGAGCGCGACCAAGGATTCGAACGCATCGGTCCGCATCGTCAGCGGCGGGCGGTCGAACTGCAGCGCCGCCGCCGCCCGGGGGTCGATGAACGGCGACTCGCCGTGAGACATTTCGAACGCCATGTCGAAGCCGGCGACGCGCGGCACGCTCCGCCGCGGCCCGGTGCCCGGGGGCGGCACGATCCGCATGCCCGTGCCGGCGAGGGGCGCATCGGCGGCGCCGCCGACGGCCGCCCCGCGCACCACGGGCGCCGGCGGGGCGAACGGATCGGGCATCGTCACGGCCAGGTCGGCGGCGTCGGTGGCGAGCGGGGCGGGCACCGCGGCCAACGGATCGGCTGGTTCCAGCGATGGACTCGCTTCGTCGGCCGCCATGCCGATGGCGGCCTCCCCAGGAGCCACGGAGGGCGCAGCGGGCCCCGGGGCCAGCACGAGCGCGGGCCGCGGCGCCGCCGGCTCCATGCGGCGCGAAAACTCGAGGCCCGTGAGGACGAGCCCGCCGAGGGCGGCCAGCGAGACCGCGACGGCGGCGGCCGGCCGGGCGATGGCCACGGCCCAGCGGCCCAGAAGCCGACGCTGCTGCGGCGTCGCCGGGGGCACCGCGGCAGACGGCAGAATCCCGGCGGCCCGATCGAGATCGACGCCGCGCCCGGGGGCCGGCGAGAACACCGCCGCGCGGACGCGGTCGGCGAGCCCATCGGGCAGGGCGACACGGCCGAGGAGCCCGTCGAGGGCGGCATCCTCGAACAGCGCCTCGGGCACGACGCGATCCGCGAGCCCCGGGGGCAGGGGCACGTTTCGCAGGGCTTCGTCGATCCGCTGGTCTTCAGCCATGGCTCACCGCCTTCCCGTGGGCGCGGTGGGCCGCCGCCTGGCCGTGGGCTTCGAGGAGATACTCGCGCAGCCGTCCGCGGGCGCGGCTGACGCGAGACAACACCGTTCCCAGCGGGATGCCCTGCAGGTCGGCCGCCTCTTGATGGGTGAGCTCACCGACGACCACGAGCAGCAGCGTTTCCCGCAGTTCCTCGGGAAGGCGGGCGAGCGCATGCTGCATCGCGCCGGAGAGCTCGTCGCCGAACGGATCGGTGGGTGCGGTCGCGGGATGGGGCAGGTCCGCTGGCGCCGAGGACTCACGGCGTTCCCGGCGCCGCCAGTGGTCCGCCACGCGACGACGCAGGATCGCCATGAGCCAGGCCCGCTCGCTGCGGCTGCGGTCGAAGAGTTCGCGACTGGTCCACGCCGAACGGAACGTGTCTTGCACGACGTCTTCCGCCTCGTGGGCGTCGCCGACGAGCCGGTAGGCCACGCGGTAGAGAGCCGTGACATGTGCACCCAGCCAGGTGTCGAACTGCTCGACATGCGGGGAAGTGCGCGGCATGGAACGACGCCGGTAACCCGGGCGGATGCACTCGCGACCCGCCGCAGGGTTTTTCGGAGGAACGGGCCGGAACTATTCCCCCGGGCCGTGGGTCGGGGCTGGCCACCCCTCGTCAGGATACCCGGCGCCCGGTCAGGAGCGTCGGGCTGCCGCCGCCGAGGCGGCCAGCCAGCAGGGCAACTGCCCGGCCGGGGGCAGTTTCACGACCCGCGTCGAGCGGATGCCAGGGCAGGAAGCCAACGCCGCCAGAGCCTCGGCCGAGGGCTCCTGGTCGAGGTTCAGAACGCCGATCGCGTCGCCCCCGGGGGCCGAACGGCCGACCGTCATCTGGGCGATGTTCACGCCGAGCTGCCCGAGGGCGGTACCGACGCGGCCGATGATGCCCGGCACGTCCTGGTGCGTGAACACCAGGAGCACGCCGTCGAGGTAGGCCTCCAGGCGATGGCCTTCCAGTTGCACCAGTCGGGGCATGGCATGGCCGAAGAGCGTGCCCGCCGCACGGTGCACGCGGTCGCCCGACACGAGATCGACCGCGACCACCGAGCTGAAGGCGCCCGGATCGGTGCGGCTCTGCTCCACGAGCTCGATGCCCCGGTCGCGGAGGAGCATCTCCGCGTTGACGATGTTGACGTCCTCGATCGCCGACTCGAGCAGGCCGGCGGCGAAGGCGGCCGTGACGAGGCGGGTGTTGCGGGAGGCGATCTCGCCCCGGTAGGCGATCGAGCAGGACCGCGGCTGGCCGTCGTCGAGACGGGCCAGCAGCTGCCCCAGCCGCCAGGCGAGATCGAGGAAGCCGCGGACGCCCTCGAGGGCCGCCGGATCGACGGCGCTGGAGTTGACCGCGTGCTTGATCGTGCCCGTGGTGAGGAAGTCGACCAGCAGCCCGACGCCCTCGACGGCGACCTGCGACTGTGCCTCCTCGGTGCTCGCCCCGAGGTGCGGCGTCACGAGCACGCCCGGCATGCCGAACAGCGGACTCTCCGTGCACGGCTCCTTCTCGAAGACGTCGAGGGCGACGCCGCCGATCACCCCCGACTGCAGGCCCGCCGCCAGGGCCTGCTCGTCGTAAATGCCGCCGCGGGCACAGTTGACCAGCCGCACGCCCGGCTTGAGCAGCTTCAGTTCCTCCATGCCGACGAGGTGCCGGGTTTCGTCGGTGAGCGGCGTGTGCACGGTGAGGTAGTCGACGTGCGGCAGCATGCCCCGCACGCTCTCGATCAGTTCGATGCCGAGTTCGGCGGCCCGGTCGGGCGAAAGAAACGGGTCGAATCCCATGACCCGCATGTCGAACGCCCGGGCGCGGGCCGCGACGGCCTGCCCGATGCGGCCGAGGCCGACGATGCCGAGCGTCTTGCCGGCGAGTTGCACCCCCATGAACTTGTTGCGGTCCCACTTGTGGCCGCGGAGGCTGGCGTCGGCGGCGGCGAGATTGCGGGACAGGCCGAGCAGCAGCGCGAAGGCGTGCTCCGCCGTGCTCACGGTGTTGCCGGCGGGCGTGTTCATGACCACGATGCCCTGCCGGGTGGCCGCCTCCTTGTCGATGTTGTCGGTGCCCACGCCGGCCCGCACGATCGCCCGGAGCCGATGGTTGCCGGCGAGCGCGGCGGCGGTGATCTTCACGCCGCTGCGGCAGATCGCGCCGTCGTGCCGCGCCAGGGCGTCGCGGAGGCCGTCGCCGGACAGGCCGGTGACGACCTCGTAGGTGATGCCGCCCGCGGCGGCCGCGTCGAGCAGGGCCAGGCCGTCGGGGCTGAGCGTATCGAGAACGATGATCGAGGGCATGCGGCGGGGGATCCCGGGGGAGGAACGAAAACGGAAGGTCAGGCCCGCCTGGCCTGCTGGAAGTCGAGCATGAAGTCGCGGAGCGCGGTGACGCCCGCGACGGGCATGGCGTTGTAGATGCTGGCCCGGATGCCGCCCACGGAGCGGTGGCCCTTGAGGTCCATGAGGCCCCGTGCGGTGGCCGCCTTCACGAACTCCTTCTCCAGCGACTCGTCGGGCAGCCGGAACGTGACGTTCATGTCGGACCGGCAGTCGGGCCGGGCGTGGCCGGCATAGAAGCCACCCGAGCCGTCGAGGACGTCGTACAGCAGCTTCGCCTTGGCGACGTTGTGCCGGTGCATGCCGGCGAGGCCGCCCATCGTGTCGCGGATCCAGTTGCAGACGAGGCCGAGGATGTAGATGGCGAACACCGGGGGCGTGTTGGGCCGCGAGCCGTTGGTCACGTACGTCCGGTAGTCCAGCATCGTGGGGAGGTCGTCGCGCGACCGCGCGAGGAGATCCTTGCGGACGATCACCACCGTGACGCCCGAGATGCCGGCGTTCTTCTGGGCACAGGCGTAGATCAGCCCGTACTTCGTGACGTCGATCGGCCGGGAGAGGAAGTCGCTGGAGCAGTCGCACACCAGCGGCGCCGACCCGACGTCCGGATCGCGCTTCCACTGCACGCCCTGGATGGTCTCGTTGCTCGTGATGTGGACGTAGGCCGGGGCAGGGGAGAGGGCGACCTCGCCGGCGGCCGGCAGCCGGTCGTGCTTGGTGGCGGCGCCGTCCCAGGCCACATGCACCTTGCCCTCGCGGCGGGCCTCCTTGGCGCCGGTGGTGCCCCAGGTGCCGGTGAGGATGTAGTCGGCGGCACCGGTCTGGCCGCGCAGGAGGTTCATCGGCACCATCGAGAACTGCAGGCTCGCGCCCCCCTGGAGGAGCACGATCTCGTGGTCGTCGCCCACGCCGAGGAGGCCGCGGAGCCCCTGCAGCGTGTCCTCGAGGATCCGGTCGAAGGGCGGGCTCCGGTGGCTGATTTCCAGCACCGACATCCCCACGCCGGGCAGGGCCACGAGTTCGGCCTGGGCCTGCTCGAGCACCTCCAGCGGCAGCACGGCGGGGCCGGGAGAGAAATTGAAGACGCGTTCCACCGCCGCCGAACTTCGATCCATCACGGCACACTCCCGGGCTGACACGCGGATCTTCCGCGTTTCGCCGGCAGAATAGAAGGCTGCCGCGGCGCGGTCAACGGGCCACGGTGCCGAACGGCCCGGGCGGTGCGACGGGCGGCGGCGGGGCCACGCCGAAGGGCTGCGTGGGACCGGCCGGCGCCGGCGGCGGGGCCAAGCCGAAGGGCTGGGCTGGTCCGGCGGGGGGCACGGCCGTCGCGGTCCGGTAGGGCGCCTGGGCCTGCTGCATCGACGCCACCTTCGCGGCGACGACGGGCTGGCTCGGGTTCGTGGCGAGCGCCCGGGAGTAGGTGGCCAGCGCCTGCGCCTGATCACCCTCCGCCTCGCGCAGCGCGCCGAGCGCCACGAGCGCGCGGGCGTCGTTGGGCGCCACCGCCAGCGCGGCGTTGAGTTCGGCCTCGGCCTGCCGCAGGTCGCCCTGCTCCTGGCTCAAGCGGGCGAGTTCGACGTGCGGATCGGGATCGTACGGCTGCCGCTGTGACCATGCCCGCAACTGGGCGATCGCATCGTCGCGACGCTTCTCTTCGACCAGCAGCACGGCGAGCGCCCGCTGGCAGGCCTGATGATCGGGATTGCGGGCCAGGCAGAGGTGGTAGTACTGCTCGGCGGTCTGCAGGTCGGCGGGCCGGCCGAAGACCTTCGCCTGCTGGTGGTAGGTCGCCCCGAGGTTGTAGAAGCAGTCGGGATTGCCCGGCTGACGGGCGAGCGCCTGCTGGAAGTGGTTGGCGGCGCCGAGGTAGTTGCCCTGTTGGTAGAGCGCGACGCCCTGGGCGTTGTCGTTCTTCCCGATGCCGCCGCAGCCGGCGCAGGCGACGGCCGCGCAGGCGACGGCGATGGCGCAGGGCCGCAGGTTCGCAGACAGGGCGCGAGGTGACGGCACGGACGGTCTCCAGCCCCGGACAAGGGGCGGCGGACGGTACCGAACGCCCCGTCGGCGGGGCAAGACTGCCCGGGCTTCCCTATTTTGCGTAGCCCAGCGATCGCACGACCTCCAGGATTTCGCTGCAGGTCGGGAACATGCGGCCGCTCGTCCGCTTGTAGCGGTCGAGGGCCTGCATGAACTCGATCTCGTCGGCGGCGTAATCCCGTTCGCAGGTCGTCGGATCGATCAGCCGGCGACGGTCGGTACGCCGCGGGGCGGTGGCCTTCGCGGACGACGGGCGACGGGTGGTGCGCGGGGCGGGGAGGCTGGCGACGGTCATGGCTTTCTCCTGACGGTGCGGGGGGCCGGCACGAGAAGCATGCACGCTGCCGGTCGCGAAGAGGCTGCCGGCTACGAAAAAAAACGCGGATTTTTGGGCTGTCGCGACGGGCGAAACCTTGCGGGCTGCACGACCGTCATGCGCCGCACGACCGGTACGCAGCGGCCGTCACCGCTTCTCGAAGAACTTCTTCAGGGCCTCGGCGGCCGCATCGCGTGACGAGTCGGCCCCCTTTTTTGCCGGTGTTGGCAGCCCACCCGGCGCGGCCTTGTTCGCCCCCTTGAGCGCGTCGATCGCCGACGTGCCGACGGAGGTCTGGGTGGTATCGCCGGTGCCGCCGGTCGGCACCGGATTGCCGATGCCCGAGACGAACGAGCCCGGTGACGAATCGTCGTTTGCCGGTTTCGCCGCGGCGGATCCGACGGCCTGCGTGGTGTCGAACATGCCCGCCGGCTTATCGTCAGCCATCAGCCAACGCGACACGTCGTCTTCCGTGCCCGCCTTCGCGGCGGGATCGCTGCACGCGACCTTCAGTTCGAGCGCCCCGACGCGGATGATGTCGCCGTCCTTGACCCTCGTCTTTTCGGTGATCTTGGTACCGTTGACGAACGTTCCGTTGCGGCTGCCGAGATCCTCGACCCACACCTCGGCCGGCCCGACGTGGACGGCACAGTGTCGCCGGCTCACTTCCTCGCTCAGGGGCCTGATGTCGCAGTCCTCCGACCGGCCGATGAGCAGCTTGTTTCGCTTGATCGCGATGGAGCGGCCGGCACTCTTGCCGGAGGCGACGATCAGTTTCGTGACCATGGCTATGCGGGGAAGACAGGGCGGGGGCGGGCGTTGCGAGGCAGTCGATATCGTAACAACGAAAGCCCCGTCGGGGCCAGCGGGTGCGGAGCGTTGGTCACCTCCGGGTGATCCAGCGGGCATCGCAGAACCGGCCGGCGGCGGCGGCGATCTCCGGCTCCCGGCCGACGCGGAAGCCCGTGCCGTGGTGCACGTCCCTGGCTCCGCAGGCGCGGGCGACCCGTGCCATCCACGCCTCGGCCAGTGCACGGCCGTCGAGGCGTGCCGCCGGATAGAGGTCGAGGAGCCCGACGTGCCGGGCGGCCGGGCCGACGGCGGAACTGGTCCGTAGCAGCAGGCTGCCGTGCTGCAGGATCACGCCCGCCAGCCGCCGCTGGGCGCTGCCCATGATCTTTGGGTCGTCCGCCGCGGCGGGGGCCCCCGGCGGCGCCACGACGACGTCGCCCTCGGCCCGCCGGTCGAAACACAGCAGCCGCTCCGCACGGGCGGCGGCCGCGTCGGTCGAGC
The DNA here is from genome assembly GCA_044358905.1 of Pirellulales bacterium. GTDB lineage: Bacteria > Planctomycetota > Planctomycetia > Pirellulales > UBA1268 > QWPN01. The sequence goes on along the minus strand of JBIKND010000096.1, from coordinate 3,845 downwards.
GGTGCTGTCGCGCCGCGACACCCCGCTCGCGAAGTTCCTCGACCAGCGCCGCGTGGAACGCGTCGTAGAACGCCTGGGCGCTTTCCCCCCATGGGTGCCGGCGGGGCACCGCCGCCGCGTACGTCAGGTCGCTGCCGTGCACCAGCGCGCCGCCGCCGCTGGGGCGGCGCACCAGCGGCACGCCGGCGATGGCCTCGAGTTCCCGGGCCGCCGCGATCTCCTGAAACGCTCCGAGCGAAACGCTCGCCGGCTCCCAGCCGTAAAGCCGCACCACGAGGCAGCCGCGGCGGTCGGCCTCGGCGGCCAGCAGCTCGTCGGCGGCCATGTTGGTGAACGCGTCGGCGGGCTCGTCCCACCAGATCGGCAGTTCGGACATGGAGGATCAGTGGCCGGCTTTCACGAGGGCGTCGTAGGCGGTCTGGTCGAGCAGGGCCGACATTTCGGCGGGGTTGTCGGGCCGGATCTTCACCAGCCACCCGGCGCCGTAGGGATCCTGGCCGAGCGTCTCGAGGGCGTTGGGGACGGCGGCATTGACCGCGACGATCTCGCCCGCGACCGGCGCGTAGAAGTCGCTCACCGCCTTCACGCTCTCGATCTCGCCGATCGACTCGCCCGCCTTCACTTTCCGGCCCACCTGGGGCAGCTGCATGAAGACCAGGTCGGTGAGGGCCTCGACGGCGTAGGCCGAGATGCCGACGGTCGCCAGGCCGCCGTCCTCGGGGCGGATCCATTCATGGGTCTTCGCGAACTTCAGATCGGCGGCCATCGGTCTCTCCGGGGAGCGGTGGATGTCATGCGGCGGCTCGCGCCGTGGACGGCAGGATAGCGGATGGCGGCCGGTTCGGGGACGCCCCTCATCCACGCGGTCGCTGGTAGAAGGGCAGGGGGGCGATGCGGCCGGCCTGGGCCGTGTCGCGGATCATCACGTCCACCGCCGTGCCCGACGCGGCGGCCTCCCGCTCGACGAGCGCCATTGCGACCGCGGTGCCGACCGTGGGCGTGAAGCTCCCGCTGGTCACGGTGCCCACCCGCCGGCCGCCGAGTCGCACCTCGGCCCCCTCGCGGGCCGACCGCTTGGAATCGAACACGATGCCCACACGCACCTGCGGGGCGGCGGCGTCCCGCATCCGGCGGAAGGTGTCAACGCCGGGGAAGGTTCGCGGGCGCCCGTCGGCCGTGTCGAAGTGGAAGGCCAGGCCGAGGCCGATCGCGAAGGGGTCGCTCGTGGCGACGAGTTCGTGGCCGTAGAGCGGCATGCCGGCCTCGAGCCGCAGCGTGTCGCGGGCACCCAGGCCGCAGGCCCGCAGGCCGCTGGCTTGGCCGGCCGCATGAATCGCCGACCACACCGCCTCGGCGGCCGCGGCGGGCACGACGAGTTCGACGCCGTCCTCGCCGGTGTAGCCGGTGCGGCTCACGGCGGCGGGCGTGCCGGCCACGGTCGCGGTCGTGGCCGTGTAGTTCTTCAGGGCCGCGATCCGCGCGGCGTCGGCGGCGGGGCACAGGCTGGTGACGATCGCGATCGCCAGCGGGCCCTGCACGGCGATCATCGCCGTCTCGCCCGTCCGGTCGGTGAGCTCGACGCCCGCGGCGGGGAGCCGCGACTCGAGCCAGGCGACCACGCGGTCGCGGTTGCTGGCGTTGACGACGAGCGCGAAGCGGGGCGTGCCGTCGGCGGCGTCGGCCTCGCGAGCCACGAGGGCGTCGTCCAGGATGAAGACGGTGCCGCCCGCGTCGCTCGTGACGAGCGTGTAGCGGACGCGGCCCACGTCCATGTCGGCGACCCGCCGCGTGAGCAGCGATTCGAGCCAGTCGCGCGAGCCGGGGCCGGTGACGGTGAGCCGGCCCATGTGCGAGACGTCGAACATTCCGGCGGCCGACCGCGTGGCGACGTGCTCGTCCACGATCGAGGCGTATTGGACCGGCATCCACCAGCCGGCGAAGTCCACCATCCGGCCGCCGTGGGCCTCGTGCCAGGAGCAGAGCGGGGTGCGGAGCGGCTGGTCGGACACGGTGGTGTTCCTTGGGGGCGGGACGAAAGGTCGGCAGTCTAGAGTTTCATGCCGGCGGTCGCCCATCACATGCCTCGAGAAGCCCCGGACGGAAGCCCGGGGACACCGGGTGCGAATACGATCCCGCGTGCCATGCCCGTGCGGTTTTGCACCGGAGTCGCCCGGCTGTGGCGGCCGGTATCCGCCACGACGCGGAGTCGCCCGGCTCCCGCCGGGGGCTTTTTGGGAATGCGATCGAGTGAATCGGGCTGCCCGCGGCCCTGGCGGCTGCGGGATTTTCGCGGTCCCGGGCGGGGAGCTCGGCTTGACGCGGACGACGAACCCCCTCTAGAAGCCCGCACACCACCCAAAGGAGTGGATTCGTGATGGGGTTCAGCCACCAGGAGGAAGCCGATGATTGCGAGACCGACAAGCCAAGACCGCGGCACGCCGATGCCGCTGGGCCAGAAGCTCTGGAGGGAGGTGGCCCGCCCCTTCAGCCGGCTGTCTCGCAGACCGGCACGCCATGGTGGCGGAGCCCCCGCCGAACAGCCGCCGGCCCCAAAGGGTATCGACCTGCGGGGATTCTCCCCGTGTCAGGCCACGGTGGAGGAGGAGGCGATCCCCCTCCTGAGGAGGCTCGTCCGAGCATCGAGTCGGCATGGCGGGCCGATCATCGAGATCGGCACGCTCCTGGGCATCACGACCACCACGATCGCGCTGGCCAAGGCTCCCTGCCAGAAGGTGATCACGGTGGACAACTTCGGGTGGAACCCGTGGGGCATCCCTTCCCATGCCCATCAGGCCATGGCCGGGCAGGTGCTTCGCTACCTGGTCGAAACGGGCCATGTACGGCAGGTGACGATGGACAAGAACAGGTTCTTCGAGACATATGACGGCCCGAGCCCGTCCATGGTGTTTCTGGACGCGATCCATGATTACGAGGAGACCAAGAAAGACATCGTCTGGGCCCGTCTGGTCGGCGCGGAAATCATCTCGGGCCACGATTACTGCGAGAAGTTTCCTGGCGTCATGGAGGTTGTCGACGAGTTCGGCGGCCCCCGGGAATTGCTGGGGTCGGTATGGGTGCTGTGACCCACGGTCGTTCGTCCCTCCCGGAGCACATTCTCGACATGAACGCAGACCCATCTGGAACCTGCTGGATCCCCGGCCTGGTGTCGGTGGTGATTCCCACACGCGATGCCGAGCAGTACATCGGCGCGACGCTGGACTCCATCGGCGCGCAGGCGTATCGCGACTGGGAGGTCATCGTCGTCGAGGACGGCCCGGCCGGGCCCAGCCGGGACATCGTGGCGGCCTTCGCCGCCCGCTTTCCCGGCCACAGGGTCGATTACTCCCACCATCCGCGGAGCCTCGGCCCCTCCGCCGCCCGCAACACCGCCCTCACGCGGGCGACGGGGGAGTTCGTGGCGTTGCTCGACTCCGACGATCGCTGGCTTCCGTCACACCTCTCGCGGTCGGTCGACCAGCTGCGGCACACCGGGGCGGACGTCGTCTACTCCACTGCCATCATGGTGGACGATGAAACAGACAACCCGATCGGCGTCTGGGGACCCAGCAAGCATGAGCTGCGGATCTTTCCACAGGCGCTCTTTTCCCGCAGCACCATCACCCCGTCGGCGACGGTGTTCAGGCGCCAGATCCTCGCCGACGTCGGGCCTTGGGACACGAGCCTGCGCTACGCCGAAGACTTCAGCTTCTGGATGAATTGCGTCCGGGCCGGCAAGACATTCGCGCACCTCGGCGGCGTCCACTGCCTCTACCGAAAAAACCACGGCGCGGCACTGACGCGAAACATGAGCCGCACCGTCACGGTCTTTGCTGAAGTGGCGGAGC
>JBIKND010000095.1:0-14061 GCA_044358905.1 Pirellulales bacterium | reverse complement strand
CCACCAGACGGATCGTCATCTCGTCTGACCAGCATTCATTGAGGAGGCGAGGGGATCGGCGTGAGGATGCGGAGCGTGGCGGACCTTCGCCAGCGACGCAACTCATGCCGTCCCCGAGCCGGCTTGGGCTACTTTGATGTACCTTCCCTGGTATGGACAGGTTGAACTTCTACTCCACCAAACACTGACCGAATCGTTGTAGAGTACCGTCGCGGGAAAACTTCATCCCACCCCCGGAGTCCGTCATGGCCGACCCGCTGATCGTTCGCACCAAGATCGTCGCCACCGTCGGCCCCGTGAGCCGGGCCGAGGAGGCGCTCCAAGGGCTCGTGGCCGCCGGGGTCGACGTGTTCCGGCTCAACATGGCCCACGGCTCGATCGCCGAGCATCAGGAGACGCTCGACCGCGTGCGGCGGGTGTCGGACGCGGCCGGCCGGCCGATCGGCGTGCTCGTCGACCTCGCCGGGCCGAAGATCCGGCTCGGCGAACTGCCGGGCGGGGCCGTCGAGTGCGTCGAGGGGGCGGAGATCACGTTCGTCCCCGGCACCACCGCCGGGCCGGGCGAGTTCACGACGACGTACGAGCCGCTGGTCAAGGAACTCGCCGTCGGCGACGCCGTGATGCTCGCCGACGGCACCGTGAGCCTGGTGGTCGAGGAACGGCGAGCCGACCGGGCCCGCTGCCGCGTCGTCCAGGGTGGCCTGGTCCGCAGCCGCCAGGGCGTGAACCTCCCCGGCGTGAAGCTCTCGGTGGCGGCGATGAGCGCCGCCGATTGGCAGCACGCCGAATGGGCCGCGGCCAACGGGGCCGACTTCGTCAGCCTGTCGTTCGTGCGCTCGGCCGTCGAGGTGAAGCTTCTCAAGGAACTGCTCCGCACCCGCGGCTCGCAGGCCCGCGTCGTGGCCAAGATCGAGAAGCGCGAGGCGCTCGACAACCTCGACTCGATCGTCGAGGCGGCGGACGTGGTGATGGTGGCCCGCGGCGACCTGGGGGTGGAGATCGACGTCGCCGGGATGCCGATGGTGCAGAAGCAGATCATCCGCGCCTGCCAGCGGTGGCAGAAGCCGGTGATCGTGGCCACGCAGATGCTCGACAGCATGCAGCACTCGCGGCGGCCGACGCGGGCCGAGACGACCGACGTCGCCAACGCCATCCTCGACGGGGCCGACGCCTGCATGCTCTCCGGCGAGACGGCGATCGGCGAGCACCCGCGGCTGGCCGTGGAGATGATGCGGCGGATCGCCGCGGCGACGGAGCGGCAGTATCTCGCCGATCGCTGGAAGTATCTGGAGGGACGGTTCGGCCGCGACGAGACCGGCGCCGCGGTGGCAGCCGTGGAGTTTCCGCCGCCGCCCGAGAAGCTCGTCGAGGGGCTGCACCCGATCACGCAGGCCGTCGTGGACGGCGCCGGGCGGATCGCCGCGGAGCTCGACGCCAAGCTCGTCGTCGTGGCCAGCAAGAGCGGCGTCACGGCGATCGCCCGCTCGAAGCGCCGCGGCGCCGTGCCGACGGTGGGCGTGAGCGACAGCCCGGCCACGCTCCGGCAGATGGCCCTCTACTGGGGCGTGACGCCGCTGGCGATGGACGGCTGGGCCGACACGAACGATCTGCTGGAGCGGGTCACGGCGTGGGGGCTCGCGGCGGGCCGGCTGCGGCGCGGCGACCGGATCCTGCTCGTGGCCGGCACCGGGTTCGGTGCGGGCGGTCACAACATGGCCGTCGTGCACGAGGTCTGACGCCGGGTCGGAAGGTCTATGGCCCCTGCCGCCTCCGGCGGACGGGCACAGGATCGCAGCAGGTGCTCGAGCGGCTCTCCGTGATTCGTGGTGATGACGACCGCATCACACGCGTCCGCTATCGATATCCGCAGCCGCTGAACCGTGCCGAACGCGAGGCATCAACAAAGCCGCCGCTTGGCCGGGCTGTCCTTTGATCCGGCACGGGGATTGCTCATCGTGATCTGCTCCGCTCGGCCGAGGCGACGCCGGCGGGCGCTTCGCCGATGAAGCCTCACGAGAGGATCGCTCGCAGCTCCTTGATGAGGATGAACAGGTGAAACGGGTCCGAGGGTGACCCCACGAAGTCGAACCGCTCGTAGAAAGCCCGGGCGTCGTCATCCTTCGCGTGCACGACGAACGCCCGCAGGCCGGCGATGTCGGCTGCGCCGAGAGTGCGCAGGAGTGCGTCCTTGAGCAGCCCGCTCCCCAAGCCACGCCGCTGCCGGTCGGCGGAAATCGCCAGACGAGCCAGCACCATGATTGGGATCGGGTGCCGAGCGAGCCCGCGTGACACCCGCGCGGGCGCGGCGTCGCGGGCGACCTGCCCAAACACGAGCGTGGAGTAACCGATCACGCGGTCGCCTTCCAAGGCCACGGAGGTCTGGGAAACGTTGGCCTGCTGGCTGGCCAGGGCATGCCGCACGAGGAACCTGTTGAGCGGCTCACTGCCGCAGTCGAAGCCCTCGACCGCGTGCCTTCGCGAAAGCTTCTCGATCCCCGGCTTCATCGCGACGCGTCGAAGGGCCCCCTGGACCTGAGCAGTTTGCCGAGCCGCGGCAGCCGTCGGGCACGTCCGTCGAGCGCCTCCAGAAAGGCCTTCCAGCGGGCATCGTCGAGGCCGAACCGCTGCCGGTCGGGAAGCGTCTCGGCCGCCCGCTGCAGGGCGCTGTCCAGGACGAACTCGCTCAGGCTGCGTGACTGGAAGGCCGCCGCCGCCTGGAGCGTGCGCTTCGCCTCCTGGCTGATTCGCAGATCGAGCTTTTTCGAACGCAGCGACCGGGACGACATCGGCGGCCTCCGAACTCTCGCAACTCCCGGGAGATTGCCGTGCTTGCCAGACAATGTCAAGACACCCTCGACGTGCCGGGCCGTCATATTCATCGCCGGGAGCCAGAGGTGGCGGATCTGCCCGTCGGGCTTGTCGGCGTGATCGGGCACGCATCTCGGCACCGTCAGCCGCCGGCCCAGCGGTAGCCGCGGCCGTGGGCGGTGAGGATGTGCGTCGGCCGCGTCGGGTCGGGCTCGACCTTGCGGCGGAGGTTGCCGACGTGGAAATCGACGACCCGCGTCGTCGTCTCGCCTCCCCAGCCCCAGATCTCGTCGAGCAGCCGGCTGCGGGGCACGACCTTGCCCGGCGTGGCGAACAACCGCCGAAGGATCTCCGTCTCGTAGCGGGCCAGTTCCACCACCCGCCCGCAGGGCAGCGTGAGCACGCCCGCCTCGGGTTCGAGCACGAAGCCCGTGCACGCGATCTGCCCGGCGGGCTCCTCCGGCCGCCGGGCCCGGCGCAGGAGCGCCCGCACGCGGGCGATCAGCTCGCGATTGGAGAACGGCTTGACGAGGTAGTCGTCGCCCCCCATCTCCAGCCCGAGGACGCGATCGGCCTCCTCGGCCCGGGCGGTGAGAAACAGCACCGGTGCCGCGCCGCCTGCGGCCCGGAACGTGCGTACGAGATCGAACCCGTTCATGCCCGGGAGCATGACGTCGAGGACGATGCAGTCGGGCGCGCGATCCCGGGCGGCGGCCAGCCCCTCCGCGCCGTCCCGCTCCAGATGCACGTCAAAATGCTCCCGGCGGAAGCATTCCTCGAGGCCGGCACCGAGGGCCGGGTCGTCTTCAACTACCAGCACGAAGGGCACGTCGATCCTCCTGGACCGCCTCGGCGAACCGGGCCGCGTCGGCGACCTGGACCGCCTCGGCGACCTCGGCCGCCGCCGCCGTCGCGGTGAGCGGCGCGGTCGCCGCGATCGGCCCGGCGGGCAGCTCCAGTGTAAAGACACTGCCGCCGCCGGGTCGCGGGGCGACGTTGATGTCGCCCCCCATGAGCCGGGCCGTCTCACGGCCGAGAGCGAGGCCCAGGCCGAGGCCCGGAGCCCGCGTCCTGGCTGCCGCCGCGCCCCGGCCGAACCGCTCGAAGATCCGCTCCCGCTCCGCCTCGGGCACGCCCGGGCCACGATCGGCGACGGTGATCTCGACCCGGTCGCTGCGGCGGCCGCAGCGGACCTCGATGCAATCTTCGGCGTCCGGCGGGCCTGCGGGCCGCTCCTCGGCCGGCCGGCCGTACTTGAGCGCGTTGTCGATGAGGTTCATCAGGATCTGCATGACGAGGCCACGGTCGGCCAGGCCCACGATCCGCGTGTCTGCATCGTCCGGCGGGGCGTCGATCCGGCAGCCCGCCCGGTCGGCGAGCGGCCGGGCGAGATCGATCGCCTCGCGGGCAATCGCGGTCACGTCGAGCGGCAGCATCGCCGGCTCCACCCGCCTGCGGTCGATATGGCCGAGGGCCAGGAGGTTCTCGACGAGGCCGCACATCCGCACGGTCTCGGCATGGAGCGTGCGCACGCGGCCGGCCGCGGGGCTGTCGGGCTCGACGTCGCCGCCAAGGAGATCCGAATACATGCGGAGCACGGCCAGCGGCGTGCGGAGTTCGTGCGACACGCCCGCGATCAGGTCGCGGCGGGCCTCGGCCAGTTCCCGGGCCCGTGCCTCCGCCCGCCACACCGACCGCAGGCCGAGCCCGAGCCCGCCGAGCGCCGCCGTCATGAGCGCGATCAGGGCGACCGGCAGCGGGCCGAGCCCGCCGGCGCCGGGCGTGGCCGCGACGAGCACGAGTGACCGCTCACTCAACGGAGGCGGCAGCGGCAGTGTGACGTTCGCGCTGGTCGCCGACTCGCCCTCACTGATCTTCACCACCACCGACCCGCCGGGCAGGAGCGCTTGCAGGTGGTCGATGAGCCGGCGGCGACTCCCCGCAAAGAACATCGTCTGACCGGCGGCGGTGCGGGTCGCACCGCACAACCGCTCGCCTTCGGTGTACGTCACCTGCCCCGAAGGGAGATCGGGGGAGATGGCAAGGCTCGGCCGCCGAGCAAGCAGGTCGCGGCAGTGCCGCTCCCGCATCGTGATCGCCGCTTCCTCCGCGGCGAGCGTCTCCAGCCACGCCGCGTCGGCCGCGCCAGTCGCCTCCGCATCGGTGGCGGCGGCGTTCCGCAGGTCGTCGATGACGAGCCGGCGGGCCAGCGGCGCTGCGCGGCCGTCGGCGAGCCGCACGAGGTCGAGGGCCGTGACCCGTGCTTCCACACGCTCGGCACCCGTCGCGACCCGGGCCCGCAGCCCGGCCGCGAGCAGCCGGTCTTCGATCCGCGCCGCCTCGTCGGCGGCCAAGAGCCGCGCCTGCCGGCAGGCGTCGGCCGCACGGCCCTGCCGGGCGAGAAACCCAGCCAGCGCCAGCCGGGCCGCATCGGCCGTCGGTGGTTCTGCGTCGGCGATCAGCCGCTGGTATCCGGCCTCGACCTCCGCGGCCGGCGCACCGGCGAGCGCCCGGGTCCGCACGGCCCCGAGCGCCGCCTCGTCGGGCCCGTCCGCGGCCGTGCGTCCGGGCGTGTTCTCCGCATCGACCCAAACTGGATAGACCACGCGGTCACCGTCCACGATCAGCATCGTGTCGGCCAGCGGGCTTGCAGTCTCAAGCCGGCTCACGAGCAGCGCCTGCACCTGCGCGGGCGACGCGGTCGCGGCCCGGAGCAGGTCTCCTTCGAGCCGCGCGAGTTCCGTCCGCACGACCGTCGCGGCCTGCTCGACCCGTTCCCGGTCTTCGCCTCGGCGGCGCACCCGCTCGCGGCCGATCTCCGCGCCGACCCAGAGCGACGCCAGCACCGCGAGCACCGCGGCCGATCCGGCAACGAGCAGGTACGGCCAGCGGTCGAGCGACCGTCGCCAACGCGTCATCGCGGCACCTGCTCTGGGGCCATGGGCCTTCGCTCACCGATCACGGCCGCCGTGTCACACAGGGCTGGTTCCCCGCTCACGGCAGCTTCACGTTCTTGAACTCGAAGGGAATCACGATGGGGATTGTCTTGGTGGGCACGCTCCATAGAAGCGCCGTCGGCTCCGCGGAGCCAGTGTGGAACCTGAGCTTCTTCTCGGCACCTGCTTCGTTTCCATGCATCGACATGCCGTGCGCACCGATCCGCTTCCCATTGGCCAACTCCAGCAGATAGCCCGAATCGTCCTCAACCCCGCCGTGCCCTGCGCTGGCAGCGGCATACGTGCCCATTTGGCTCATGTCTTTCAGGGCCTCGACAAGTGTGACGACGGTTTGGCCTTCTGCCGTGTCGATCGATTGCACCGTCAGCGTTCCCTCGGGCGTTTCCAAGCGGTTGCCTTTGGTCAGTGGCAGGCGGCGATCATGTCTCTCGGTAATCACGTTCGCGGCGTATTCACCGGTAAGCGTGACGAACTCCTGCACTTCGGCGGGCACGTCCGGGAAGTCAATATTTGCCCCATGACCCTCTCCGGTCATCACGAACTTTCGTCCCCGGCTGTCCGTGCCAACGGCAGACCGGACGGCAAGGTCCTGTATTGGCAGGCCTGGCTCGTGCGCGTGCCAAACGGTCGTCGTCAGCCTGGAATGCCGGACGCCTTCTGCGTCGAAGAAAGACGTACGCTGCTGGCCGGAGAGCCATATCGCCGACCGCCCTTGATATATGCGGTTCACAGCCGGCCCGGAGGAGCTTTCAAGGTAGACCGACTCATGCACCACCGTGGTCGCCACTTGCGGTGTCGGTAGCGCAGCAGCCACGGCATCGATCGCGGCCAATGCCGTGACGCCAGTGACGTCGATCGTGACTCCGCTCCGCACGAGTTCCTCGGCGGCCTGCCGAGCTTTGGACCTTCGCTGGATTTCTGCTTCCAGCATCTCCGCCGTCACCCCGGCCAACTCGGCTGCACCCTGTCGCATGATCTCGTCCGGGTCGCCCTCGCCTTCCAGGCCCATGTTCTCCGCCACCATCTCATCCCAGAGCAACTTCCGCTCCTCCTCAGGCAGTTCCGCGTATCGCTTCAATTTTGTGAACAACGCCCGGTACTTGGCCGCATCGAACGGCAGCGGCAGCGTCCCCACCTCGATCGCCACGCCCGACTGCCGGGTGATTTCCGCGAGCACCTCCTTGAGCGGGGCGTTGTCGAACTTCAGCGTCACCAGCCAGGGCTTGAGGAGCAGGTCGCGGGCCAGGTCGTCGTCGGTCCGCGCGGCGGCCGCCTTGGGGTCGATCGGCCGCTGCATGTCGAGATATTTTTCCGCCGCCGGGCGGATCGCCGCCGCGGCCGCCTCGTTCCCCTGCACCTCCACCCAGAGATCGAGCAGCTCGCGCAGCGCCGGCCGGGCGTGGGCGAGATCGGCCCGGTGCTTCTCGATCACCTCCCGATACGCCGCCACGGCGCCGGCCACGTCGTGATCGACCTTGATCTTCTTCCGGGCCCGTTCGAGGAGGATCGCAGGATCGGGCTTGGCCGCGGCCGCGGCGGGCGTCGCGGGAGCCGAGGCCTGGCCTTGCGCGAAGGCCGCGGCCGGCACCGCGGCCAAGCCCGCGAGCAGGAAGGCGGCGAGCAGATTCGAGCCGCTGTCGATCGATCGCTTCGTGTGCATGGTCGCATTCTCCATGGGGATCACGTGGCCCGCGACGGCAGTAACTCACTGTCCGCTTTCCGAGCGGGTTCGCCAAGCCACGAGCCAAGCCACGAGAAGAGATACCCCCTGGCGGCCCGTCGGTTGCGCGGCCCCTGCGAGGAAGTTGTAAGAACCGTGTAAGAATGACCCGCTGCCGAAAAACTCGGCACCCGTGCTCTGGGGTTAACGAACGAACGAGTCCCACGGTTACCGACGTATCGTGAACCAGTCGCCGACCATCGACCACCCGAGGCTCGTCAAGCTCCTGCAGATGGCCTACTCAGCCGAGAAGGCGGCGGCATTTGCCTACGTCGGCCACGCCGGATCGGTGCGGAACCCCGACGAGAAGCGGGCCATCGCGCAGATCGAGAACGACGAGTGGCATCATCGGGAGGTCGTGTTCTCGATCATGCAGCAGTACGGAATCCAGCCATCGCGCTACAACGAGATCAAATACCACATCATCGGCAGGATTCTCTCGATGGGCTGCCACGTCATCGGCTGGTTCATGCCCTACTTCTTCGCGGGAAGGCTGGAGAGCGGAAACGTCTGCGAGTATTTCGTCATGATGCGCTACTTCAACGACCTGGGCATCAAGGCTTACGACAAGGACCTGTACGAGATGGGGATCAAGGAGAAGGAGCACGAGGTCTATTTCCAGAAGAGCCTGGAGAACAGCCGGCTCTTGCCCTGGTTCGAGAGCATCTTCGGCTGGGGAACCAGGCACAGCTACAACGACGTGGACTTGGAGAACAAGTCGTCCGTCGAGGACTCGAAGAACTATTGCAGGCATCGCGGGCGGGCGGGCCGGGAATGATGCCTGGATATGCCCGCGGCTCGGCATCGTGCGCCGGATCGGGTCGTGAAGTTCGGTTTCTATGCGTCTGGTAGGCCCTGGCCCGACTCGAATGTCGATCTGCTCGTTGTGACGTATTTTCCCGTGGCAATCCGAACTATGAGCATCGTTGATCGTCCCGGCGATCAGTTGGTGCGTCCGCTCGCCCTCCCCGAGGCCGCCCTCTCCCCGGCGGAACTCTTCCTCCCGGGCTGAGCCGCGCGGTCGCCCTCGTGCCCGCCGCTCGAGGTCGCAGAGGCTGCTCGATGGGATGCGTCTGACGCTGGCGCTGGAAAACGCCGTCGATTACGCTGTTCGGCTTGCATCCCCGCGGCGGATGCATCTGATTGCGGGGTCGGAGCGGTCTCTTTTTCACGAGGATGCAGATGAGCAAGCGGTGCGTGCTGGCGTATTCGGGCGGGTTGGACACGTCGGTCATCCTCGGGTGGCTGATCGAGCAGGGCTACGAGGTCGTGGCCGTGTACGTCGATCTCGGGCAGCCCTGCGAGGACCGGGAGGCGACCCTCAAGAAGGCCCGCGACTGCGGCGCCGTGAAGGCGCTGATCGTGGACGTCCGCGAGGAACTGTGCCGTGACCTCGCCTTTCCTACGATGCAGTGGCAGGCCCGTTACGAGGGCACCTATCTGCTCGGCACGTCGATCGCCCGGCCGCTGATCAGTAAGGTGTGCGTCGAGATCGCCCATCGCGAGGGCTGCTCGGTGTTCGCCCACGGCGCCACCGGCAAGGGCAACGACCAGTGCCGCTTCCAACTGGCGGCGGAGGCCCTCGATCCGGGCATCAAGGTGCTCGCGCCCTGGCGGATCGCCGCCTTCCGCGAGCGGTTTCCGGGCCGCAAGGAACTGATCGAATTCTGCGAGGCCAAGCACATCCCCGTGAAGGCCTCCAAGGGGAAGCCCTACAGTTCCGACGAGAACTGCCTGCACACCAGCTACGAGGCCGGGGCCCTCGAGGAACTGACGACCGACGGCTTCGGCCTCGTCGAGTTCGGCATGACCGTCTCGCCGCAGGCGGCGCCCGACACCGTGGAGACGGTGCGGATCGACTTCGATCGCGGCGTGCCGGTGCGGGTCAACGGCAAGACCCTCGCCGCGCACGAGATCGTGCTCGAACTCAACGCGATCGGCGGCCGCAACGGCGTCGGCCGCACCGACATCGTCGAGAACCGCTTCGTCGGCATGAAGAGCCGCGGCGTCTACGAGGCGCCGGGCATGACGCTGCTCTACGAGGCCCACCGGCTCGTCGAGCAGATGACGCTCGATCGCGACCTCGTGCACCTCCGCGACCGCCTGGCGCCGGAAGTGGCCGAGATGGTGTATTACGGCTTCTGGTATTGCGCGAAGATGGACGCGCTCCTGGCCTTCATTCGCGAGGCCCAGAAGCCGGTGACCGGCACCGTGGAACTGAACCTTTACAAGGGCAACATCCTGGTGAAGAGCCGGGAGAGCGGCCAGAGCCTCTACGACGCTGCCATCGCGTCGATGGAGGGGGGCGGTTCCTACGACCAGACCGATGCCGAGGGCTTCCTGCGGATCATGGGACTGCCGCTGCGGGTGCAGGGGCAGGTGCGGCCGCGTCGCGGCTGATCCAAGGCTCACCACGGAGGACGGCGTGCGAGCCGCGATCCTGCCGCTCCTGGTGCGGATCGACGTCCGGCGACCGGCGTCGTGGCTCGCGTGCGGCATCGCGGCGGCGGCCGTCGCGGGGCTGGCGGCGACGGCCGGCGGCGTGGAGGCGGTGGCGGCCGCGATCGCCTGCGGTGGCTGGGCGGCGGCGGCGGTCGGGAGGCCGCCGTGCGGATCGTTCCCCGGCATGGCGCGGCTCGACGTCGCCTGGTGGGCGGCGCGGGCCGCCTGGCCCCTCGGTGGCTGTCTCGTCGCGATGGCCGGACGGTGGTTCGCGGCGGGCGACGCAGTGGCGATCGGTATCGGGTGCGGGCTCGGGGTCGCGTTGACGCTCGCCGTGGCTGCGAAGGCCGCGGCCGGCGATGCCGCGCCTGCGGATGCCACGAGCCTCGGTCTGGTCTGCTCCGCGGTGGCGGCCGCTGCCGGAATGGGCGGCCGGTCGGTGCCCGAATCGCTGGCCTGCGCCGTCGCGGCCGCGGTCGTGACGACGGCGGCGACATGGGCCGCGTGGCGATGGGGCCGCGGCTCGGCGTGGAGCGCGGATGAGCGGCCGCGTGCGGCGTCGTTCGCGGACCTCGCGATGTTCCGCGGCGGGCTGCGGTGGGCCTTGTCGGCGACGGCGATGGCCACATCGCTGGCGGGCATGGCGGTGTGGTACTTCCTGACACCATCGGCGGCTGCGGCGGGAATGCTCGCGGCCCTGGGCTGGTTCACGACGCTCGCGGTGCCTGCCGCCGTGCTCGGGCCTCCGGGCCGAGGTGCCTGGGCGCGGCTGGCGGCCACGGCCGGCGGAGCCGACGCGGCCCGCCGATCGGTCGGTCCCCTGGACGCACAACGCTGGGTGGCGGCGGTCGCGGTTGGCTACGCGGCCATGCTCGGCTGGCCACCGCTCGTGGCCGGACTGCTGCACACGGCCGAGGCTGGATTCGATCCGCTGGCGGCCGGCGTCTGGCCGTGGCTCACGGTCGCGGCGCTGGTCGTGGCGGCGGCCTTGCTCGTCGCCCTCGTGCGCTGCGCCGCGGCCGTGGGTTGGAACGCGGAGACGACCCTCGCAGCGGCGGCCTGCCTGGCCGTCGTCGCTCTCGTCGTAGCTTTGCCCTTCCTTCGTGGCTTGCCCAAAGGCCCGGCGGAAACCCGAGTTGAGAAAATGGCCCGTTGGGAACGATAAAGAGTGGGTTCGTAACGGTCGTGCCGGTTTCGCCACCATCCGCCAGGAGGATCGTTGTGCGCTGTATTGGAATGAACGCCGGGGCCCGCCAGATTCTGCGGGCTCTATTCGCATCCCTCGTCGTCGGATCGGCGTGGTGCTCGGCCGGCAGTTTCCCGCCCAGCGAGACGATCTTCCCCGCGACCACCCGCGCCTGGCTGAGCGTTCCCGACACCCGCGGCCTCCAGGAGCGGTTCGACCGCACGTCCTACGGCCAGTTGGTCGCCGATCCGGCGATGAAGGCGTTCGTGGACGGTTTCCGCGAGCAGATTTCCAAGAACGGCAAGCAGCGGCTGGCGAAACTCGGGCTGACCCTCGAGGACCTCGGCAAGGTGCCCGGAGGCGAGGTGGCCGCCGCCGCGATCGAGGCTGCGCCCGGCGTGCTCTCGACCGTCCTGCTGGTCGACACGACGGGCCACGAAGCCGAGGCGAAGGAACTCGTCGAGCACATTTCGCAGCGGCTGCTGGAGCGGAAGGCGACCAAGGTGACCGTCGCCGGCGCGCCGCCGCAGCTCACCGTCTACCAGTTGCCACCGGAAGAGGACGGCCGCGCCGACGCGCCGGCCCGCGACCGCCGGGTGGCGTTCGCGCTGGCGCCGGCGGCACTCGTCGTCGGTGACGACGCGGTGCAGGTCGGCCAGGCCTTCGCGGTGCTCGCCCAGGGCCGCCAGGACAGCCTGGCGACGAATCCGTCGTTCACCGTGGCTCTCAATCGCTGTGGCCAGGAGATTCCCGGCTCGGCGGCGCCGATCCGCTGGTTCGTCGATCCGCTCGGCTTCGCGAAGGCCTACCAGGCCAGCAACCCGCCGCGCGAGAAGCGCAAGGGCCCCGACTACGTGGCGATCCTCGGGCGGCAGGGCTTCGACGCCGTGAAGGGCATCGGTGGCGTCGTGGCCTTCGACCACGGCGGCCATTCCCTGCGGCATCACACGCTCGTCCACGCCCCCGCCCTCCCGGGCCGTGAGCCGTTCGGGACCGAACGGTTCGACCTCGCCGCCCGGATGCTGCGGTTTCCCGACTCCGAGGGCATCGCGCCCCCCGCCTGGGCGCCCCGCGAGCTGGCGGGCTGGACGGCGATGCAGTGGGATATGCAGACGGCGTTCGCCTCGGTGGAGACGCTGTTCGACGACAT
Source organism: Pirellulales bacterium (assembly GCA_044358905.1). Classification (GTDB taxonomy): domain Bacteria; phylum Planctomycetota; class Planctomycetia; order Pirellulales; family UBA1268; genus QWPN01. Next base: position 1,798 of record JBIKND010000095.1, on the reverse strand, counting down.
CGTCGGCGAGAAGGGGACCTTCGACGACGTCATCGCCTCGCTCAAGGAGGATCCGGACGGCCCGCAGATCGATCTCGAAAAGGACATGGTCGCCTGCCTCGGCAAGCGGGTGACCCTTCTCTCGCACCACGTCGAGCCGATCGGCACCGACAGCGAGCGGATCGTGATCGCCATCGAGGCCACCGACCCGCAGCGGGTCGCCGCCACCGTCGCCAAGACCATGGCCGCCGATTCCGACATGCAGAAGATCCAGATCGGCGAACACGAGGCATGGGAGCTGATCGACCGCTCGATGGCGATCCCGAAGATCGAGGTCGAGACGCCCGGCGGCGCCGTCGCCCATGCCGACGGCCACGATGGCGACGACGACTCCGCCCATCGCCGCCGCCAGCGGCTGCGCGAGAAGGAGGAGAAGTTGCTGCCCCACTCGGCCGTCACGGTGGCCCACGGCCATCTCCTGATCGCGTCGCACCGCGACATCCTCGAGCGGGTGCTGGCGACCCCCGGCGGCGCCGACACGCTCGCTGCCGCGGCCGACTACAAGGCCACGGCCGCCGAACTCGCCCGGCTGTTCCCCGGCAAAGCGGCGGTGCGGGCGTTCGGCCGCGAGGACGAGACGATCAAGCCGACCTACGAACTGCTCCGCCAGGGGGCGATGCCCAAGTCGAAGAGCGTGTTCGGCCAGCTCCTCAACGGCATCCTCGGCGACGGCAAGCCGGGCGCGGTGCGCGAACAGAAGATCGACGGCAGCACGCTGCCGGAGTTCGAGACCGTGCGTCGCTACTTCGGCACCACCTGCCTGGGCATGGAGTCCACGGAGGAAGGCTGGTACGTCGCAGGCGCCGCCCTGCCCCGTGGCGACCGCAAGCCCGAGGTGGCCCGCAGCCCCGAGGCGGCCGCCGGCCGTTGAGGTCGGGAAATAGTCCGGATGAAATCGGCGATCACGATCTGTCTCGTGCCCGAGGCGCGGAGTGGGCCGTTCGTGTTTCACGACGGGCTCGCGGCCGGCTGCCGCGTGGCCGCCGATCTGGGGTTCGACGGCGTCGAGATCTTTCCCGAGTCGGCGGCCGCGCTCGACGCGGCCGAACTGATGCGTGTCGTCGCCGGCCATGGCCTCGCGGTCGCGGCGGTGGGCACGGGCGCCGGCTGGGTGCGGCACCGGCTCCACCTCTGTGATCCCGACGCCGCCACGCGCGCCCGGGCCGAGGACTTCATCGCCGCGATCGTGGATCGCGCCGGCGCGTGCGGCGCGCCGGCGATCATCGGCTCGATGCAGGGGCGGAGCGGAGCGGGAATGGCCCGGGACGCCGCGCTCGATCACCTGGCCGCGGCGCTCGGCCGGCTCGGTGACCGGGCGGCGCGGCACGGCCAGTCGCTGCTCTACGAGCCGCTGAACCGTTACGAGACCGACCTCTTCAACCGCCAGGGCGAGGCCGCGGCCTTTCTCGCCGACCGCGGCCTGAGCCACGTGCGGCTGCTCGCCGACCTGTTCCACATGAACATCGAAGAGACCGACCTGCCCGCCGCGGTGCGGGCCGCCGGCGGCCGCGTGGGGCACGTCCACTGGGCCGACTCGAACCGGCGGGCGATGGGCCTCGGGCACACCGATCCGGCACCGGTCGTGGCGGCCCTCCGGGAAATCGGCTATCAAGGCTGGCTGTCGGCGGAGGTCTTCCCGCTGCCCACGGCGGCGGAGGCCGCGGCCCGCACGATCGCGAGCGTCCGACGGCACGTCGCCGACAGTCCATCTGGGCATCCCATGGCTTCTTCTCGTCCAACCAGTTGAGGGAGGTGAGGG
>JBIKND010000094.1:0-14146 GCA_044358905.1 Pirellulales bacterium | reverse complement strand
GTCGAGGCCCAGAAGCCGGGCATAGTGCGTCGAGAGTGTGTCCATCCCCGCAATTTACTGTGCCGGCACTCCCCAAACGACCCGCCCGTGCCACGAAATTCACCGAAGAACCCTACGAGGCGATCGAATACGAGCCTTCGGTACCGGGATCGAAGCTGCAGTTCGCCGATATCCGCCGGATGCTGCGGAACGAGGCGCCATACGCGGCCACGGCCGACGGGGTCTTCGGCAACGCCCAGCAGCCCGTCATGGTGCTGCCGAATCTGTATTTCTTCGCCCGGGCATCGGCCGACCTCTCCTACCTCGACACGCCTGACCAGGAAGTGCTCGGCGACTTCGCCGATCTTCTCGGTGGCGACCGGGCGCTGCTCGTACCCACATGGCGGTGCCTGGAGCTGCCGCTCGACCAACTGCCCGCCGATCTGCCCGACCGGCTCCGCAAGGCCACGCTCTCGGGCGAGGCAGCCGCGTTCATTCCGGGCGGGCCGCGGCGGTATCTCGACATCCTCGCGGCCGAGGTGGAGAGCCGCCGCGGGTTTCTTGGGGCGATCGCCGCGCCTGCCGGCTCCAGCGACGAGGCCGCCGCCACGCTGGCTGCCGCCACGCGCGCGCTGGTCGGCTGGTGGCGGGTGCATGGCTACGTGAACGACGGTGATGAGCACACGCCCTTCCAGTGGCGGTTCGTCCGCAAGGACGACGTGCAGGCGCTGCGGAAGTGGGCGGAGGTCAGCGTCAAGGATCGGCAGGCCGTCATCGCGGCCGCAGCCCACACGCTCGCCGCGGCCGGAATCCTCGACGAGGAAGAAGCCGCCAAGCGGCTCGGGGAGATCGTTTCCGCCCCGCGAGCACCTGCAGCAACGCCGAAATCCTGACCACACCCCTCTCCTCGACCAAGCTCATCCGCATCGCACTCGTCCTTACAACCACGTCGAAGGACCGCTCCCGGGCCCCCTCCTGATCCATCCCCGTGGCCGCAGAGCGGCACCTACCTGTGGCCGCAGAGTGGCACTCTGCGGGATACGGGCGGCCAGCAGTCAGGGGACGAGATCCAAGTCGATCGTGTTGTCGCGGCCGGCGACCACCTCGGCCGAGAGCGGCGAGGTGTGGGACGCCCGGTACTTGTCGGGGATGTCCGCCCGGTCCTCGGGCAGCGGCGTGTAGGCCGGGTCGAGTGGCTCCTGCCCCACTGCCAGTTGCCATGGATAGACGCTCACGACGTGGTGTCCGCCGAAGGCGCCGTCGAGGGGCTGCTTCGTGCTCAATTGATACCGGCCGTCGTTGTCGGTCACGGCCACCCCCATCGGCCGGCTCTGCGGCTGGAAGCGGATGACGGCCATCGGCACCGGCTTTCCCTTGAACGTCACCCGTCCGCTTACGGGCCCCATCTCCGCGCGGCCGCAGCCGACCGCGCCGGCCAGCAGGAGCGCGAGCGCCGGGCCGAGCGCGGACCGCGGAAGGCGAACGGGGCCGAGCGACGTGAGTCCCGGCCGGCGCGGGCGGCGCCGGTGCGTCGTGCCGTTGTGATCTGTCATGGCAGCGTCTTCACGTTCGCGGAACCGTTGGGCAGCGTCGGCCCGGCGCTCGACGTGTCGCGGATCGCCAGCCGCTGGTAGAGGTTGAAGTCGATCGTCTCGTCGAGCCAGCGGACGGACCCATCGCCGAAGACGAATGTCGCCCCCGGCCCGTGAGCCGAGAAGAAGCCGATCTGGTTGTCCAAGCCGCTGTAGGGCTGGCTGCCCGCCATCATCGGCACGTCGCAAAACCGCGATCCCAGCGGCTTGTTCACCGCCGTCAGGTTGTAGGCACGGTTCCCACCGGTGTCTGCCGGCTGGAACTTGCCCACCACCCAGCCCTTCTGCCCCGAGACGCAATGTCCCCGCACGGGCGGCTGCCCCGCGAACGTGAGCCAGCCCCAGTCCGCCTGCTCGCCCACGAGGAGGCAGTTGGAAAGGCCGTCCCGCACCTGGCCGGCACGGCAGCCCGTCACGTTCGCATCGGCGGGATAGATATAAAACCAGAAGAGCGTCCCGGGCTGATACTTCGACACGTCCGGGCTGCCGTCGGGAAGCTTGGGGTTGGACCCGTCCCGCCACGGCGCCGCCATGAGCCCGTTGTAACAGTTGCCGGAATTACTCGGCGAGACCGGGCAGCGATCGTTGGGAGGAACACTCCTGAAGGCCGTGTCGCTGGCGCCCGCCACGGCGACGTAACTGGAGATCAAATGCTGGTTCGACAGAGGAGTGCGGACCGGGAGCGGATTCGTCGGGCACACCAGCATGGATGAATAGAAACCCGCCACTTCGGCGTGGGGCTTGTCCTGGAGGTTTTTTCCTGCCCATAGCAGGGTCTTGTCCTGCAGGCCCGGCAGCTTGTCGTAGGTCGCCTGCTGCTCGAGCTGCGGCAGGATCATCACAATCCAACTGTAGGCCGACGCCCCCATACGCACCCGGCGGAAAGTGGCCGTTGGCCGACTCGTAAGAGGCGATCGCCTTGCCGAGTTGCACGAGGTTGTTCGAGCACGTCGCCCGCCGTCCCGCCTCGCGGGCGGCCTGCACCGCGGGCAGCAGGAGACCTGCCAACAGGGCGATAATAGCGATCACGGTGAGCAATTCCGTGAGCGTGAAGGCTGCGTTGATCGGCCCACCGGGTGACACGCTCGCAGCAGGCATCGGCAATCCGCGGTCATCGGTGCGCCGGGGCCGGTGAAGACAAGAACATGTCAACATTTTTTTTTCAAGTTACCGGCCCAGCGATCCTGCGTCCCAGCAAAATTGTTTGGCAAAACGGTCGGATTTTTTGTGAAAACGGCCATCGGCTCAGAGGCCCGGATAAGGCTGATACAGTCTGGTCGTGCGGCCTCGACGCTCATGTGGGCCGTCTCACCTTTCCCCTGGATGCCTGCCCGATGCCTGCCCCGCCTTTCGCTCGCCGCTTCGCCCGCAGCGTCACCGTGATGGCTGCCTGCATCGTCCTCGGCGTGCTCGCGGCCCGGCCCGCGTTCCCGTACGCAGCCGTGCAGAACAAGGCCGACAACACGGAGATCCGCATCGTGCCCGCCCCGGGCAAGGTGGTGGTGGACGGGAAACTCGATGACTGGGACCGCTCGGGCGAGATCTTCATGTTCATCGACGAGGCCAGCCGCGAGAGCCATCACGTCAAGATGGCGATGATGTACGACAAGGACTTCGTCTACGTCGGCGGCCACTGGAAGGACCCGACCCCGATGCGGAACGTGAACCATTTCGGCGGCGACGTGGCCAACGCGTGGAACGCCGACGCGATCCAGATCCGCTTCATCTCCGACCCGGCCGTCAAGAGTGACGCCTCGAACATCACGGGCGGCCGGATGCCGGCCGAGCAGCAGAAGTTCGTCAACCACATCAACCTTTGGTACTCCACCCAGGACAAGAAGGCCGGCTACGAGGCCCGCTACACGCTGAACTTCGCGGACGAGGTGGTGAACCCGCCGGGGCTCGAGGGTGCGTTCGTCGAGGACGCCGACGGCAAGGGCTGCACGTTCGAATACAAAATTCCCCTCACCGTGCTGCGGGCGCCGCGGCCCTACAAGGGGGGCGACGACGTGCAGATGCAGTTCCAGATCCACTGGGGCAACGAGTTGGGCACGGAGCTGAAGTCGGGCATCACCGACGTCCGCAACCCGAGGAGCAACACGCTCGGCTACATGGGCCCGGCCGCCTGGGGCCTGGGCCGCTTCATGGACAAGGGCAACCTGCCGCCGCCGCCGAAGAGCGGCACGGAGCGGGCGGCCGGGCACATCCCCGTGAAGTTCACGATGCCCCGCGACGGCAAGGCCAGCATCTCGATCCGCAATGCCGCCGGCCGGACGATCCGCACGGGCATCGGCGCGGTGCCGTTCAAGGCGGGCGAGCAGACCTGGATGTGGGACGGCCTCGACGACTTCGACCGACCCGTGCCGGCGGGCACCTACGAGGCGAAGATCCTCACCCACGACGGCATCGGGCAGAAGTTTGTCTGCGACGTGGGCACGAGCGGCACTCCGCCGTGGCAGACGGAGGACGGCACGGGGGGCTGGGCGGGCGACTACTGGGCGCCGACGTTCGTCGCCACCGAGGGCGACCGCGTGATCCTCGGCACCGGCAACTTCGAGGCCCAGAAGGCCACGATCGGCACCGACCTGGAGGGCAAGAAGCTCTGGGGAACCACGGCCACGGGCCTGGCGCTCGCGCTCCGGAACGGCTTCGGCTACTTCGGCAACAACGGCAACCTCACGAAGTTCCGCCTTACCGACGGGCAGCTTTCCCCCTTCGCCGACGGCAGGCCGACCGCGAAGGTTCCGGTGAATCGCGGCCTTGCGGCCCTCGACGACCGGACGCTCGTCACGGCCAACGGCGAACCGAAGCTGTTTCTCGTCGACAGCGCGACCGGCAAGCAGACGGGTGAGGTGGCGACACCCGTTCCGCTCACCGGCGGCCTCGCCGTGGACGGCAAGGGCGTGCTCTACGCCGTGAGCGAAAACGCCATGGGCAGGGTCGATGCGAAGTCCGGCGGCTTCACGCCGATCGCGAAGGATCTCGACGAGCCGAAGATGCTCGCCTGCGATGCCTCGGGCCACGTCTACGTGTCGCTCCAGGGGAAGACGATGCAGGTCTGGAAGCTCGACGCCTCGGGCAAGGCCGTGCAGAAGTTCGGCAAGGCCGGCGGGCGGCCGCTGCTCGACGCCTTCGACGCCGCCGCGATGCTCAATCCCTACGCGATCGCCGTGGACAAGAGCGGCCGGCTGTGGGTCGCCGAGGACGACCGGTTCCCGAAGCGCTACTCGGCCTGGAACGCCGACGGCACGCTCTTCAAGGATTTCTTCGGCTCGATGCCCTATTCGACCGGAGGCTCGTTCGACCCCAAGGACCCGGAGCAGGTCTACGCCTACAACGTCCGCTACGTCGTGGATTATGACAAGGGCACCTGGCGGCCCGACGGCGCCATCCTGCGGACCCGCGAGGAGAACGGCGTCGTCCTCCCCGAGGCCGACTACCACTCGGGCGGAAGGGTAGTGGCCCGCGACGGCCGGAAGTTCATGCTCGTGAATGGCACGATGTCGACCGGCGGCCCGACGCTCTACGAGGAGGTGGGCGGGAAGTGGGTGCCGCGGATGGCCCACACCCCGGCCCGCGGCAAGGGAAAGAACCGGCAGCCGGCGGTGGACTGGCGCGACGCCAACAACGACGGCAGGGTGCAGGACGACGAAAAGCAGCCGGGGCTGTCGCGGATCATGACCGGCCGCCAGGTGGTGATCGACGGCCGCTTGAACCTCTGGTCGTACCGCGGTGACACCTGGCTCGAGCCCACCGGGCCCGGCAAACGCACGCAGCCCTTCGACATCGTGCGTCTCGACTTCCTCGGCTTCGGCCCCAAGGGCGAACTCCGCTACGCCGATCAGCCCAAGGCCATGGCGCACGATGATGAAGGCGGCGCCTTCAACGGCACCTGCGCCGACGACGACGGCTCCTCCTACGCCCTGCTCTCCGGGGGCCTGCTCGGACGCGGCGAGCGGGCGCAGGGCTCGGGCGCCCGGCTCGTGAAGTACGGCCCCGACGGCAAGGAGCGGTGGCGCTACACCAACGTCCACCCCGGCTTCGCCTGGACCAGCAACACCTACACCCCCGGCTTCGCGGTCGCCGCCTTCCGCATGGATTCGGCCCAGCACCCCGACCTACTCCCCGTCACGAGCTACTACGGGCAGTATTACCTCATCGACAAGCAGGACGGCCTGTTCGTGGACGCCCTAGGGCAGGACCAGCGGTCGGCCTACACGTTGGACCACACGATGGTGCTCACCGAGAACTTCAACGGCGAGATCTTCAAGCACCCCAAGACCGGCAAGACGTACTTCACCGGCGGCGACGCCGATTGCCGGATCTGGGAGCTGACCGGTCTCGACTCGATCGGCCGAGCGACCGTGAAGATCACGGTCGATGCCGCGCTGCTCGCCCAAGCCGCGAAGAACGGCGAGCAGAACCAGAAGGCGGGGCTCACGCTGCAGGCGAAGTATGCCGGTGGGCGGAAGTCGGCCGTGATCCCGCAGCTCTCCGGGGCGGCCGCCGACGGCAGCGACGGCGAATGGCACAAGGTCGCCCCGCTGCCGATCGGCGACGACCCCGCGCCGGCGGCCCGCGTGCAGTTCGGCCACGACGCCAAGAATCTCTACGCTCGGTTCGAGGTCACGTCGGCGGTGCCATTCGTGAACACGCCCTCCGACTTCCGGCAGCTCTTCAAAAGCGGCAGCGGGCTCGAGATCTGCCTCACGCCCAAGCTCGACGAGCGGAAGGTCGGCCCCAACAACCGCCACCCGATGGAAGTGGGCGACCTCCGGGTGGTGATCGGTCGCACGAAGGACGGCAAGCTCGTCGCGACGAGGTATCGCCCGAAAATCGAGGCCAATGAGAAGCCGCTCGCGGCCTTCTTCGAGACGCCCTCGGCTGGTCGTGAGAACTTCGACGAGATCGCGGAGTGGAACGAGCTGCCGATGCACTACCAGGCGATTCCCGGCGGCTACGTCGTCGAGGTGGCGATCCCGTGGGCGGCCACGGCCGTGAAGCCGGCCAAGGGAGCGAAGTTTCTCCTCGACGCCGGCCTGATCGGCGGCAACGAGGGGGGCACACGGAACGCCACGCGGTCGATGTGGAGCGATCGGGCGCCGGAGGTGAACGTCAACAACGACATCCCCACCGAGAGCCGCATGCATCCCAACGGTTGGGGCCTGGTGGAGCTGGAATGATCGACGTCGCCCCGCTCCTTGTAGGTGCAGACTGGCAGTCTGCACACGGTCGCGAACCGCAGGCCCGGATTCCGCAGAGTACCACTCTGCGGCTACAGGCTTGGCTGCCGCCCCGCTCCTTGTAGGTGCAGACTGGTAGTCTGCACACGGTCGCGAACCGCAGGCCCGGATTCCGCAGAGTGCCACTCTGCGGCTACAGGCTTGGCTGCCGCCCCGCTCCTTGTAGGTGCAGACTGGCAGTCTGCACACGGTCGCGAACCGCAGGCCCGGATTCCGCAGAGTGCCACTCTGCGGCTACAGTGAAATTCCCTTTCCCCTTCGAGGTGCAACGATGCGTTTGCTGGCGATTGGAATCGTCTTCTGGACCGCGACCGCTCTGGCCGCTGACCCGGCTCCCCCGCTCCGGGACGTGGATCTCGCCGCCGTGACGTTCGTGAACGCGGCCCACGTCGAGAAGACGGCCGAGGGGCTGATCCCGCTGCGATTCACGCCGGAGGCGCTCGCGGCGATGAGCGACGGCATGCGGCCGATCGCCCGCATGGCCACCGGGATCGAGCTGCAACTCAAGGGCACGATCCGCGTGATCGAGGTCACGGCCCGCTGCCGGTTTGACGACGGCTTCGGCGTGACGGCCGAGTGGTTCCGCGGGCCGCACAAGCAATTGCCGACGGTGGCCTTCGTGCCGGGCAGCCGCGAGCCGCAAGCGTTCACCTACAAACCTTGGGGCCCGGTGCCGGAGACCGACGTCGTGCGGTTCGTATTTCCCACGCACTGCGAGCTGGAGATCCTCCGCGTGCGGGTGAACGCCGACGCCACGCTCGAGGACCGCTTCGAGCCCTACGACTACCGGCAGCTGCCCAACGCCCTCGGCAAGCGGTGGCTCGTCCACGGCGACTCGATCACGCAGGGGGCCAATGTCTCGGTGCCGACGATGACCTGGGTCGATCTCACGGCCCGAAGGCTGGGTCTCAAGGCCGTGAACCTCGGCATCGGCGGCCACGGCAAGGCGGAGCCGAACCTGGCGGCCGCGATCGCCGCCCGCGACGACTTCGATATCCTGTCGCTGCACATTGGCACCAACGCCCTCGGCGACCCTGGCTACCCGGAGCGGCTGGAGGGCTTCCTGAAGACGATCCTCGCGGCCCATCCCACGAAGCCGGTGGTGCTCGCCTCGCCGATCCTCAAGTTTTCCAAGCCGGGGGTACCGGTCTGGTCGCTGGCCGGCTGCCGCGAGGCCATGGCCGCCGTGGCGGCGCGGCTGGCGAAGGACCACCCCAACCTTGTCTTCCTGCCGGGCGAGGAGCTGATCCGCCGCGCCTCGTCGCTCAACTCGGATCTCGTCCACATCCCCGACCAGGGCGCGGTCGAGTACGCCGAGAACCTGGCGCCCGTCCTGACCCGCATCCTCTCCGGGAAGCCGGCTCACGGCCCATAAGCCCGGAAGAAGTGGTCGTAGGTCCACGTCAGGTATTCCAGCCGCTGGAGGGCGACGGGGTCGTCCGCGAGCGCCGTGCGGGCCTCCGTCCGCAGCGTTGCCAGGCGGAGGACGGCTTCGGGGCTGAAGATGCGACGCAGGGCGGCGACGTTCTCGGTGCCGTCGCCTCGGGCCACGTGGATCCCCGATCCCTCGAAGCACCGGCATTCGATGGCCAGCATTTCGCGCACGAGATGCGCCGCCGGGCCGAACATCCGCACGCAGAACTCGTCCATGACCGCGTCCACGTCGAGGTTCGGATTCCAGAGCAGCTTCATCCAGCAATAGAGCGTGGGGGCGTGGTTCGACCACTCCCCGAGGCTGTGGCCGTTGAGGAACGAGCCGGCGCTGTCGCGCGAGCGCCGCTGGTAGTAGTCGCGGAGCGTGTGCGGAAACTGGATCGGGGCGTGGGTCTTCGACGTGATCGCGATGGGATACTCCCAGGTCACGATCCGGCCGCTCGCCGTCTTGGCGGCCCAGAGCGTGCAGCGTTCCTCGTGGCCGTCGTCGAACCCCCGGGGCTTGCACCAGGGCTCGCCCCCCTGGGTGTCGGCCAGGCGGATCTCCAGGTTCTTGGGATACGCGACGTCCGGATTGCACCACCGGTAATTCCAGTAGGGCAGGTAGCCGACCTTCTTTCCCGGCCAGCGCTTCGCCACCTCCGCGCAGACCCGCTGCACGAATCGCGCCATGTGCTTGCTCGCCCCGCCGTCCTGCAGCGACTTCTGACAGGCCGGGCAGGCGCAGGCCACTGCGCCGTCGAACGGCGAGATGCCCAGCACGTCGCCGAAGACCCACGAGACGCCGTGGCCGCACCACGGATCCTCGGGCAGGGATCGCTGGCCGCGGTCCCAGACGGCCTCCGCTCCGGCGATGAGAAACCGGAAGGTGTCTTCGGAGCTGTAGCAGAGCATGCTCGTGTGCCGCCCGCCCTGCTGGTCGGTCCAGGCCCGCAGATCCGGGAACCGCTTCACGAGCGGGTCGTTCCGCCACAGCTGCCCGGGCTGGTGGCTGTCGATCTGGTGCGGCCAGCTGTTGCCGGCGCGCACGCCGGCCAGCAAGACGGAAAGATTGATCTCCGTGACGTCCGGCGGCACGGCCGCCGCGGCGGGGCGCGGCAGCTCGCCGCCCCCTTCGCCGGTCCGGGCCACCCACGCATCCGGCTTGAATCGCTGGCCCGGATGGTACTGCCGCCAGCGGAAGACGGGGGCGTCGGCGTAGTGGGAGGGCTCGATTGCGAGGGTACCGACCCGCCGCTCGCCGACGGCAGCCGGGATTCGCTTGGGCGGCGGGACGCGTTTGGGCGGCGGGGCCCGCTTGGTGCGCCGGGCTTCGACCGGGGGCAGGCTGCGGCCCCCGACGTTCACCGGCCAGTACCAGCGGACGCCGACGAGCCGCTCCATGAAGTCGGCGACCGCCCAGGCCGTGCCGTCGTTCCGCGCATTCGCCGACGCCCCCGGCTCCAGCCGCCGCGTGCTGCCGACGAGAAAGATGCGGTTGGCGACGGTCTTGATCTCGAAGCCTTCGATCGGCAGCCGCGCGGCGTCGATGCCCGCCTGCCGCGATTCGGCACAGTCGCCGATGACGACGGCTGCGATGTCCGGTGGCACGGGCTGCCCCACGACCACGGGCAGCGTCGCGCCGGTCAGCAGTTCGATCACCGTCACGAACTCGCGGACCAGGATCGTCAGCTGCTCGCCGGGCCGGTCGACGTTCACCTGGATCACGGCCTGCGGCCTGCCGTCCTTCACGAGCACGAGCGGCGTGTGCAGCGCGGCCTGGAGCGGCTTCACCGGCGACAGGTCCTTCACCTGCAGGTGCTTTTGGCCGGCCCGCGGACGGTCGGCCCCGTGCACCGCGACGGTCGCCGCAGCGAACACCGCGACCATGGCCGCCGCCGGCAAGAGGAATCGCTTCGTGTCCGCGCGTGCCGCCAAGCCAATCCTCCCGACCGGACGTTGATCGCTGGCTCATGCAGACTATCGCCGCCTCGCGCAAACTGCCCGGCGATTTCCTTTGCGCATTGGCTCATTCTTTTGTGGAATCGGCCGGCCTTTGCGGCACCGCCGCGTCTCATCGCTCAACTCTGATCTCCTTCACAGCGACGACCCCGGTGCGATCGAACTCGCCGAGACTCTGACGACGGTTCTGTCGAAAGTGACCGTGTAGCCGCAGACTGGCCCACCCCCTGTGGCCGCAGACTGAACCTCCCCCCTGTAGCCGCAGACTGGCAGTCTGCGGAATACGGCCCCGATTCGTCGGCGGCCGTGTGCAGACTGCCAGTCTGCACCTACACGGAGCGACGGACGGCCCCTTCCGGCTGGCCGATTACGCAAAAGATTTGGCCGTTCCGCAAAGGAAATTCGCTGTGCGGTCGGACGCACGGGCGATAGCCTGGCAAGCGTCGAGAAATCGACATCGTGGACGGGTGTTTTGAGACGATCGTCTACGCCGTAGATTCCGAGGAGGGGGTCATGGACAACAGCCTCACATTCACCACGGTCAAGAACATCCGTCGGCGAACGTACGCCGGGCTCGCCGCGGCGGTCTGCTTCGCCCTGCTTGCCACCCCAACGGCCGCCCGCGCCGCCGACTTGTATTGGACCGGCGGCAGCGCCACCGGCGGCAACGGCACGTGGTCCAACGTGAACAACTGGTCCACGATCGTGTCGGGGACGGTCCGGCCTTCGTCGGGCCCCACGGCCGTTGACGACGCCTACTTCGGGATCACGAACGCCACGGCCGCGGCCACGGTCACGCTCACGGCCGATGCCGCGGCCCGGTCGGTCACCCAGTTCTCCTCGATGACTGGAAATCTCACGATCTCCGGCAACGGCGGAGCCACCGATCGCACGCTCACGATCGGGAGCGGCGGCGTGAGCATCGCCAGCAACTCAAGCTGGATCGTGGGAAGCACGGGCACCACTAACAGGGTCAACGTGCTCCTCGACGGCTCGCAGATCTGGTCGGGAGTGAACTTGAACGGTGGCAGCAACTGGAACATCCGCAACGTCGTGAGCCGTGTCGCCGGCGACACGACCAATCGCACGCTCAAGATCGACGCTGGAGCCAATTACCAACAGACTGTCACGCTGGGCGACGTCCGCGACGGCGGCGGTTCGGGTTCGCTCAGCCTCTGGCAAACCGGGCTCGCGACCCTGTCTTTCGGCACGTCGGCGTCCTACACGGGTCGCACGACGCTCAGTGCGGGCAAGATTGTCCTCGGTGCCAGCTCACTCCCCACCAGCGGCACGCTCGCGCTTCGAGGAACCTGGTGGGGTTCCAACAGTTTGTATGGTGTCAATCTCCAGTCGGGCTCTTATGCCCTTCCGACGATCGCCGTCGAGACCGGCATGAACTCATTCGGATTTGCGACCTCTGGCGGCAATGCAACCTCCGGCACCGTCAACCTCGGCACGATCACCCGCACTGGAGGTGTCGTGCAGTTCAACAACATCGGCACCGGTTCTACGGCCTACCTCATCTCGAGCCCGAACAACGCCGCCGGAATCCTCGGCGCCTGGGCCGTGGCGGGGACAGGAACCACCTGGGTGACGAACGCGTCCGGCACGTTGGCACAGGTGGGGTATACGTCGGTCACCGAAAGTGGACTGACCAGCACCAATGGGATCTACGGAATCGGCGACGTCACGCTGACGGCGCCACGGTCCGCCTATGTCATTACAAGCACAAACAACTTTGGCCGAACCGTCAGCCTCGGGTCGTCGGGCGCCAACGACCTGACCGTCAGTGGATTCCAGTCCACGAGCGGCAATTGGAACATCTCTCGCGGCGGGAGCAGTTCCGGCCGACTCGTCATCGGGCAAGACAACGAGTTGATCTTCGCCGGCGGTTCCGGCTACAGCATTTCCGTCCCGATCGTCGACGGGACGGCGGCCGGACGGGTCACGTTTGCGAGCGGGGCAGGAGCCGCAAACGTCACGCTCTCGGGTTCCAATAGCTATTCGGGTGGAACGGTCATTGCCGAGGCTCAGGCCGTGTCGGTGAACCTCAACAACCCGTATGCCATCGGTTCCGGAACCCTCTGGATCAATCCGACGGGCCAGGTGCGAAGCGGCATCCAGCTCGGCAACTCGAGCGGCGCGGCCATCACGCTTGCCACGAACAACGCCCAGTCGTGGGACGGCAACTTCCAATTCAGCGGTCCCAGCGACCTGAACATGGGCACGGGAACCGTGTCGCTCGGCGCCACGCCGAATGCCTCCCGCACCGTTGCGGTCAATGCCGGCACGCTCACGATCGGCGGTCGGATCGTCGATGGCTCGCACTCCGATCTGCCGACGAAGAGCCTCACGGTGAGCGGCTCGGCGCTCGGCCGCCTCCTGCTCACGGGCTCCAACGGCTACACGGGCGTGACCACCGTGAACGGCGGCATCCTTGAGTTCGCCACCCGCAATGCGATCTACGGTGGCGACACTTCCAAGTGGACGGCTACCAACCTGACCACCGGATCGGGCGGCGTCATGGCGCTCGACGTCGGGGCGGCAGGGCAGTTCACGGCGACCGACCTCGACACGTTCAAGGTCCTCGGCACGGGCACAAGCGGCTTCCTGCCGGGCTCGTTCCTGGGCATCGACACGACGACCGTGGCGAGCGGCACCTACACCTACGCGAGCAACATCGCCAATCCCAACGGCGGTGCCAACGCGCTCGGCATCGCCAAGATCGGCAGCGGCACGCTCATTCTCTCCGGCAACAACACAATGACCGGCGGCGTGAGCGTGCGCGGCGGCATGCTTCTCCTCACCGCGGCCAACCAGATGGGCACGGGCCCGATCACGCTCTTTTCGGGCACGCTCTCCACGTCGTCCGATGCTTTCATGAACGGCACGGCCTCGCCGCTCACCTTCTCCGGCGGAGCGCTGCAGGTGACGGGCACGACGCTCACGAGCCTGGCCACCGGGCGAACGACAACGTTCACGGCCGGTGCGGCCACGACGTTCGACATCACCGATGCGGCCAACACGTTCACCGTCAGCCAGGCGATCAGCTCGGGCAGCGCCGGCAGCCTTGTGAAGCTCGGCCCCGGCACGCTCGTGCTCTCGGCCTCAAGCAACTACACAGGCTCCACCGTGATCGGCTCGGCCGGCGGCCCGACCGGCGGCACGCTGCGGCTTTCGGGCACGGGCTGGATCTCCGGCACAACCGGCACAGCGGGCCCGGTGATCTACGCGGGCACGCTCGACACCAACGGCATCAACGTGACCACGGCGGCGTTCACGCTCGGCGGCGGTGCCGCGGCCACGACCGCAGGCGTGACGACCGGTTCCGGCACGCTCACGCTTGGCGGCGGCGTCACGTACGACGCCACGAACAACCCCGGCGGCGCGACGATCGCGGGCAACCTGTCGCTCGGCAACGCGAACCGCACCTTCACGGTGGGCGACTCGACGGGGGCCGATACCGACCTCACGATTTCCGCCGCGATCACCAGCGGCACGCTCACGAAGGCGGGTGCGGGCGTGCTCCTGCTCTCCGGCACGAACACGTACAGCGGCACGACGACCGTGTCGGCCGGCGTCCTTTCGGCGAGTTCCACCGCTTCGCTGCCCGGCTGGGACACGGGCCGCTACTCCGTCTCCGGCGGCGGCGCCCTGGCCCTCGGCAGTGGATTCTCCGACGCGAACGTCGCCACGGTGCTGGCGGGCGGCACGTGGGCCGCCAATTCGAGCATCGGGTTCGACACGTCGGGCGCCGACCGCAACTACGGCTCCGTCATCGGGAACTCCGGAGCCAATGCCCGCGGCCTCACGAAACTCGGCAGCGGCACGCTCACGCTCTCTGCCGCCAACACCTACACCGGCACGACGAGCATCCTCGCTGGCACCCTGGCGGTCGGCATCGCGAATGCGCTCCCGTCGACAAGCCCGATCTCCGTGGCCGGCGGCGTGCTCAAC
>JBIKND010000093.1:0-14165 GCA_044358905.1 Pirellulales bacterium | reverse complement strand
TCTGGTCAAACGCTGTTGTTCGACCTGTGAGACTGAAACCCAAAGAGCCGGATGTGTGACCCACAAGTCCGGTTCTGTGAGAGGCCTGGGGGCGAAAGCCCCCGGGCCTACTCGACCGCAGCGGACACGCAGAGAGCCGAGGCCTGGAGGGGCGAGGCGAACGTCCGGCGACGTGGCATCGGCAACCCCGAGCGAGCGTCGCCGCAAGAGGTCGAAGTCAGCAGCCCGACGCTACCCCAGTTGGGCCAACGCCTCGTCGGGGATGCTGAAGTTGGCGGCCACGCTCTGGACGTCGTCGTGGTCGTCGAGCCGCTCCATCAGGTCGAGCACCTTGCGGGCCGTGTCCACGTCGTCCACCGCCACGTTGTTCGTCGGGATCCGTACGATCTCGTTGGCATCGACCTCCAGCCCCGCCTGCCGCACGGCGTCCACCACGGCCGCCATCGCGGCCGGCTCGCAGGTCACCTCCCAGCGGTCGCCGGCGAGCTTCACGTCGTCGGCTCCGGCCTCGAGCGCGATCTCCATGAGCCGATCCTCGCTGCAGGAGGCCTGCGGCACGCGGACCAAGCCCTTGCGCTCGAAGAGATAGGCCACGCAGCCCGTGCCGCCGAGCTTGCCGCCGCACATTTCGAAGATCTTGCGGATCTCCGGCGCGGTGCGGTTCTTGTTGTCGGTGAGGATCTCGCAGAGCACGGCCACGCCGCCGGCGCCGTAGCCCTCGTAAAGCGATTCCTCGAGATCGCCCCCCTTGAGCTCGCCGGTGCCGGTCTTGATCGCCCGCTGGATGTTGTCCTTGGGCATGCTCACCGCCTTGGCGGCGTCGATCGCGTAGCGCAGCCGGAGATTCGCGTCCGGGTCAGGTCCGCCGTGCTTCGCGGCGACGATGATCGCCTTGGCGAGTTTGCTCCACAGCTTGCCGCGCTTGGCGTCGATCAGCGATTTCTTGCGGGAGATGTTCGCCCAGTGGGAATGGCCGGCCATGGATCACCTCGGCTTGCGCTTGGCGAGTTGTGCGGAATGCTTCGCGGCCGGCTTGCCCGCCGGCTTTTTCGGCGGTTCCGGTTTCTTGACGGCCGGCGCGGGGGGCTTGGCAGGCGGCTTCTCCGGCGCGGGGGGAGCTGTCTGCGGCTTGATGGTGATCGGCTTGCCGACGTTCGGTTTCACGACGAAGGGCTTGGGGCCGGGCTTGCCGGTGCCCGACTTGTCTCCGGCACGCTTCGGGCCGGCCCCCGGGGGCGGCAGCGGCGTCTTGCCCGCGGGGCGGGCTGCCGCCTGCGGGCCCGCCGGACGGTGCTCCTCGGCGGCGGTGCGGGCGGCCTCGGCGGCCCGTTGCGCCTCGCGGCCCGGCGCCGGCGGCGGCGGATTGGGGGCGGGCAGCGATTCGCCGCGCTTCGGGAAGCGGTCCTTGGCCGCGGCCGGGTTCACCGCCTGCACGATCTTCTTCACGGTGGCGCCATGGAGGTTCGCCAGGCAGTCGACGCCAAATTGATGCAGCAGCGACGAAAACTCGACGCCCGACTTCTTCGGGATCAGCCGCTCTATCCCGGGCACCTTGCCCGAGTCGTATTCCTGCTGCGTGACGAGGCCCGTCAGGTACAGGCCCGCCATGGCGCCGTGATCGAGCGGAATCATGTGGCCCCCGAGGGCCGTCGAGGCCACGTGGTGCACCACGAACGGCGGCACGCCGTGAAGACTCTCCAGCGTCTTGAGGCCGTGGGCGAGCGAGTGCTTCTTGGCGTGCTCGAGCGAGAAGTTGTAGGTCGACTCGAAGACGCTCTGCAGAGCCCGCCGCAGCGAGAGCGCGGCCCGGGCCGGATCGGGCAGGTCGTGCAGCACCTCGGCGAGCTCCGCGACGGTCGTCACCCGCACCTCGTTGAGATCGAACGACTGGGCGAGCAGCTGGGCGAGCGCCTTCTCGGCCATCTCGGGCCGGGCGTTCTCCAGGCAGCAGGCGTACAGCACCTGCTCGAGGAGCGGGCGGCTCACGTTGGTGGGCACCGGCTTGTACGACGCCTTGAGGGCCTTGAAGAGCCGGGGAAGCAGCTGCGCCCGCGGCGGCGGCTTCACGGCCGGCGGCTTCGCCTCGATCACGGGTTTGGCCGCCGCGGCCGGCTTGGCCTTCGGGGGTGGCGACGCCTTCGCCGACTTCACGGGTTTGGCGGGTTTGGCGGCGGATTTGCCGGCGGCTCGATCGTTGCGCTTCGATGCGGTCATGGGTCTCCTGTCACTCTTCGGGGGCGGTCTCGGCCGGTTCCTCGACGGCGGGGGGCAGAACGGTGTCGAGCACGCGGGCGATTTCGATCGAATGCTTCACGCCCTCGTCGAGCTCGAACCGCAGGCGGGGCGTATACCGTGTCTCGATCCGCTCGGCGATCTGGGACTGCAGGAATCCCGCGGAGCGGGCCAGGCCCCGCAGCGCGAGCTGCTGCTGGGCGGCACTGCCCATCACGGACACGTGCACCGTGGCGTTCCGCATGTCGGGAGCCATCTCCACGCGGGTCACCGTCACGTCCTTCACCCGCGGGTCGCGCACCTGCGTGAGGATGGCCATGCTGACCACCTCGCGAACCGCCGCGGCTGCCTTGAGGAGACGGCGTGAGCTCACGAGAGCGTGCGTGCGACTTCCTCGATCCGGTAGCACTCGAGGATGTCGCCCTCCTTGATGTCGTTGAAGCCAGCCAGCTTGATGCCGCATTCGAGGCCGTCACGGACCTCGCGGGCGTCGTCCTTCTCGCGCTTGAGCGACTCGATGCCATACTCCCCGATCACGCGGCTGTCGCGGATCACGCGGAGCCGGCCGTTGCGGGCGATCACGCCGGCGATCACCCGGCAGCCGGCGATCACGCCGAGGCGGCTGATGCTGAAGGTCCGCTGCACGACCGCGCGGCCGAGGTCCATTTCCTTCTTCTCGGGCGCCAGCATGCCCTCGAGCGCCTTCTTCAGGTCGTCGGTGACCTGATAGATGATGTCGTAGCGCCGGACCTGCACGCCCTTGTCTTCGGCCAGCGACCGGGCCCGCTCGTCGGGCACCACGTTGAAGCCGATGATCACGGCGTCGGAGGCGTCGGCCAATTGCACGTCGGCCTCGGTGATGCCGCCGACCATCGACTGCAGCACGCGGATCTTGACCTCGGGATGATCGAGTTTTTGCAGTTCCTTGACGATCGCCTCGATGGACCCGCGCTGATCGGCCCGGAGGATGAGGTTGAGGGTGGGAGCCTTTTCCGTCCCGAGCCGGTCGGCGAGGTTTTCCAGCGTGACGTGCACCGGAGCGCTGGCGAGATGGCTCTGCCGCCGGATGCCGCTGCGTTTCAGGGCGACCTCGCGGGCCATGGCGATCGATTCGACCACCTGGAACCGGTCGCCCGCGCCGGGGGCGACGTCGAGGCCGGTGACGAACACCGGGACGGCCGGGATCGCCTCGGTCATCTTGCGCCGGGTGAGTGTGTCGAACATCGACTTCACGTGACCGCTCGCCTCGCCGCAGACGATGGCGTCGCCCACATTCAGCGTGCCCTTCTGCACGAGCAGGCAGGCCACGACGCCACGGCCCTCGTGGATCGAAGCATCGAGGCAGACGCCGGCCGCGTCGCGGTCGGGGTTGGCCCGGAGGTCGTGCAGTTCGGCGATCGTGAGCAGCGTGTCGAGGAGACTGTCCACGCCCTCGCCGGTCACGGCACTGGTCTTCACCACTTCCGTCTCGCCGCCCCACTCGGTGGGCAGGAGCTCGTTGGCGGCCAGCTGTTGGTAGACCCGCTGCACGTCGGCGCCCGGCAGGTCGATCTTGTTGATCGCCACCACGATCGGCACGCCCGCGGCTCGGGCATGGCTGATCGCCTCCTCCGTCTGCGGCATGATGCCGTCGTCGGCCGCCACGACGATCACCGCGCAGTCGGTGACGTTGGCGCCCCGGGCCCGCATCTGGGTGAAGGCCTCGTGGCCCGGCGTGTCGACGAACGTCACCGCCTTCGCGTCGGCGCCGGCGTCCGCCTTCCGCTTCACGGAATAGGCACGGATGTGCTGCGTGATGCCGCCGCTTTCCCGGGAGGCGACGTCGATCCCCAGGATCTTGTCGAGGAGCGACGTCTTGCCGTGGTCGACGTGCCCGAGGAACGTCACGACCGGCGGCCGCGGCAAACGGAGCGTGGGATCCTCGTCCGCCGCGTCGAAGCCGGCCAGCAGATCCTGCTCGAGATCCTCGGCGGTCTTGATGTCGAGCTGCACGCCGAACTCCGCCGCCAGCAGTTCGACCGTGTCGCGGTCGAGCATCGAGGCCATGCTGGGGATCGAGTCCATGCCGAACGTGAGGAGCTTCTTCAGCACGTCGCTCGCGGACAGGCCGATCGCCTCCGAGAAGGCCCGGACATTGCAGGGGACCTGGATCGAGGCGTTGGTCTTTCGCGGTGCGGCCGTGGAGACCGACGAGCCCTTGCGGGGGCGGGAGGACCGGCGGCGGCGCAGCCCGCCATCGTCGTCGTCGCCCCGGCCGTCACCGGTCTTCTTGCGGTTGAGCTGCCGCTGTTCGCGGCCGCCGAGCAGGTCGTCGGACTTGCCGCCACCCGGCTTTCCGGGCTGTCGGCGCGGCCGGACGCCGGGCTCGAGCGGCGGCGGCATCGGAGCCATTCCCGGGGCCCCGCCACGCAGCAGCCCGCCGAGCCGCGGGCGCTGACTGTCGGCCTGCCGCTGTTGCTCGTGCTTCCGCATGTGATCGGCCAGCGGCTTTGCGCCCCCGGCCTTGGCGCTGCGGATCGCGTCGAGAGGGAGCTTGACGTCGGGCTTCTGAGCGGCCGGCTCCTGCGCGCCCGGCCGGGGCGTGATCGGCGCCCGCCCCGCAGCCGGCACCGGTGCCAATTTGAAGGCCGGACGGGGGACGGGCTTGGAACCGTCGCCACCTGGGCGAACCGTCGGCCGCGGCTTCGGCTCGACCGGCTTCGGCGGGGCGATCTCCGGCGGCTTGCCCTTGGCCGCGCCCGTCGGGGCGATGTAATCCTCGCGCTTCAGCGGAGTGCCGGTGGCCGGGCGCACCGGGCCGGCTGGCGGCTGCTTCGCCGCGGGCCCCTTGTCAGCGGGCTTCGAGCGGCCCGCGATGAACTCCTTGAGCTTCGAGACCTCCTCGTCGGTCATGCTCGCGAGCGCGGAGCCCTTGTCCTGGATGCCGGCGCGCGTGCACAGGTCGACCAGCTCCTTGCTGTCGATCTTGAGTTCCTTCGCCAGCGTGTAGATCCGAACAGCCACTCAGCCCTCTTTCCGCCGGCTCGCGCCGGCCTGTCGTCCGTCGAACTTCCAACCAACCCGTAGCAATCGATCCTATCCCGTCCATCGCGTTGCCGGCCATCACGATTCGCCGGCCGGAGCGGCATCGGCGCCGTCGGCTGCCACCTGCTCGGTGGTCGCCTGCTCGGCGGCCAGTGCCTCCGCCGCGTCGGCGTCGGCCGTGGCCTTCGCGATCCGTTCCTGCTCCCGCTGTTTGCGACGCTCGTCGGCCGCCGCCACTTCGGCCATCGCCGCGCGGCGTTCCGCTTCCGCGACGATCGCGTCCACCGCCTCGGCAGAGAGGTCGCCGATCTCCATCAGGTCCGACGGCTCGATGACCGACAGGTCGTCATAGGAGAGGAAACCCTCGCCGACGAGCCGTTCGGCGACCCCCTCGTCGAGGCCCTCGATCGACGCGTAGCCGGCGATCGCCCGCTCGATCTGCTGGTCGAGTTCCTCGCGGGTCATGATTTCGATGTCCCAGCCGCACAGTTTGCTGGCAAGGCGGACATTCTGCCCCCGGCGACCGATCGCCAGCGAGAGCTGGTCCTCGCGGACGAGCACGATGCCGCGGCCCAACATCTGGCAGAGGATCACCTCGTCCACCTCGGCCGGCTGCAGCGCGTTGGGCACCAACACCTGGAGGTCGTCGCTCCAACGCACGATGTCGATCCGCTCGCCGCCGAGTTCCTCGACGATGTTCTTGATGCGATTTCCGCGGACGCCGACGCAGGCCCCGACGCAGTCGATGCGGTTGTCGGAACTGATCACCGCCACCTTGCTGCGATAGCCCGGCTCCCGGGCGATCGCCCGGATCTCGATCACGCCGTCGGCGATTTCGGGAATCTCCTGCTCGAAGAGCCGCTGCACCAGCTGGGGCCGGATGCGGGAGAGGATGATCTTCACCCGGCTACCGACCTTGCGGACCTCGAAAATCGTGGCCCGAATTCGCTCGCTGGGATGGTACGCCTCGCCCGGAATCTGCTCGCTGCGCGGCAGGATCGCCTCGCTGGCACCGAGCTGGACGGTAGCCGCGGCGCCTTCGAATCGGGTCACCACGCCCGAGACCATCTGCCCGATCTGTTCCTCGAACTCGTCGTGGATCGCGTCTCGCTCGGCCTCGCGAATCTTCTGGATGATCACCTGCTTCGCCGTCTGGGCGCCGATCCGCCCGGAGAGCTCGGCGGTATCGATCGTCTGGCCATCGCGGCTGCCCGAAAGCTGGCCGTTGGCTCGATCGATCACGATCGTGATCTCGGTGCCCTCGCCGTACTGGCGGGTGAGGGCCGTGACGAGGGCGGCCTCGATCGCCTGGAACACGACTTCTTTGTCGATGTTCTTATCGCGATGGATCGCATCGACGATCCGCAGGATTTCTTCTGGCTTCATGGTGTGCTCGGTGTCGCCGCGAAATGGCACTGCCGGCACAGCCGACGCCATCTCACAACATGGGCGCCGAAACACCCTTCCAGAAGGTGTTTGGAAGCATATCCGCGGACCAGCCAGCCAATTCCATCGACGGAACCCAAGAAGCCTAAGTGGGCCACGGGCGACTGTCAAGGAGCGGCCGCGGCGAGCGGCTCACGCGGTCGCCGGCCAGCCGCGGAGCACAAGGGCTCCGGCCTGGCCCTGGGGCGTGACGGCGGATGAGAGGCAGATGTCGCCGGCCGGGGTGCCGCGGCGGGCCGCCAGGATTCCACAGTCCGGGTCGGCGGTCTCGTAATTGAGCAGTGGGAACAGCGTGCCGTGCCGCATGGCCAGCAGGCTCGTCACGCATTCCACGAGGCCGCTGGCGGCGCCGAGGTTGCCGAAGTTGGCCTTGGCGGCCACGGTCGGCACGCGCCCGGCTGCGGCGCCGAGCACGTCGTGCATGGCCGCGGCCTCATCGCGGTCGCCCACGACGGTGCTGGCTCCGACGGCGTGCACGTGCGTCACGCGGTCCGGGGCCACGCCCGCGTTCCGCAGGGCGCTGCCGAGCGCGTGGGCCAGGACCCGGCGCCGGTCGCCCACGCCGCTCGTGTCGGTGACGCACCGCGATGCGTGGCCGATGATCTCACCGTAGATCCGGGCACCGCGGGCCTCGGCGTGCCCGAGTTCCTCGAGGATCAGCACGGCCGCACCCTCGCCGAGCACCATCCCGCGCCGCCCGCGGTCGAACGGCCGGCTCCAGCGGGTCGGCTCCAGGCCGCCGTCGGCGTCGTCGAGCGCCACCTGCTCGCTCTGCAGGGCATGCACCGTCTTCATGGGGTGCACTCGGGTACCCGTGGCGCCGGCCACCATCACGTCGGCCGCGCCCCGCTGGATCGTGACCACGGCCTCGCCGACCGCCAGATGACCGCTGGCTTCGCGCAGCGTCAGCGAGTTGCTCGGGCCGCGCAGGTCGTTGTAGATGGCGATGTGGCTCGCCGGCATGTTCGGCAGATACTTGAGCAGCCACAGCGGATTGAGCAGCGGCATGCCGCTGGTCGCCCAGCGATCGAAGTCGAATGTTCCGTCCGCCGCTCGGCAGGCGGCCACGCCGGAGGTGAAGTCCTCCGGCAGCGTCAGCATGTAGTCGGACCCGAACACGCAGCCGAAACGCTCCGGCGGATGGTGCGCGGCGGCTCCGCCGCAGTCGTACAGGGCCCGCTGGGCGGCGGCCACGGCCATCTGGCTCTCCCGGCACATCACCTTGCAGCCCTTGCGGATGGCCTTCTTGCGCTCGGCTTCGAGGGGGCCGAAGTCGGCGATGTCGCCGGTGAACCCGCGGGCCTCGGCCCCGTGGTGCAGGGGCAGCCCGCCGGTCGGGAACGACTCGATGGGCACCACGCCGCTGCGGCCCTCCGAGAGCCCCGACCAGAGATCTTCGAGGGACAGCCCGAGCGGCGAGACGACGCCCATGCCCGTGACCACGACTCGACGCCCGGTGCCGACGCTCATGATTCCTGTCTCGGGCTCGAGGGGTGCGGATCCGTCCGCGGATGGGGCGGCGTTACGGCAGCCGGGCCAGGACCAGCGAGGCGTTGTGTCCGCCGAACCCGAAACTGTTGCTCATGGCGACGTCGATCTTCGCCTGCCGGGCCACCTGGGGCGTGTAGTCGAGGTCGCAGTCCGGATCGGGCGTCTCCAGATTGATCGTCGGGGCGATCACGCCGTGGTTCATCGAGAGGGCACAGACCACCAGTTCGATGCCGCCGCTGGCGCCGAGCGTGTGGCCGAGCTGGCTCTTCGTGCTGGAGATCGCCAGCCGCCGGGCGTGCTCGCCGAACACCCGCTTCACGGCCGCCGTCTCGGCCTTGTCGCCGAGCGGCGTGCTCGTGCCGTGGGCGTTGATGTAGTGCACGGTTTCCGGGGCGAGGCCGGCGTCCGCCAGTGCCATTTGCATGGCCCGGCCCGCGCCGCGGCCTTCCTCGTCGGGCTGCGTGATGTGGCCGGCGTCGCCACTGGCCCCGTATCCCTTGAGCTCGGCATAGATGCGGGCGCCGCGGCGGCGGGCGTGCTCGAGTTCCTCGATGACGACCACCCCGGCCCCCTCGGCGAGCACGAAGCCGTCGCGATCGACGTCGAACGGGCGGCTGGCCCGCTGGGGTGCGTCGCCGCGGAACGACAACGCCCGCATGTTCTGAAAGCCCGCCAGGCCGATCGGCGTCAGGGCCGCTTCGCTGCCGCCGGTGACCATGACGTCGGCGTCGCCGTATTGGATCGCCCGGAGCGCCGAGCCGATCGAGTTGGCCGCGCTCGCGCAGGCGGTGGCCACGGCGAAGTTCGGACCCTTGATGCCGTAGATGCTCGAGACGTGGCCGCTGGCCGAGTTGACCATCAGCTTGGGAATCGTGAACGGCGAGACCTTGTCGATCCCCTTGTGGAGCAGTCGCTCCTCCTGCACCTCGAACTCCCAGAGCCCGCCGATGCCCGAGCCGATCACCACGCCGCAGCGGTAGGGATCTTCCTTGGAGAAGTCGAGGCCCGAGTCGGCGACCGCGTCTTTCGAGCAGGCGATCGCGAACTGCGTGAACCGGTCGAGCCGCTTCAGTTCCTTGGGGTTGGCGACGTCTTCCTTCTCCGCCTCCCAGGGCACCTGGCCACCGAATTGCACCCGGTAGCCGGCGACGTCGAACAACGTGATCGGTCCGACGCCGCTGTCGCCGCGCACAATCCGATCCCAGAAGCCTGGAATCGCCCTGCCCAGAGAGGTGACGACACCGAGTCCCGTCACCACGACCCTTCGCTTCATGCGCTGGTCCACCGTCGGATCAGGCCTGATGCTTTTCAATGAACTCGACCGCTTGACCCACGGTCTGGATCTTCTCGGCCGCATCGTCGGGGATGTTGATCTCGAACTCTTCCTCGAGTTCCATGACCAACTCGACGGTGTCGAGCGAGTCGGCTCCCAGGTCGTTGATGAACGACGTCTCGGGCGTGATCTGTTCCTTGCTGACCCCGAGCTGGGAAGCCACGATGTCGATCACCCGCTCTTGGACTGATGCCACCTTGCAATTCCTCCTGAAAGCCGATCCTGGCCGGCCGCCCGCAGCCCTTCAGGGCCGCGCACCTTGCCTGCCTTCACGGCGAAGATATACCCGCTCCCGCCCGGGCATGTCCAGCCCGGGAAAAATGCGATCCGCGGCAGTGCCGCCGCAGGCTCATCCGATCAGCCCGCCGTCCACGACGAGCGTTTGGGCGGTGATGTAGCCCGACGAGGGCGCGGCGAGAAACAGCACCGCTTCGGCGATCTCCCAGGCCTCTCCGAGCCGCTTCGCGGGCACCCGTTTCTTGACTTCGTCGAGCAACGCCGGCCCCAGGGCGGCGGTCATGTCGCTGGCGATGAAGCCGGGTGCCACGGCGTTCACCGTGATCTTGCGGCCCGCGAGTTCCTTGGCCACCGTCCGCGTCAGTCCGACGAGCCCCGCCTTCGAGGCCGAGTAGTTGGCCTGGCCAGGATTGCCGATCAGGCCCGACACGCTCGCCACGTTTACGATCCGTCCGTAGCGCTGCTGCATCATCGGCCGGCTCGCCGCCCGCATGAACAGAAACGGCGCCCGCAGGTTCGTCGTCAGCACCTGGTCCCACTCCTCGTCGCTCATCCGCGGGAGGAGCGTGTCGCGGGTCACGCCGGCGTTGTTGACGAGGATGTCGAGGCGGCCAAGCTTTTCGACGACGGCGTCGACCACCCGCTGGATGTCCTCGCCCTTGGTGACGTCGCAGGGGAAGGCCTCGGCGCGGCCGCCCGCGGCCGTGATCCCGGCCGCCACGGCGGCGAGTTTGTCGGCGGAACGAGCCACCAGGGCGACCGACGCGCCGGCCGCTGCCAGAGCCTCGGCGATCGCCCGACCGAGGCCCTGCGAGGCGCCGGTGACGAGCGCCACCTGGCCCGCGAGATCGACCTGCAGCCGCTTCTGGGGCGTCGCGCCCGCATCCTTCTCCGCCATGACAGCCTCCGAGTGAATGGTGTAGCCAACGCCGTGTGGCGGTTCAGTCGAACACGCCGTGACAGGCGACGCCGCGGTCGATCCGCTTCATCAGGCCGCGGAGCACGCGGCCCGGGCCCACTTCCCACACGGAGCGGACGCCCGTGGAGAGGATGTATGCCATGGAGGCGTTCCATTCGACAACGCCAATCACCTGCCGGGCGAGCAGACCGCGGATTTCGGCGGGATCGAGGTGCGGCCGGGCGTCGACGTTGCTGACGACCGGGATCCGCGGAGTCCGCAGCGTCGTGCGCTCGAGGGCCGCCGCGAGCCGCTCCACCGCCGGCTCCATGAGCACGGTATGGAAGGCGCCGGCCACCTCGAGCGGCACGCACTTCATCGCTCCGGCGGCGGTGGCGGCCGCCGTCAGCCGCCCGCAGGCGGCGGCCGACCCGGAGACCACGATGTTGCCGGGGCAGAGGACGTTGGCGATCTCGAGCACGTCCGCCTCGCGGCACTCGCCGCACAGGGCGGCGATTTTCTCCCGCTCCAGGCCGAGCACGGCCACCATCGCCCCCGGCCGCGTCTCGGCGCATTCCTGCATGGCCCGGCCGCGGACGTCGACGAGCCGGACGGCGTCTTCGAAGTCGATCGCCCCGGCGAAGACCAGCGCCGTGTATTCGCCGAGCGACAGGCCGGCCGTGACCGGCGCTGCTTCGAGCGGATGGCCATCGCGGCCGCGGAGCACGTCGAGCATCGCCAGGCTCGTGACCAGGATCGCCGGCTGGCTGACGGCGGTGGTGTTGAGCCGCTCGGCGGGGCCTTCTCGGCAGAGGGCGAGGAGGTCGTAGCCGAGGATGTCGGCCGCCCGGGCGAACCGCTCGCGGGCGGCCGGGTTCTCGTCGACCCATCCGGCCGCCATGCCGACGGCCTGGGCGCCCTGTCCGGGAAACACGATCGCGGGTGCCGGACCCGAGGGGCCGGGATCGGTAGCCAAGGTGGTCACCCGTGCGCGACGACTATTCTTCCGACTTCACGACCGCGCGGCCCATGTAATGGCCGCAGGTCCCGCAGATGCGATGCGTGGGCACGGCCTTGCCGCAGTTCGGGCAGAACGTCAACTGGCGGGGCGTGAGGAAGTCGTGAGCCCGCCGGGAACGGGTCTTCTGGTTGGATTGACGTCGCTTGGGAACGGCCATGGGGCACCTGGGTCGAAACGAATGTCAGATCCGATACAGTAGCCACACGGGTCGACGACGGTCAATCCGTCGGAAAAACGAACTTTGCCGGCCTCTGCCGGCGGCGGAGCGACCGGTGCCCAGGCTTCCTGCCGCGATCGTCGTCTTGGGGGCATGTCTGACGCTGGTGACCGGCGGTGCCTCGGAGCCGCCGCCCGGCGGCCCCGGGCCTGGGCCGCCCGACGCGGTAGACCTACCCGATGTTCGGTGGCACACCTTCCCGGCCGACGTGCGCCGGGTGCTGATCGGGCCTGATGGCCGCGCCTGGTTCACACGCCAGCAGGCGGCCGCGCCGGACCGGGCCGCGTTTCAACGCCGTGTCGAGGCGGCATGCGCTGAACAGGTCCCCTGGATCAGCGGTGGTGACCTGATCCTCCTTGATCGCCGCGGCCGCGTCTGGTGCCGCAGCGCCGCCGAGCCGAAAAAACTGCTCGGCTACGATCCGGCGGCGGGACGCTGGCAGGAGCGGGCGATCGACGGTCATATCGGTCCGACCCAGGATTGGATGGTGTGGCGACCCGAAGCCCACGAGAGTGCCGCCGGGCGGCTGTTCTTCGTCGCCGGCCAGACCGCCCACGTGCTCGACGGCGACGCGTGGACCGCCGAGTCGCTCGTGCGCGAGAACGACGAGCACCGCCTGTACAACGGCGGGCACAGGGCTTTCAACCCGTTCTCCTTCGTCGAGGACGCGCGGGGCAACGTCTATGCCTGGAGCGGCTGGGAGGAGCTTGGGTGGAGCGGCAGCGTGGGCTGCCTGGTCCACGACGGACGCGGCTGGAGCCGCCTCCTGCTGCACGAATGGGGCGACGACGACCGGGCCATCGTGCAGCGGATCCGTGGGGGCGAGAAACTCGGCGACGAACTTGGCAAGCGGTACGGTCTCCGCGGAGTGCTGCCACTGACCGACCGGGTCGTGCTCCTCCCCCAGGCCGGCGACGCGAAGGCGTTTCCGCTGCCCGGGGCGGAGGCGGCGGCCGACAAGCCGGACCTGCCACCCGCGACAGCAGCCCGCCTCGCCGGCACGATCCCGCTGCTCCGCGGACGCGGCGGCGAGTGGTGGATCGGGGCCAATCGCCGCCCGCTGGACCCGTGGAACAAGGAGCCGGAGCTGGCGATCCTCGCCGCGGACGGCTCCGCGCAGCCCGTGCCCGCGGCGGCCCGAGCGTTCGCCCTGCCTTCGACGGCGCTCGAGGCGGCCGACGGCCGCATCTACTTCGGCACCTACGACCGCGGCTGTGCGGCCGTCGACGGCGACGAACCGGAAGTCATCACCGGCCTCGGGCAGGAGGACATCGTGAGCATCCTCGCCGAGGATCGCGATGGCCGGATCTTTCTGTCGGGCCGGGAGCGCCTGCACGCCTGGTGCCCCCGGTTTCCCGAGACGCGACGGCCGCTCCCGACCGTGGTGTTTCGGGTTCCCCGGAGCTCGGGCGAGGTCGGTCACGACTCCCGGGGCCGCGTCTGGGCCGAGGTGCCCCAGCCGGGCGGCGGGCCGATGCGGCTCTCGGTCAACGAGGGGGCGTGGCGGCCTTGCGCACCGGATGGTGCCGGCGGCAAGAACCTGGTGTTCATCCAGCCTCTGCGCGACGGCGGGCTGGTCGTCCAGTGGAATGCCGAACGCGAAGCCTTCTACTACGACGGCCAGGACTGGCACCGCCATGAGAATCTGACGGCGCTCGTCACCGCCCGCCATGCGGAACTCGTCAAGCGGATCGACAATCGGATGCCGGGCTGCGACTTCTACGCCAAGTTGCGGCTGGACGCGGCGGGGCGGATCTGGATCGTCGAATGGACGACCATCCGCGTGCACGACGGCAAGCAGGTCGAGGACATCGCCCCGCAGGTAAACGCCGCCGTCGAGAACCGCGTCCGGTTTCGCCACTGCTGGCCGATGCCCGGCACGAACGGCATGGTGTTCGTCGGCGAGGGGACAGTCCTCGAGGTGGCCGACGCGGATGGACGGTGGCGGTGCCGGCGGCTGCAGGGGCCGGCCAACGTCCTCATGCACATCCACTGGGCGGGCGGGCTGGGGCCCGACTCGCAGGGCCGGCTCTGGCTGCCGAACGACCCCGAGTCGGCGTTCGTCGTCGAGGCCGACGGCAAAGGCATGCGGAGGGTGCCCGACGTGGGGCAGCCGCGGTTCGAGGATGCGGCGGGCCGGATGTGGTTCGCGACGGAACGTGACTTCGTCGTGCTCGATCGCCAGGGCCGACGCGGCCGGGCGCCGCTCTGGCCCGGCGCCCGGCTCGCGGAGGACGCGCCGGGATCGATATGGTCCTCGGCGCTC
>JBIKND010000259.1:0-3909 GCA_044358905.1 Pirellulales bacterium | reverse complement strand
GAGATCGACCACCCGCTCGTGCGTCCAGATCTGGCAGCCGCGGGTCTTCCGCACGTGCTCGGCGTCGAGGAAGTGATCGCCGTGCATGTGCGTGACGAGAATCGCGTCGATCGCCTTGATCCCGAGTCGGTCGCGGGCCCCGTCGAGCACGCGATCGAGATGCTGACGGTCGAACAGACCGCAGTCGAGGAGCAGCGCATGCCCGTCGTCGGAGACGAGCATGTGGAAGTTCACCCAGTATTCGTGGCCCCGGACCTTGTAGAGATGGGGTGAGACCTGCCACAGGTGCGGCACGGCCGTGGGCCGCGACACGCGGTCCTGGTCGCAGCCCGCGAACGTGAACACCTCCCAGCCCCGCTTCATCACTTTTTCGAGCCGGCGGAGCTTCCGCTGAAAGGCCGCCAACTGGGGGGCGGCGTCGCGGATGGGCGGGCCGTGAGCGGGCAGCATCGTGAGCGGCGTGAAACCCTCGAGATACGCCGCCGCCGTGGCGAGCGTGTAGATACCCTTGCAAAAGCCGTAGTCCCACTCGCTGTCGAACCACGTGTGGAGCACCGCGCCGTCGAGCATCACGTCGCCGGTGAACGCGAGCCAGCCGGCCGCCTCGGGCGCGGCGGACTGCCGGAGGAGGAAACTCATCGATCCGGGGCTGTTGCCGGCGGTCTCGGCGCACCAGAACTCGCGGCCCCGCCAGGCGAACGTGTCCATCTTCTGCAGAGCCCGGTCGATGCGGATCGGCCGGATCGGCGGGCGCACGTAGCTCGCGCCGTGGACGGTGTACGGGTCGGACAACCGCGGCTCGGCCTGCCGAAAGGTGAGCGGCTTTTCGAAGAGGTCGCGTTCGGCGGCGGGAGCCGCGATCTTCACGTTGCGGCCGGCCGGATGGTCCACGAGCCGGTGAAATCCCTGGCATTGCTCGCGGTGATGGTGGGTAAAGAGCACCCATTCGATCGACTCGACGCCGATCTGGCCGAGGGCATCGAGTACGCTGCCGTCGCCGATGTCGATGAGGATGGCGGCCGCGCCGTCCTTCACGACATGGACATTGCACGTGTCGGTCCAGCAAAAGATGCCGGGGACGGGCTCGGTGAAGGCTTGCGGCATGCCGGCATGATATCGGCTCCTGAAGTCCCCGTGCGCGAGCCGGATTGGCATGGCATACGGGAACAGCCGCCACGCGGTGTCCCCCGGCTCCCGCCGGGGGCTTGTTGTGGAAAACGACGTCCGGTGCGCGCCCAAAGCCCCGGGCGGGAGCCCAGGGACACCGGGTTGGTGCGCCAGACCGGGTTCAACAGGCACAGGCTCGCGATGCCGTCGGTTCGCATGGCACTCGGGAGCCGCCGCCACGCGGTGTCCCCCGGCTTCCGCCGGGGGCTTGTTGTGGAAAACGACGTCCGGTGCGCGCTCAAAGCCCCGGGCGGGAGCCCGGGCTCACGCCCCCAACAAGCCCCGGGCGGAAGCCCGGGGACACCGGGCTCGCGTCGGAGGATTATGCGATACTCTGCCCCCCCCGAGGATTCATCATGCGACTTGCCCCGCGCGCCTTCGCCCTCGCATGCCTTCTGGCCACGTCGGCCTTGGCTACCGCCCCTGCATCATCTGAACCGGTCACGGCGACCACCGACAAGGCGCCGTTCGAGGTCACCGCCGGAGGCACGAGCGCCATCCGCACGGAGAACCTCCAGCGGATCGTGCTCGAGAACGAGTACGTGCGGGCGGTGATCCTGCCCGAACTCGGCGGCCGGATCGCGCAGGTCTACGACAAGGTGGCCAAGGCCGACATGTTCTTGAAGGGCTACCCGCCGATCCTCTGCAAGCCCGAGATGCGCGACTCCGCCTACAACAGCCAGTTCGGCGGGATCGTCGTCAACTTCCCCTGCTTCCACCACGGCAACAGCTGCATCGACAACTGGAACTGGCAGGTCGACCGCACGCCGGACGGCGCGGCGGTGGTGACGCTCGGCTGGACCGACCGGCACCTGCTGCAGCGGGTGGTGCAGCGGGTCGAACTGCGGCCGGGCGACTCCCTGCTCCGGAGCGACTGCAAATACCTGAACCTCAATCCCTACGCCACCGGCTTCTCCCCTTGGGTGAACACACAGTTTCCCTACAACGACGACCTGCAGTGGATCATGCCCACGCAGCAGGTGGTGCCGCACGGCTTCAACGCCGGCAACCTCGACGTGCTGCCGTGGCCCTGGCCGGACTTCGACGACACCAGTATCTGCCACTGGCGGAACATGACCGGGGAGTTCGAGCAGCCGTACATCAGCACGTTCGCCCTGCAGCTCGAGGGGGATTTTTCAGGCGTCTACTACCACACGCTCGACCGCGGCACGGCACGGATCTTCGACCGCCGCGAACAGCCCGGCTTGAAGCTCTGGCACATGCCGCCCGGCCGGAAGCCGCCCCTGCTCTCCCAGAGCGGGTTTGAGATCTGGAGCAGCCCGGCACTCGTCCACGAGGACCCGCTGTGGTGGGAAGGGTATGCGGTGCGGGAGTGCCACGACGCCTGGATGCCGGTGCATGGCAGCGGCGGGTTTCGGGAGGCCAACGCCCACGGCGCGATCAACCTCGTCCGCGGCGCGGATCACGTCGATCTCGGCGTGTGCCTCACGCATCGCGTGCCGGACGCGGTGGTGTCGCTCGTGGGAATCGACGGCACGTGGTGGCGGCAGGTGGCCGACCTCGGGCCCGACCGTCCGCTGCGGCATCGGCTGCCGCGGGCCCCGGGCCGCACCCCCCTGGAACTGCGGGTCACCAACGCAGCAGGCGCCCTGCTGATCCAGTGCGTGGATCGGCCCGATCCTGGCCTGCGGACGACGCCGCGGTTCACGGGCAAGCCGCTCAACCAGGTGCACGGCGCGGTGCGGACCGAGCAGTACCACCCGCTTTGGCGTGGGCCCACCGGCGACAAGCAGCCGTTCAGCGCGGTGGCCGCCGCCGCGTACCGCAGGCAGATCGAGGCCGATCCCAAGGACATCGCCTCGCGGCTGGGCCTGGCGCGGACGCTCCTCGTCGATGCCCAGCTGCGAAGTGCCGACCGGCCGATCTCGGTGCCGGCCGACAAGGTGCAGGAGTACCAGGCCGGCCGCCTCAAAGAAGCGCTGGCCGCGCTCGAGCCGGTGCTCGACGACCCGGCAGCCGCGATCCTCGCCGGCGAGGTCCGGTGGCGGTTGGGCGACGCGAAGGCGGCGGCGGAGTGCTTCGCCAAGGGAGGCGACGATGCGGCCGCGAAGCTCGGGCTCGCGCGGGCGCTGGCGGCGGTGGGGCGGACCGACGAGGCGGCCGCGGCCGCCGCGACGGCGGCGAAGGGTTTGCCACGGATGCCGCCGGCGCTGCAGGTGTCGGCCGGGATCGACATGATCCGCGGCCGGCATGCCGACGCGGTGAGGACGCTCGAACGGCTCGTCACCCAAGACCCGGTCGATGCGGTGACGACGACGCTGCTGGCGATCGCCCAACAGGCCGCGGGCAACGAACCGCGGGCCGAGGAGGCCCGGCGGCGTGCGGCCGAGTTGCAGGCACAGACGCGGGAGCCGGTGGACGTCGCGGGGTCGTTGCAGCGACTCGGGCTGTCAACGCTGGGCGGCCGCGAGGGCGGGTGACGGCCCGGGGCTTGTTGGCGCGAACTTGACGCCGCTGCCCAGGGGCGTGTCCCCGGGCTTCCGCCCGGGGCTTGTTGACGCGCGTCGGACGCCGCTGCCCACAAAAAGCCCCCGGCGGAAGCCGGGGGACTCCGCGTGGCGGCGGCTCCCGCGTGCCATGCGAACCGACGGCATCGCGCGCCTGTGCCTGTTGAATCCGGGCTGGCGTTCCAACCCGGTGTCCCCGGGCTTCCGCCCGGGGCTTGTTGACGCGCACCGGATGCCGCTGCCCACAAAAAGCCCCCGGCGGAAGCCGGGGGAC
>JBIKND010000092.1:0-14286 GCA_044358905.1 Pirellulales bacterium | reverse complement strand
GATCTGGTTGGTGTCGGTGCAATAGGCGAGGGTGCCGAATCGGAAGCCGAGCACGTCGAACACCCCGTGCCGCAGCCGGAGCGGCACGACGCGGGCGCCGAGGATCTCGAACGGCGCCGTCGTGATTCGTTCGAACTCGAGCTTGGGGATGCCGCCGCCCGGGACCGGCGCCGTCTCGAACGCGTAGTCGAAGGCCCGGCGGATCCGCCACTCCACCCGTTCCTCGCAGAACACCGGCATCGGGCGGCCGGCCCAGGTGCACAGCGGCCGCACGTCGTCGAGGCCGTAGACGTGGTCCACGTGGTCGTGCGTGTAGAGGACGGCATCCACGCGGCCGATCCCCGCCCGCAACAACTGCGTCCGCAGGTCGGGTGTCGTGTCGACGAGCAACGTGCCCCCCGGCAGCCCCAACGCCACGCTCGTCCGCAGCCGCTTGTCGCGCGGGTCGGTGCCCGTGCACACGGCACAGCCGCAGCCCACCACCGGCACGCCCACGCTCGTGCCCGTGCCGAGGAACAGGAGCTTTCCCGTCAGGCTTCGATTCGCGGCCGTCATGAGGAGACATCTCCGGAGCGGTTGGGTCAGGGAGCGAGCCGCTCGACGACCCAGCCGTCCACCGCGTCACGCCGGTAGCGGAGCCGGTCGTGGAGCCGGCTCGGTCGCCCCTGCCAGAACTCGATCCGCTCCGGCACCAGCCGATAGCCGCCCCAGTGGGCGGGCCGCGGGATCGCGGCGTCGTCGGGATGGTCCGCGCGAAAGCGGGCGAAGAGCGTCTCGAGCGCCGCCCGATCCGCGATCACCGCGCTCTGTGGTGAACTCCAGGCCCCGATCCGCGACGTGCTCGGCCGGCTGTGGAAGTAGGCTTCCGACTCGGCGTCGGTCGTGCGTTCCACCGCCCCCTCGATCCGCACCTGCCGCTCGAGGTCGGGCCAGTGGAAGGTGAGGGCGGCATACGGATTGGCGGCGAGTTCTCGGCCCTTGCGGCTCTCGTAGTTGCTGAAAAAGCAGAAGCCGCGGGCGTCGAAGCCGCGCAGCAGCACGATCCGCGCCGACGGCCGCCCGTCGGCGGTGGCGGTGGAGAGCGTCATCGCCTCGGGCTCGGGAACGCCGGCCGCCACGGCCGCGTCGTACCAGGCGGCGAACTGCCGCAGCGGGTCACGGTCGATCGTCGCCTCGTCGAGGGCAGCCCGCTCGTATTCCTTGCGGGCGTGCGTCGTTCGCGGTTCCATGCCGATTGCTCCGGTTCAGCGGCCCTGCCGCCCATGACTGTACCGCAAAGTCGGCGGCCGTCAGCGGCCGGGCCGCCGCAGCCCGTCTTTGCCCGGCCGGCCGCCGGCCCACCATTTCCGCAAGCGCTGCCTCGAGTCGTCGGGAGACCGACGGGTACGAGGCCCAGGCCCGCATGTCGGCGCGGCAGGTCGCCGAGAGAGAGCCGTAGCTCTCGGGCTGCTCCGTGGCCATGCGGTAGCCGGCTTGGATCTGATCGCGCAGCGATGTCCACACGATCCGGCCCCAGGATGTCCGCAGCCGCAGCCGCTGGTCGTGCGGCCAGGCGGCTGGCTCCGGATGCGATGCGACGACCAGGCCCGCCCGGTCGCCGAAATAGTCGCCCATCGACGAATGGGCTGGCGAGATGCCGGGCCGACCGGCAGCCAGGTAGTTCATGAGCGGCAGGCAATTGCCTTCGGCCCGGGTCGCCTGGACGTAGAAGGTGGTGGCCCGGCAGAGGCTCAGCATCTGTTCGTCGGAGAGAAAGTCGCAGATGAAGACGATCCGGCAGCGGTGGCTGATGCCGCAGCGGCGGTAGGCGTCGATCACCTTGCGCACCGACTTCTCCCGGCGGGCGATCAGCTTGACGACGAGCGTCGCATCCTCCCGGTCGGCCAGCGCGGACAGGTAGCCCGTCAACAGATCCAGCCAGTTCTTCCGGCCGTCGTCCGGATTGAAGATGCTCGTGAAGACGACACCCGAGAGTTCGAGCTCTTCGACCCGGGGGTACGGCAGATCGAACACCGGCTGCCGCCGGCGAGCCGGCTTCAGCCCCTGCGTGAGCCGCGACAGCCGTTCGTAGGCCGTCTGGCCCAGGGTCGCCTGAAGTGTGCGGCGGAAGGCGAGTTCGATCGCCTTGCCTATCCGCTGCGTTCGCGGCGCCGCGGCGGGAGCGCTGGCGTCCGCAGCCTCGTCTCCAGATTGCGGAAAGACGTAGCCGCGACAGGCCACCTTCCGGGTCTCGGCCACGGTCCGCGCGGGCAGCGCGAAGTAGCCGGCGGGTGTGGGCACGGGGACGATGCGGATTGGCACGGTCGCGCCGCCACGACGCAGGGCGGCCGCCGTGAACGGACCGCTGACGAGACAGAGGTCGCAGCGATCGGCCGTGGCGGGCCAGTCGTTCTGCGGATTGCCGTCGAAGGACTCGCTGGGCACGTCCGGATACTCCCAGGCGGGCATCACGATGTTCGGGGCGTCCTTCACGAGGCACACGTCCTGGAACGGCAGGACGCTGAAGTGGATCGGCTTTTTGCCCTGCCGCCGGCACTCGTCCACGGATGCCTGCAGAGAGCGTGGGGCGTCCCGCACCTCGATCACCTCCCCCCACCGCTCGAGGATCGGGCGAAACAGCCGGGCGACGAAATCGTGGGAGTATCCCGGCGCGCCGAGGTTCTGACCTTCCGGCCCGCCGAGCATGTAACAGGTGAGCAGGAAAACCCACTGCCCTTCCTGCGCCCAGGCGGGCGTCTCACCGCCGAGCGGCGTGGCGTCGTGGGCGGCGTCGATCTGCAGCATGGTCATGACGTTGGAACTCCGATGGAACACGTGGATGTCAGGCGGCCTTGCGGGCGACGATGACCTGGCTCTTCGGCATGAACTCATCGAGCGTGCGCCGAATCTCGTCTCCCTTGCGGGTCTGAATCAGGGCCTGCCAGGTTTGGCTCCAGGAGGCGAGCACCGGCGCCTCGGGCGCGCCGAACTCCTGGTCGGCCGCCCAGAACAAGACCCACCACAGGGCCCAGAAAAATCCTCCCGTCAGCCGCTGGTCGATCACCAACCCGGCGTCGGTGACCAGGTCACCGAACGCCTGGCGGGAGAAAATGCGGACGTGGTTTGGCCGCTCCCAGTAGGCGGGGGGAGCGAGGCCGAGCTGAAGTCTCTCGGCCGTCTCGTCCGGAACGGTCAGCAGATACACCGCCCCGGGCTTTCCCGCCCGAACCAATTCGGCGAGGACGGCCCGCGGGTCAGCGACGTGCTCCAGCACCTCCGTGCACATGATTCGGGTCGCCGTCTCGTCGGCCACCGGCAGGGGCGTCGAGTCACTGACGAATGCCGTGAAGCTCCGCGCCCGGCCGTGCCCGAGCCGCCTGCGAATCGCGGCCACCCGGTCAGGATCGATGTCCGTGGCGATCACCGCTGCCCCCATCGCCGCCGCAAACTCGCTCATGCCGCCGGCGCCGCAGCCCACATCCAGGCAGGTATCGCCGACGCCGATCCTGAAGCCCGGTGCGAGCAGGCCCGTAGTCCTTTGAAACCAGCCGTTGGCGTGGACGTCCGCCATGCCGACGGTGCCACCGTCGATCCGGCGGGACGATCCGATCCGCTTGCGTCGCCCACAAAAAACTTTCATCGCTCCACCTTCGTGAAAAGGAACGGGCCGCCAGCCCGGGACCCCCGAGCCCGAACACCCCTTTTAGGGGGGTATGCGTGCCAGATTCATCGGCGTCCCAGGGCATGGACTTGAGCGATTGTGTCGGTCGCACGGCTTGGCCCAAGGATGGTGGACGCATCGTGTCGGCATTCGATGTCATCGAACGCGGCGCCGGCGTCGCTGGCCGCACCTGGGGCAACGCCGCGGCCGTTCGCCTTGACCCCCGACACGATTCCCCGCGAGAATCAGCCGAAGGCCCGCGCTTTATCGCCGGCGGACGGGTTCACGGCTCCCGCCCCCTGCCCCGACCCGCCACGACCGACCCGGACATCCCGCGTGGGCCCACGCCGGGCCCGCACCCCGCGTCTCCACACGCCGACCAAAGACCAGCGATCTCAATGGAAACCCTCGAACGCATCTGGGACTCCCTCTCCAACGGCGCCGCCGCGGCCGGCGGCCGCATCGAGCGGCTCATCACCGGCCTGTTCGGCTCCTCCAACGCCCGCTACCTGCGCCGGCTCGAGCCCCGGATCGAGGCCATCAATGCCCTCGAGCCGAAGTACCAGGCGATGAGCGACGCCGAACTCCGCGGGCAGACGGCCGACTTCAAACGCCGGCTCGCCGCCGGCGAGACCCTCGACGACATCCTCGTCGAGGCCTTCGCCGTGTGCCGCGAGGGCGGGCGACGATTCCTCGGGATGCGGCACTACGACGTGCAGCTGATCGGCGGCATGGTGCTCCACTCCGGGGCCATCGCCGAGATGATCACCGGCGAGGGCAAGACCCTCGTCGCCACGCTGCCGGCCTACCTCAACGCCCTCGAGGGCAAGGGCGTGCACGTCGTCACGGTCAACGACTATCTCGCCCGCCGCGACATGGAGTGGATGGGTCCGCTGCACCTCGGTCTCGGCCTGACCGTGGGCGCCATCCAGTCGGGCATGGACTCGGGGGAGCGGCAAAAGGCCTATGACTGCGACATCACCTACGGCACCAACAACGAGTTCGGCTTCGACTACCTCCGCGACAACATGCGGATGGCCGCCCGCGGCGACGACCGTTTCCCCAAGCACCAGCAGCAGAGCCAGGGTCCGCTCCACTTCGCGATCGTGGACGAGGTCGACAACATCCTCGTCGACGAGGCCCGCACGCCGCTGATCATCTCCGGCCCCGCCCACGACGACGTCGCCAAGTACTCCCGCGCCGACCAGATCGCCCGCCAGCTCAAGCCCGAGCAGCACTTCGAGGTCAAGGAGAAGGAGCACACCGTCGCCCTCACCGAGGAGGGCGTGCGGACGGCCGAGAAACTGGCCGGCGTGGAGAGCTTCTACACCGCCGGCAACATGGAGTGGCCGCACCTCATCGACAACTCCCTCAAGGCACACCATCTCTACAAGCGCGACGTGAACTACGTCGTCCAGCAGGGAGAGGTGGTGATCGTCGACGAGTTCACCGGGCGCCTCATGCCGGGGCGGCAGTGGTCCGACGGCCTCCACCAGGCGGTCGAGGCAAAGGAGGGCGTGCGGGTCAAGGAGGAGTCGCAGACCCTCGCCACCGTCACGCTGCAGAACTTCTTCAAGCTCTACAAGAAGGTCGGCGGCATGACCGGCACCGCCATGACCGAGGCCACCGAGTTCTGGAAGATCTACAAGCTCGACGTCATCGCCATCCCGCCCAACCGCGGCCTGAAGCGGATCAACCACCCCGACGTCATCTACCGCACCGAGCGGGAGAAGTGGATCGCCGTCGCCGACGAGGTGGAGCGGGTCCACCGCTTCGACACGCTGGCTCTGGCCGACGGCTCCTGGAAGGTCGGCACGATCCTCGGCGAGACGGCCGACGCCTACGAGTTCCGCCCCAAGGGGGAGCGGGAGACCGAGTCGATCCCGCTCGCGAAGGTCAAGGACGTCCAGCGGCGGGGCCTGCCGGTGCTCGTGGGAACGGTGTCGATCGAGAAGAGCGAGCGGCTCTCCGAGCTCCTCGAGAAGCGCGGCGTCGAACACCAGGTGCTCAACGCCAAGCACCATAAGCGCGAGGCCGAGATCATCGCCCAGGCCGGGCGGCTGGCCGCGGTGACGATCGCCACCAACATGGCCGGCCGCGGCACCGACATCATCCTCGGCGGCAACCCCGAGACGATGGCCTGGGCCAAGCTCCAAGACACGTACCCCACGCGACTCGACGTCCCCAAGGCGGAGTGGGACGCGTTCGTCGCCGAGATCTCGGCCCGCGAGAACATGAAGACCGAGGGAGAAACGGTCCGCTCGATGGGTGGCCTGCAGATCATCGGCACCGAGCGGCACGAGGCCCGTCGCATCGATCTCCAGCTCCGCGGCCGCTGTGGCCGACAGGGCGATCCCGGCTCGAGCCGCTTCTTCCTCTCGCTCGAAGACGACCTGATGCGGATCTTCGCCGGCGAGTGGGTGAAGAACGTGCTCACGCGACTCGGCATGCAGGATGGCGAGGCGATCGAGAGCCGAATGGTGACCCGCCGCGTCGAGGCCGCGCAGAAGAAGGTCGAGGAGCGGAACTTCGAGGTCCGCAAGAACCTGCTCGAGTACGACGAGGTAATGGACGAGCAGCGGAAGCGGGTCTACGGCTTCCGGCAGCGGATTCTCGACCACACCGACGGCGACGCCGACCTGCGGGAGATGATCCTGGAGATGGTCGACCGTCAGGTGGACCAGAACATCGGCACCTTCCTCGACAAGGACTACGGCCCCCAGACCTTCGCCGGCTGGGCCGCATCCCAGCTGAGCTGCGAGCTCGATCCCGCCGATTTCCGCGGCATGAACCCGACCGAGGCCGAACGGCTGGCGGTGGACGAGGCCGTACGGCAGTCGGAAGGCCAGATCTTCGAGGCCGTGGACGAGAACCTGCCGTCGGGCGAGGACGAGAGTGAGTGGAACTGGTCGGCGCTCGCCTCGTTCGCCAACGCCCGCTGGAAGCTCTCGGTCAACGACCGGGATCTCAAGCGGGTCGGCCGCGACGGCGTGGCCGAGTTCCTCCAGGAGAAGGCCCGCGAGGCGATCCAACGCATCGACCTGGCGGAGGGCGCCCGCTTTCTGGCCCCCGACTTCGGCCTGCGGAGCGCCTGCGGGTGGACGGAATGGCGGTTCGGAGCCCGGCTCGACGACGCCGACCAAGCCGCGCTCGAGAAGGCGGGGCACGACGCCGGAGCCTTCAAGGAACTCGTCCGCCGCAAGGCCCGCGAGGTCTACGCCCACCGCGAGATCGAGTATCCGGTGCTCGTCGGCCTCGCCCACTTCACCGCCCGCCGCCCCGACGGCTCCCTCGGCCTCGACCGAGAGGGGCTGCTCGCCTGGGCCCGAGAGCGGTTCGACCCGACGCTCCAGGAGGCCGACCTCGCCTCGTCCGACCTCGACACGCTCCGGGCGCGGCTCGTGCAAGCCAGCAGGCAGCGGCATGCCCGCGGTGACGACCCGCGGGACGAGATGAAACGGATGGAGCGGGCCGTGCTCCTTCAGATCCTCGACAACTCGTGGAAGGACCACCTGCTGGCGATGGACCACCTGCGGAGCAGCGTCGGCCTCCGCGGCTACGCCCAGGTCGATCCCAAGGTGGAATACAAGCGGGAGGGCATGCGAACCTTCGACCTGATGTGGAAGGGTATCGACGAGCGGGTCGTCGACATCGTCTACCGCATCGAGCAGGTCGAGGAGGACGCCCTGCGAAGCACCTGGAAGGAGACGGCCGCGATCCACGCGGAGGCCGCCTCGGCCACGCTGGCACCACCGGCCGACGCGCGATCAGCGTCCGGCGGACCGCCCGATCAGCGCGGTGAGACCGGCCCCGTCGAGCCGATCCGCAACCTGGCCCAGAAGGTGGGCCGCAACGACCCCTGCCCCTGCGGCAGCGGCAAGAAGTTCAAGAATTGCTGCGGCAAGTCGAGCGGCGTGGCGGCCGGGTAGGGCCGCCATGCAACGTCTCGCGAGGTCGGGGTCGCCCATGTCCTCTCGCCGGACGTTCGCGTCCGCCCTCCGGGCTCCCGCTCACTGCGTGTCCGCTGCGCTTCGCCATCCATGGCTTCGCTTGCTCCCCCAGCCCGCTCGAGAACATGGGCGACCCCTCCTGTTCCCGGCTAGTCCGGGGTTCGCACTCTCGCTCGAGAACGGGAGGTTCGGGGCTGCCCATGCCCCGGGAGCCGGCGTGGCTGACCAGCGCAGCCATGGATGGCGAAGCGCAGGCAGCCTCGAGAGAGCGGAGGCTATCCTCATTGGTCGTCGGGCTTCGCCCGACGACCGTAAGCCGGCGCCGACGCCGGGACGGCGGCGACGGCGCGAGAACCGCTTGGGCGCAGCGAACGTCCGGCGACGGGGCGTGGGCAGCCCCGAACCGGCGCCGTCCTTTGATAGCGTCGGCACACCAGTTCCTCCGCCTCCCGCGCACTGATGCTCCTCAATCTCCTCTACCTCGTCGCGTTCGTGGCCCTGCTTCCATGGGTCGCATGGCGAAAGCTCTCCGGCGGCCGGCCGGTGGCGGCGCCGTGGACGCGGTTCACCGGCGGCGTCGCCGTCGCGGACAAGCCCCGCGGAGCCTCGCGGATCTGGCTGCATGGCGTGAGCGTGGGGGAGGTGCAGTTGCTCGCATCGCTCGCCGCCGAGATCGGCCGACAGGCGGAGGCGGCCGGCCGGCGAGTGGAATGCGTGATCTCCAGTTCCACCACCACGGGCCTCGAGGTGGCGGCGAAGCGGTTCGGTGGCGACCACTCCTTTCCCTGCCCGCTCGACTTCACCTGGGCGGTGAACCGCGTGCTCGACCGCGTCCGGCCCGACATCCTCGTGCTCGGGGAACTGGAGCTGTGGCCGAATCTTCTGGCCGGCGTCCGGCGGCGGGGCATCCCGATCGTCGTCGCCAACGCGCGGATGAGCGAGCGAAGCGCCGCCGGCTACGCCCGCATCCGCCCGCTCGTGCGGCGCATGCTCGAGCGGGTGGGGCTCGTCGTCGCCCGCTCCCCGGCAGACGCCGAGCGGTTCACGGCCCTCGGTGCCCCGCAGGTCGTCGTCACCGGCTCGATGAAGTTCGACGGTGTGCGCGGCGATCGCGCCGCACCGGAGATCGAGCCACTGCGGCGGCTCGCCGGCTTCGCGGCCGATGACGTCGTGTTCCTCGCCGGCAGCACGCAGGCTCCCGAGGAGCGGCTGGCGGCGGAGGTGTTCCTGTCGCTCCGCGCGACGCATCCCGCCCTCCGGCTGGTGATCGTGCCGCGGCACGTCGAACGGTCAGCCGAGATCGGCACGATCCTCGACGGCCTCGGCCTGCGGTGGCAGGCACGGAGCCGGATCGAGCGGGAGGGCGTGGATCCCGCCGCGCGGGTGCTACTCGTCGACGCCACGGGCGAACTGGCCTGGTGGTGGGGCACGGCGGCGATCGCCTTCGTGGGGGGCAGCCTCGACGGCAAGCGCGGCGGGCAGAACATGCTCGAACCGGCGGCCTACGGCGCCGCGGTCTCGTTCGGCCCGCACACGCGGAACTTCAAGGACGAGGTGGCCCGCCTGCTCGCGGCCGACGCGGCGGTCGTGGTGGCCGACGGCCGTGAACTCCACGCCTTCGTGGCCCGCTGCCTCGATGAGCCCGCCTTCGCCGCGGCCCTCGGCCGCCGAGCCGCGGCGTTCGTGGCCGCCCAACGCGGAGCCACGGCAACCACGGCTCGGATGCTCCTCGCCCGCCTGCCCGACGCATCGGCCACGCGCGCATGACACGGGCCGGAAGCCGGCCGGTTGCCGATCCCCGGCCCGCCCCTGATAATCCGGGTCTTCCGTCCGGAGCCACCTGGCCGCCGATCCTTCACCATATCCCCTAGCAAGCACGAGGCTGGAACGTGTCACAAGGAAAGTATCTGTTCACGAGCGAGTCGGTCAGCATGGGCCATCCGGACAAGTTGGCGGATCAGATTTCCGACGGCGTGCTCGACGCCTACCTCGCGCAGGACCCGCGCAGCCGAGTGGCCTGTGAGACGATGGTCACGACCGGCCTGGCCGTGATCGCCGGCGAGATCACGTCCAAGGGCACGATCGACTACCAGCAGGTGGTCCGCAACGTGATCCGCGACGTGGGCTACACGGACGACGAGATGGGGATCGCCGCCGATACCTGCTCCGTGCTCGTGGCCGTCGGCAAGCAATCGGGCGACATCGCGATGGGCGTGAACGAGGACGAGACCAAGGGCAAGGACATCGGCGCCGGCGACCAGGGCCTGATGTTCGGCTACGCCTGCAACGAGACGCCGGAACTGATGCCGCTGCCGATCGCGCTGTCGCATCGGATCCTCAACCGGCTCACCGAGGCCCGCCAGAAAGGTGAAGTGGACTGGCTGCGGCCCGACTCCAAGAGCCAGGTGACGGTCGAATACGACGGCAACAAGCCGGTCCGCATCGATACCGTCGTGGTGTCGACGCAGCACGCGCCGCACGTCTCGAACGACGACATCAAGAAGTTCATCGTCGAGAAGATCATCAAGCCGCTGCTCCCGAAGGACCTCGACACGAGCAACGTCACCTACCACATCAACCCCACGGGGCGGTTCGTGGTCGGCGGCCCGCACGGCGACTGCGGCCTGACCGGTCGCAAGATCATCGTCGATACCTACGGCGGCTGGGGCCGCCA
Source organism: Pirellulales bacterium (assembly GCA_044358905.1). Taxonomy (GTDB): domain Bacteria; phylum Planctomycetota; class Planctomycetia; order Pirellulales; family UBA1268; genus QWPN01. The sequence goes on along the minus strand of JBIKND010000092.1, from coordinate 4,022 downwards.
CGGCGGCGGCGCCTTCTCCGGCAAGGATCCCACCAAGGTCGACCGCAGCGCCGCCTACATGGCCCGCCACGTCGCCAAGAACATCGTCGCGGCCGGCCTCGCCGACCGCTGCGAGGTGCAGCTCGCCTACGCGATCGGCGTCAGTGAGCCGGTGAGCGTGCACGTCGATACCGAGGGCACGGGCAAGGTCGAGGATCAGCGGCTCTGCGAGCTGGTCCGCGAGTTCTTCCCGCTCACGCCCCGCGGCATCATCGACTACCTCGACCTGCGGCGGCCCATCTACCGCAAGACGGCGGCGGGCGGCCACTTTGGTCGCGACGGTTTCACCTGGGAGCAGACCGACCGCGCCGCGGCCCTGGCCGAGGCGGCCAAGGCCGCCGCGGTGGCCTGAAGCGGGCATGACGGCCTCCTCCACCCGCCGTGGCGCCTGGCCGGCCGCCACGGCGGGCGCCGAGTTCGACGAAGTCGTGGCGATCCTCGCCTCGGCGATCGGCTGCGGCGCGGGTTGCGCCGCGATCGCCTGTGGGCTCGTGCTGGTCTTCCGCCGACTGACGGTGCCGGTCACGGCGCCCAGCGGCGCGGTGCTGGCGGTGGCCGCTGGCGGCGCCGCGCTCGTGATGCTCGCCGATGCGACGCTGCGGCGCGGTGCCCCCCGATCCGCCGCGTGGGCCGCCCGCCTCGGGCTGGTGCTCGCGGTTGCCGCCGTGGCGTTGCCCATCCGTGCCCCGACGTGGCTCGACGGGGTGGCGACCGCGCTGGCGGTGGCCATCGCGACGGGAGCGGTCGTCTTCGCCCCACGCGGCCCCGCGCCGGAGGCCGCCCGCGACCGTACGCCTGCCCGCCGGCCGGCGACCGTGCGGCGGCGGCCCCGCGCCGTCCCGGACCCGGTGCCCGGCCGCCTCCGCCAGCGATTCACCCGCTACGACGGCCGCACCGGCGGAGACTGCCTGCGCGGCCGGATCAACGTCGAGGTCGCCGCCGGTGCCCGGCTCGCCCAGGGACACGTCGGCTTCTGCCCCGCCTTCGCGGCGACGCCCGCCGTCAAGGTGACCACCGACTACGACGGCGTCGAGGCGACGGTGGCGGCGGCCGAGGTGCTGCCCTGGGGCGTGCGGGTGGAGGTGCGGCTCGCCGAGCCGGCCGAGGAGCCGCTCGAGATTCCGGTCGATCTCCTGGTGCGAAATCCGGACTGAGGCATGCATGGCACGGTGGCCGCGACACGTCTGGACGACGATCTTCACGTATGGCGTGATCTTCGGCGGATTCCCACTGCTGGGGTTCCTCTTCTGGATGTGGGTCCGCGGCCGCTTCTGACGGTGGCCGCTCGAGAACAGGTAAGGAGCGAAACGGATGCTGCACGCGATCGTGATGGCGGGAGGCTCGGGCACGCGGTTTTGGCCGGCCAGTCGGGCCGCGCTCCCCAAGCAACTGCTCCCCTTGGCGGGCGAGCGGACATTGCTCGAGGACACGGTGACGCGGCTCGAGGGCCTCGTGCCGCCGGAGCGGGTGCTCGTGGTGACGTCGGCACGGCTGCTCGACGCGGCCCGCCGGCAGCTGCCCCAGGTGCCTGACGCGGGGCTCGTCGGCGAGCCGTGCAAGCGAGACACCGCCCCGTGCATCGGCCTGGCCGCCCTGCTCGTGGCGCGGCACGATCCCGACGCCACGATGGCGGTCATGCCTTCCGATCACGTGATCGCGCCGGCTGCGAAGTTCCAGGATGCGATCCGCCAGGCGGCGGCGCTGGTCGACGAGGCACCGGGCCGGCTCGTGACGTTCGGCATCCGGCCCACGTACCCCGCCGAGAGCTTCGGCTACATCCAGCAGGGCGCGGCGCTCGCCGTCGCCCCCGGCGCCGCGCCGGCCCATGCGGTGGCTCGGTTTCGCGAGAAGCCGCCGGCACAGGTCGCCGCGGAGTATCTCGCCGCCGGCAACTACCTGTGGAACGCCGGCATCTTCGTGTGGAAGGCGGCCACGATCCTCGCCGCGCTCCGCGAGCGGCAGCCCGAATGCCTCGCCCACCTGGAGCGGATCGCCGCCGCCTGGGACGGCCCCGACCGCGAGGCCGTCTTCGCCCGCGAGTTCGCCGCCATCAAGGGGATCTCGATCGACTACGCGGTGCTCGAACAGGCGACCGATGTCGTCGTGATCGAGGCCCCGTTCACGTGGGACGATCTTGGCGGCTGGTCCGCGGTGGCCCGACAGCGGGGCGTCGATGCCGAGGGCAACACGATCGTCGGCCGGCACCTCGGCATCGAGTCGGTGCGCACGATCGTGCATGCCGCGGGCGACCATCTGGTGGTCACGATGGGGCTCGAGGATATGCTTGTCGTGCACACCCCCGACGCGACGCTCGTGGCCGATCGGGCCCGCGAGGAGGCGGTTCGCAAGGTGGTGGCGGAACTCGAGAAGCGCGGCTGGCAGGAGTATCTGTGAACGGGTGGCGGCGGACGGCGGCGGTGCTCGTGGTGGCGGCGCTCGCGGCGTCGGCCCGGGCGGATGAGACGGCGGAAGACGCCGTGCACCGGCGTGACGCAGCCTGGCTCGAGGCGGCCCGACGTTCGCGCGAGGCGCTGGAGTGGACCGACGAGGCGGTCCGCCACGACTGGCGGCTGCAGCGGCGGCCGGGAACGGCCACCTGCCGGATCCTCGACCCGGCCGACGATCTCGTCCGCGACGGCACGGCCGACGAGTGCCGCGCGGCCTTCGCGGCGCTCGAGGCCTCGGGCCGCGTGCCGCCGGTCGCCGGCGAGACGGTGCTTCTCCTCCACGGCCTCGGCGAGGGCCGGGATTCGATGCGCCCGCTCGCCGAGCACCTGCGCCGGTCGCTCGACGCCGCGGTGCTGACGTTCGGCTACGCCAGCGTGAAGGCCGACATCGACGCCCATGGCCGGGCATTGGCCGCCGTGGTCGCCGGCCTGCCGGCCGCGAAGCGGATCAGTTTCGTCGGCCACAGCCTCGGCAACCTCGTGGTTCGGCGCTGGATGGCGATCGCCGCGCCGGGCGATCTGGCCCGGGTGCACCGCATGGTGATGCTCGGGCCACCGAACCAGGGCTCGGATCTGGCCCGCATGGCGTCGCGTATCTGGGGCGTCGCCGAGACGGCGGAAGGCGCCGCCCGGGACCTCGTCGTCGAGTGGCAGCGGGTGGCGCCGGGCTTGGCCGTGCCCGAGTGTCCGTTCGGGATCGTGGCCGGCGGCAAGGGAGATGACGACGGCTACAGTCCGCTGCTGGCCGGTGACGACGATGCGGTGGTCCGCGTCGCGGAGACCCGCCTTCCCGGGTCCGCCGGCTTTCTCGTCCTTCCCGTGCACCACGCCGCCATGATGCGGGACGCAGCCGTGCAGCGGGCGACCCGTGAGTTCCTGGCGACCGGCCGATTTCCCGCTGCCCCGCCCGGCCCGGCGCCGGCCGCTGAATGACCACGCCCCTTTCACAGCCGATTCCGGCGGGCCGCGTGGCCGGCGTCGATTACGGCCGGCGCCGCATCGGCGTCGCCGTGTGCGATGCCCGGCGGATCCTCGCCAGCCCGCTGTGCATCCACGAGACGCGGGGTGACCACGAGGCCGACGCCGCCTTCTTTCGCCGCCTCGCCCATGACGAGTCGCTCGTCGGGTTGGTCGTCGGCCTGCCCGTCCACGCCGACGGCACCACGAGCGCGATGTCGGCGGAGGTGGAGCGGTTCGGAGCCTGGCTGGGGCGGATCACCGGCCTTCCGATCGCCTTTCACGACGAGCGTTACAGTTCCCGGGAGGCCGCCGGCATGCTCGCCGGCGTCGGCCTCTCCCGCGGCCGCAAGAAGGAGCGGGCCGACGCCGTCGCCGCCCAGGTCGTGCTCGCGTCGTGGATGGACGCACAGCAGCATGGCGACGCGGAGTCGGCCGCACGGCCGCTCGACGGATGAACGTTTCGATGCCCCTCGATCCAGTGCCGGCACCGGCCACGCGGCTCGTCGTGGGCTGCGGCTACCTCGGCACCCGGGTCGCCGCCCGCTGGCTGGCCGCGGGGGACCGCGTCGTCGCCTT
>JBIKND010000091.1:0-14392 GCA_044358905.1 Pirellulales bacterium | reverse complement strand
GGCGAGCATGGGCATCTACCTCTTCGACCGCGACTGCCTCCTCGACCTGCTCACGAAGACCGACTACCAGGACTTCGGCAAGGAGGTCTTCCCGACGGCGATCCGCGCGAAGAAGGTGCACCTCCACGCCTTCGACGGCTACTGGGAGGACATCGGCACGATCCGCTCCTACTACCAGTGCAACCTGGAACTCGCCGGCGCCGCCCCGCCCTTCGAACTCGCCTCGGCCGAGGCCCCGATCTACTCCCGGGCCCGCTTCCTGCCCCCCTCGCGGCTCGACGGCGCGAGCGTCCGCCACAGCCTCGTCTCCGACGGCTGCCTGATCGGGGAGGGGGCCGTGATCGAGAACAGTGTCATCGGCCTGCGGTGCCGGATCGGCAAGAACGTGGTGATCCGCAATTCGGTGATCCTGGGCAACGACTTCTACGAGTCGGCCGACGACCTCGCCGCCGACGCCTCCCGCGGCCTCCCCCCGCTGGGCATCGGCGACGGCACGATCATCGAGGGGGCGATCGTGGACAAGAACGTCCGCATCGGCCGCCGCACGCGGATCGTCAACGAGCACGGCTGGGAGAACACGGCCGACAGCGACCGGTTCACCGTCCGCGACGGCGTGGCCGTGGTGCCCAAGGACGCGATCGTGCCCGACGGCTGGATCCCCGAGCCCGGCCTCGTGAAGCCGGGGTGAGAGGCCTTAGCAGACTGTGGAAAAAGTCTGCCCGAGCAGGATGCGAAGGCCGTCGACCCAGGAAACCCTCGGCGTTTCCTGCGGTCGACAAAGTGGACAAAGGCCATGGAGGGCTTTGTCCACGGACATTTAGCGGCGCGGGTGCCAGCCGGGCGTCTCACGGAGCGGCGGCTCCGTCGCCACGGTCACCGGCTGCGGCCTGGCTTCGGGAACGGTCTCGGCCACGACCGGAGCCGCAGGCGGTTCCAGGACCGGTGACTCGACATCGCGATCTGCGGCTTCGGCAAAGACCTGCCGTTCGGCCAAGTGTGCGGGCTCGGGCGGGGCGTCGGCCGCTGGAACAGCCGCTTCGGCAACGCTGGCCTCCGGAACCACTTCCGCCTCGGCCGAGAGTCGCAGGACGTCGTCCTCCGCCTCGGCGACGAGCGGCTTCTCGACGACCGGCGCCGCGGGCGCCGGCTGCGGCGCGGCCTTCACGACCGGCGGAAACGGCTTCGGAGCCGCCCCGATCGGCAGGATGCCGTTGCTGCGGGCCTGGAAGTCGTTTTGCGGCGCCGAGCCGTTGGGCACGGGGCCGGAGTAGTCGTAGGGATCCGGGCACATCGTGCAGCCGGCCGCGACGAGGGCGGCGCAGGCCACGAGCGAACGCGGGAATCCCGGCAACGCCTGGAGCATCGTTCGCCTGTTCGTCCCAAGGAAACAGCCCGGGGCGGCGACGGCGACGCCGTCACCGCCCGGGCGGAAAAAATCCCGCAGCGGCTGTTCCCCCCACCAAACCCCATGAAGAAGATCGGCCCGTCACGACCGGCATCTTCAGCAAAACCGGCCCGGCTTGTAACGCCTAGGCCGGGGAGCACGACGCCTGCCCTGGAAGCCCGAGGCGCGAGTTTTGATGGTGCGATTCCGGAACTGTGATTCGCATCGCGGCCCTGTATGCGGCGAAGAATCCGCGTTCCGGCAAGGCTTTCATTCCCCGGATGCCCCAGCAAGCGATCGCTTGGAGCCGCAGAGTGGCACTCTGCGGAATCCGCGCTGCTCCGGTGTGCAGACTGCCAGTCTGCACCTACACGGTTTGCACTGGAGCCCCACACTGGCAATCTGCGGAATGCGTTGTGCCACGGCCGCGCGCCCGGCGCGCAACAGCAAAACTCGCGCCTCGGGCTTCCCGGCACCTGGGCACGACGGTCAGAAACGCCGCTCCAGACGGGCGAGCCGCCCCGGCGTCAATGCGGCCCGAGCCCCATTTCGCCCATCAGCATCTGCATGTCCTCCCACACGTCCCGCTTCGCCGCAGGATTGCGCAGAAGATAGGAGGGATGGTAGGTGCAGAGCACCCGGGCCGAGCCGACCGTGAACCAGCGGCGCCGCAGCCGGCCGATCGGCTCGGCCGTCTGGAGGAGGGCCTGGGCGGCGGTGGTGCCCAGGCAGCAGATGAACTCCGGGGCGATGGCGGCGAACTGCCGCTCGAAGAAGCCACGGCAGTTGGCCACCTCGTCGGGCAGCGGCGTGCGATTGCCCGGCGGCCGGCACTTGAGGACGTTGAGGATGTAGACGTCCTCTCGCTTCAGGGTGCAGGCCTCGATGATCTTCGTGAGCAACTGCCCGGCACGGCCCACGAACGGCTCGCCCGACGCATCCTCGTCGGCCCCCGGCGCCTCGCCGAAGAAGCACAGCCGGGCGTCGGGTGGACCGGCCCCGAACACCGTCTGCGTGCGAGTGCCGGCGAGTTCGACGCACCGCATGCAGTCGGCGACCTCCTGCCGGAGGATCGCCAGCGACCGGGCGGCGTCACCGTCACCAGCACGCCCCGCGGTCGGTGCCGGCGGCGTGACGGCGGCTATGGCGACCGTGCCTCCCGCCTTCGGAAGCGCGGTCACCCCGGCTTCCGCGAGGCTCTCCAACCGCTGCTTGACGGCCCGGGCCGTGCGTCCATCCATGGCGGCCGGCGGCTACAGGGCCCGTCGATGACGTTTCGGTCCGCGACCCTTGCCGAGGATCGAGGCGGCCGCAGGCTTCTTCGCCGGCTCGGCGGCGGCGGCTTCGGCGTCCGGTGGCGTGCGGCCGAAGCCGCCCGTGGGCACCATCTCGACCGGCGCCGGCCGGGGCCGTTGATCGAAGGCCTCGAAGCCCGCGATCTCGTCCCGCTGCAGCAGCCGCTCGATCCGCATCTCGATCCGCGTCAGCTGGGATCCTTCCTCGGGCGCCACGAAGGTGAAGGCCACGCCTTCCCGGCCCATCCGGCCCGTGCGGCCGACGCGATGGACGTAGTCGTCGCAGAACTCGGGGATGTCGTAGTTCACGATGTGCGACACGCTCGACACGTCGATCCCGCGGCCCACCACGTCGGTGGCCACGAGGATCCTCACGGTGCCCTCACGGAACGCCCGCATGACGCGGTCACGCACGTTTTGGGCGAGATCACCGTGGATGCAGGCCACTTCATCGGGGTGCCGCGACTTCCGCCGCGCCAGCTTGTCGTGCACCTTGTCGGTGCCGCGCTTGGTGCGGCAGAACACGATCGCCTGCCGCGGCTGCTCGCGCTCCAGGAGCTTCTCCAGGAGGTCGAACTTCCGCGTCGGATCGACCGTGAAATACCGCTGCTCGATCGTCTCCACCGCCAGTTCGTTGGTGGAGAAATCCATGATCTCCGGGTCCCGCATGTACCGGGTGGCCAGCTTCTGGACCGGCGGCGGGACGGTGGCGGAGAGGAGGAGCGTCTGCCGGCTCTCGGGGCAGCGCCGCAGGATCTTTTCGATGTCGGGCCGGAAGCCGATGTCGAGCATCCGGTCGGCCTCGTCGAGCGTGACGATGTCGAGCGCGGACAGCGAGATCGTGCCCCGGCTCATGTGGTCGAGGATTCGCCCCGGCGTACCGACCACGACGGCCGGATGCTTGGCGAGTTTGTCGATCTGTCCCTTGATGGGCTTGCCACCGTAGACGGCGACGCAGTGAATCCCCGAGCCGTGGGCGAGCTTCTCGAACTCGTCCTTGACCTGGACCGCCAGTTCGCGGGTGGGCACGAGCGCCAAGGCCCGGGGCCCACCGGCGCGGCCCGGTTGCCGCATCCGCTCGAGGATCGGCAGGACGAACGACGCCGTCTTGCCGGTGCCGGTGCGGGCCTGACCGAGCACGTCAACGCCGGCCAGGGCCCGTGGGATCAGCCCCGCCTGGACGGGCGTGGGCACGGTGTAGCCTGCGCGCTCGACCGCGGCGAGCGTCTCGGCGGAGAGGCCGAGGGTACGGAAACTGCCGCCCGGCTCGCCGCCGACGGCCTCGGCACTCGCCGCCTGTGGCGCCGAGGCCCGGGTCTCGGCAGATCGCGGCTGGTGCTGGGGCGCCTGACGAGGCGGCGTCTCGGTCCGCCGCTCGTCCTGCCGTGCCTCACTCCCGCCGTCGTCGTGATTCGTCCGACCGCCCGTGGCGGTCCTCTCATTCGCTGCGGCCGACCTGCCCGACTCCGCCGGGCGGCGTGCCCTCTTTTCGACAAACACTCGGTGTCCTCAATCCTTCTTCACGCGTCCGGGCTCGCTCGAGCCAGCGGGCATCCTGTTGCCCGCGCGGCGAACCCCATGTGGGCGGCGCTGAAGAAGGCCACCCCTCCGACCCTCAAACCCTACCACGCCGTCCCCCACCCGGCAAATCCGCGATGAGGCCCATGGCTTCGGATGCTTTCGGCGGAGCCAGTCGGGGGCCCGCGCAGAAGCCGGTGAACTTTGTCTCCGCCGCTTGACCATCCATGCCAATGGAGCCGGATGTTGACAAAGTCCGCCGGCGCGGAGCAGGCCACCGCTGGCTCCGAATCCGGCCAACATTCAATCCCCACACAGCAAAACCGTGGAGCGACTGGCGAGTCCATGGGGAACGGCACGACGGTCGGAGACCGCCGCTACAGGGGCCATGGATGGCCCATCAGCCGTAAAATCAGCGTCAGCGATCAAATAGCTTTTTGATGGCCCACACGGTGGCGGCACGGCCGGCGCGGGCGATCGACCGCGTGAGCGGGATCTTCTTCGGGCATACGGCGACGCAGTTTTGGGCGTTGCCGCACATCTGGATGCCGCCCTCGGAAGTCAACGCCTCCAGCCGCTCGTCGGCGATCATCTTGCCGGTCGGATGGGAGTTGAAGAGCATCGCCTGGCTGATCGCGTGCGGGCCCACGAAGGCCCGGTCGAACGAGGCCCGCCGCCGCTTCTCGAACTCCTCCGCCGACTCGTCGTCGCGACGCACTGCCTCGATCTTCGTGAACTGCGGGCAGGCCTCGGTGCAGCAGCCGCAGCTGATGCACTCCGACAGCGGGTAGGCGTCCTCCTGCTCCTCCGGAGAGATCCGCGGACCGGGGCCGTGATCGTAGGAATCGTCCACCGGCACCCAGGCCTTGACCCGCTCCAAGGCGCGGAACAGCCGACTCCGATCGACCACGAGATCGCGGACCACCGGAAACTTCGTCATCGGCCGGAGTTCGATCTCGGCGTCCTCGGCGAGCAGGCGGTCGACAAGCGCCGAGCAGGCCATCCGCGTGCGGCCGTTGATGAGCATGGTGCACGAACCGCACACCTCCTCCAGGCACGAGCAATCCCAGGCCACGGGCGCGACCTTGCGGCCATCCTGCGACCGAGCCTGGGCGGCGATCTTTTGGAGGACGCTGATCACGTTCATGTTCAGCTCGTAGGGAACCTCGAACCGCTCCCAATAGCTCTCGCCCCCGGCCACGTCCTGGCGGAGCACGCGCACCCGTACCCGCCTGCCGGCGGCGCCGTGACTCGCATCCGCGTCGTGCCCGTCGCTCTCGACCGCCCTGATCATCGGTGTTGCCTCCCGCAGTGTTCCCCGGCTCTCACGCACCCGCGCCGACGGCCGCCTTGGCCGGCGTCTCGTCCGCCGCCGCCTCGCGGCCCTTCCACACCTCCTCGATCGCTTCCGCGCCGACCAGGCCGTAGAGCCGCGGCCGCGGGCGGATCAACGACGTATCGATGTCTTGATAGGAGATCTGCGGGTTGCCGTCGGCGTCGCACTTCGCGATCGTCGATTTCAGCCACTTCCGCGTGTTCTCGGCGAACCGGTCGCACCACTGCTCCGCCTCACGCCGCTTGCCGGCCGGGTCGGTGGCTGCGAGGCCCGGCATCGCGAAGTCGGGCTTGAAGTGGGCGCCGCGGCACTCGTCCCGCAGCAGGGCACCCTTGATGATCAGTTTCGCGACCGGGAACATGTCGCCCAGCGCCTTGGTGAACACGACGTTTTGGTTGGTCCAATTGGCGGTGTCGGAGACGGCACAGCGCCGCCAGCGCTCCTCCATGGAGCACACTTCCCCGTAGGCGGCGGCAAGCTGTTCGTTGCGGCGCACCACGGTGGCCACGCGGGTCATGAGGTTGCCGAGTTCCTGGTGCAGTTCGTAGGGGTTTTCGGTGCCGGCCGTACGGGCGAGCAACGCGTGGTGCCGCTCCTCCTCGCGCTTCATGCAGGCGTCGAAGAGCCGCTGATCTGCGGCCGAACCCTGTCCCGAGGCGACGGCGGCCAGGGTCGGCGCCACGAACAGCCCGCTGAAGATGCACGACAGCAGCGAGTTCGCCCCCAGGCGATTGGCGCCGTGATACTGGTAGTCGCATTCGCCGATCGCATACAGACCGGGAATGCTGGTCTGCTGATTGCGCGGCGCTCCCTCGACCATGCCGCCGGCAGCGCTCCGCTCGTAATCGACCCACAGGCCGCCCATCGAGTAGTGCACCGCGGGGAAGATTTTCATCGGCACCGACCGCGGATCGACGCCCTGGAACTTCTCGTAGATTTCCAGGATGCCGCCGAGTTTGCGATTGAGCGTCTCCCGCGGGATGTGCGTCAGATCGAGGTACACGCACAGCCGGTCTTTTTCGACCGACAGGCCGTCGGTCGTGCAGATGTCGAAGATCTCGCGGGTCGCGATGTCGCGCGGCACGAGGTTGCCGTACTTCGGATACCGCTCCTCGAGGAAGTAGCACCGCTCGGCCTCGGGAATCTCCCGCGGGTCGCGCGAATCCTGCGGCTTCCGCGGCACCCACACGCGGCCGCCTTCGCCGCGGGCGCTCTCGCTCATGAGACGCAGCTTGTCGGCGCCCGGGATGGCGGTGGGGTGCACCTGGATGAACTCGCCGTTGCCGTACCAGGCGCCGGCCCGGTACGCCCGGCTCACGGCGCTGCCCGTGCAGACCATCGACATCGTCGAGCGGCCGTAGATCAGCCCGTTGCCCCCGGTCGCCAGCACCACGGCGTCGGCCTGGAAGGCGCGGAACTGCATCGTCACGAGATCCTGGCAGATCGCGCCGCGGCAGCGGCCGGAGTCGTCGAGCACGGGCGCGAGGAAATCCCAGAACTCCCACTTCTTGATTCGCCCCTCGGCCTCGCGGCGGCGGACCTGCTCGTCGAGGGCGTAGAGCAATTGCTGCCCGGTCGTCGCCCCGGCGAAGGCCGTCCGCTTGTAGAGGGTGCCGCCGAACCGTCGCTGGTCGCGGAAGCCCTCGGGCGTGCGGTTGAACGGCACGCCCAGACGGTCCATGAGGTCGACGATCCGCGGCCCCCAGTCGGCCATCTCCTTGACCGGCGGTTGGTGCTGGAGGAAGTCGCCGCCGTAGACGGTGTCGTCGAAGTGCTTCCACTCGTTGTCGCCCTGCTGCCGCGTCAGGGCGTTGACGCTGTTGATGCCGCCCTGGGCGCAGACGCTGTGCGACCGCTTCACCGGCACCAGGCTGACGAGGTCGACGTTGACCCCCAGCTCGGCCAGCCGCATCGATGCGGCCAGGCCAGCGAGCCCGCCTCCGACCACCAATACTCTCGGCTGCGCCATGGCTTTCACCTTCCTGTCTGGGAGCCGACGGACACCGGACGCACGTCCGCACCCGCCTCGTCCACACGGACGGCAGGAGCACGAGGCTGGGCTGGCGGCTCGCCTTCGAGCAGCCGCTCCCGGGCCTCGCGGTCCTCGTTCATGTTGGCCTCGATCCGCCGGGCCTGCTCGAGCTTCGCCGCGTCGCCGCCGATGTCGCGCAGCTTGACGATCGAGCTCAAACCCGCCGCCGCCAGCACCACGCCGACGGCGACGCTCACGGCGTTCGCGCGACGCATCGCGGCCGGGCTCGTCCAGATGCCCCAGGTGATCCCCAGCGTCCACAGCCCATTGGCGAAGTGGAACACGACGCACAGGACGCCGATCGCGTACAGGATGGTCGGCAGGATGGGATGGATCGCCAGGGCCGCCGAACTGGTGGCCGCGTGCGGATCGAAATGGCCGCCGCCGACCGGCTTGCCCATCCAGTGCAGGTGGAGCACGTGTCCGATGATGAATACGAACGCGATCATGCCCGTCGCCCGCTGCAGCGTGTAGCGCACGTTTCCGACGTAGGAATAGGAGCCGACGTTGGGCAGGCCGTTGGCGATGATCATGAAGCCGACGACGGCGTGGAACAGCATCGGCAGGAAGATGAACAGCCACTCCACGACGGGCAGCAGCCCCTCGCCGAGCGAATGGATCATGTCCACCCGCGACTGGAACACGCCCGGACCGGCGTTCACCGAGGCGTTCGTCAGCAGGTGCACGACGAGAAACGCGCCGACGGGGATCAGGCCGGATAGCGAGAACAGCCGATAGATGAGAAACTGGTGCCGGGCCAGGAACGACGGGTTCGACTCGGTCACGACACGCCTCGCGGAACGGGACAACCCGCGTTCGCCGATGCCGGCGGCGTCGCGGAGAACCCGAGGGAGTATAGGAACGCGGCCGGCTTCGACAACGCCGGCGGCCGATTTGGCCTGGAAGCGACGCGTTTTTATACTAGGCATCGGAGTCAGCGGACGAACCTCAGGGAGAGCGGTCGGTGGCGGAACCCGCGGATGCATCCGCCGCGACGACGGCGGCCCCGATTCCCGACGACCAGATCGTCGTCCACCTGCCAGACGGGATCGCGGTCCTCGACACCGGCGACCGCGTGCTCTGGGCGAACGCCCGGTTCGGCCAGTGGTGCGGCGGCGGCACCGTGATCGGCCGGCTGTTCTTCGACTGCCTGGCCGTGACGGCGACGCCCGAGGGAGAGACAGAGCGATTCACCGCCGCGCTCGCCGCCGGCCGGCCCGCCAGCGGCACGTTGCGTTCCACGGACGGCCGCTACTTCGACCTCCAGTCGTCGGCCGGCTTCCCGGAGGCCGGAAATCGGCACGTGGTCGTCGCCGTTCGCGACGTGACGCACACGATCCTGGAGCAGCAGAAGCGGGCCGCCATCCACGCCGCCGGCCAAAAACTGGCCGACCTGTCGCCTGCCGAACTCGCCGACATGACCGTCGCCGAGCGGATCGAACTGCTCAAGAGCAACATCCTTCACTACTCCAAGGACCTGCTGCAGTTCGACGTCGTGGAGATCCGGCTCCTCGACCGTCAGACCGGCCGGCTCGAGCCCCTGCTCGCCGAGGGCATGCAGCCGGCGGCGGAGGCCAGGATTCTCTACGCCCGGCCAGAACACAACGGCGTCACGGGCTACGTGGCCGCCACGGGCCGCAGCTACTGGTGCAGCGACACGACCAAGGATCCGCTCTACCTCGAGGGCTGCAAGGGGGCCAAGAGTTCCCTCACCGTGCCCCTCATGCTCCACGAACAGGTGATCGGGACCTTCAACGTCGAGAGCCCGGAGCCGAACGGCTTCACCGCGACCGATCTCCAGTTCCTCGAGATTTTCTCGCGCGACGTCGCTGCCGCCCTCAACACGCTGGAGCTGCTCGTGGCGGAGAAGGCGTCGACGGCGGCCGAGAGCATCGAGGCGATCCACGGGGCCGTGGCGCTGCCCGTGGACGACATCCTCAACGACGCCGTCGGTGTCATGGAGCGATACATCGGCCACGACGCCGACGTGGTGGAGCGGCTGCAGCGGATCCTGCGGAACGCCCGCGACATCAAGCAGGTCATCCAAAAGGTGGGTGAGAAGATGGCCCCCAGTGCGGCCCACGCCCAGCGGCGGGCCGGCGAGCGGCGCGGGCCGCTCATCGGCCGCCGGATCCTGGTCGTCGACTCGGACGAACAGGTGCGGGCCGCCGCCCATGCGCTGCTCGAGCGCTCGGGATGCACGGTCGAGACGGCCCGCGACGGAGCCGAGGCCGCCTCGATGGTTCGCGGCGTGGGCTGCGACGGATATGACGTGATCATCTCCGACATCCGCCTTCCCGACATGAGCGGATACCAGTTGCTCCTGAAATTGAAGGAGATCGTCGACCCGGTGCCGCTGGTGCTGATGACCGGCTTCGGGTACGACCCGGGCCATTCGATCGTCAAGGCTCGCCAGGCGGGCATCGACCTGGTGCTTTTCAAGCCGTTCCGCATCGACCAGCTGCTCGCCACCGTCGAGAAGGCCGTCCTTCGGCGGCAGTCCGCCGCGAACATCGCCGCGACGCCGGGCCCGCTGCCGGGCTGACCCGCGTCTGCAGGCCGCTGGTTGGCAATCTGGGCAAGCTGCTCGCCACGCCGACCTGCCCTTGACCCACCGTCGCAAGCGCCGGTAATTCTCCCGCCCCCCAGGAAGTTCCCTGCACAGGAAGCAGCACAATGGCCAGCACTCGCATTCCCGCCCAGGCGACCATGCGAAGCAACACGATCCGCGGTCTGGCGGCGGTCAACGCCGCGGTAGTCTTGATCATGTGTTCGTGTCTGGCCGCCCACGCCGAGGAACTTCCCTCCCCGGAGGCGTCTGGACAAGATGCCGCCACGGCGAAGCGGGTGATCGACGAGGCCCTCGGCCGTGCGGCCGCCCGTCCCGCGACCACACCGCCGGCACCGGCCGCCGAGGGCGGCGAGGTCGCTCCCGACCTCCTGCTCGCCCGCATCTCCGCCGAAGTCGCGGCTCGGCAGCTCGAGGCCAAGCGGCTCGGCCAGAAGTCACCCGCCGACGCCCTCGCGTTGCTCGACGAGGCTGCGGCCAACGTGTCCGCCCAGCCGATCCCCGACGAGCGAAAAGACCAGCTCCTCCGCCGGATCGAACGGGCCCGTCGCGACATCGAGGAAGCCTCCGGGAAGCGGCGGGCCGAGCTGGCGCTCGAGAAGCGGAACGCCGAGATCGAAGGGCAGATCGACCGTGAGCGGGCCCGGAAGGTCGAGGTCGACCAGCGGATCGCGATGCTCGTCGACGAATACAACACCCTCATCGACCAGCGCCGCTTCGCCGAGGCCGAGGCCGTGGCGAAGAAGGCCGGTCAGCTCGCTCCCGACAACGGTGTCGTGCGGCAGCTGCTCGCCCAGAGCCGTGTCATCCGCCGCATCGAGACCCAAAAGACGATCACGGGCGGACAGCAGGACGCCTTCCTCGATGTCGCCGACGACATCGAACGGTCGGCGACGCCCTTCACCGGGCCGATCGAGTTCCCAGAGACCAAGAACTGGGAGGATCTGACGAAGAACCGGTCGCAACGCCTGGCCGAGGGCAAGTCGCGGGCCACGCCGGCGGAGCTGGCCATCCACCGCAAGCTCGATACCCGGGTGAAGACGGCGTTCCGCAACCAGCCGCTGGCCGTCGTGCTCGACGCGCTCGCCAAGCAGGCCAACGTGCCGATCCACATCGACATGGTCGGGCTGGAGCAGGAGGCCGTGACGAGCGACACGCCCGTCACGCTGTCGCTCGATTCCCAGCAGATCTCGCTGAAGAGCGCCCTCAAACTGCTGTTGGAGCCGCTCCACCTCCGCTACGTCGTGCAGGACGAGGTGCTGAAGATCACCAGCCCCGGGCTCGTGAAGGGCGTCTATTACAGCGTCACCTATCAGGTGGGCGACCTCGTCAAACCGATCCCGAACTTCTCATCGGACGGCCTCGGCATCGAAGGCGCGCTCAGCAAGGGCTATTCGCAGGCCCTGCGCAACTCGCTCTCCGTGCAGGTCGAGCCGCCGCGCGACGCGCTCAACCGTGCCGCCCGCGTGGACTCCGGGGCCGCCATGGAGGCCGGCTCGCTCGCCCAGCTCCAGGGCCGGGGCAACGGCCCCACGACCGGGGCGATGCCCGTGGTGCCCTTCGGTCCCCCCAGCGTCGGCGGCGGTCAGGCCGACTTCCAGTCGCTCATCGACCTTATC
The DNA here is from genome assembly GCA_044358905.1 of Pirellulales bacterium. Classification (GTDB taxonomy): domain Bacteria; phylum Planctomycetota; class Planctomycetia; order Pirellulales; family UBA1268; genus QWPN01. Next base: position 2,639 of record JBIKND010000091.1, on the reverse strand, counting down.
CAGAACACCGTCGGCGGGCCCGGAGCCTGGGCCGACGGCGGCGGCAACGGCGCGATCCGCCCGTTCGACACGAACCTCTCGCTCGTCGTCAGCCAGACGCAGGAAGTGCACGAGGAGATCGCCGACCTGCTCGAGCAGTTGCGGCGGCTCCAGGACCTGCAGGTCACGATCGAGGTGCGGTTCATCTCCTTGAACGACACCTTCTTCGAGCGGATCGGCGTCGACTTCGACTTCAACATTCAGACCGGCGTCAACCAGCCGCTCAACATGACCGCCGTCCCGACCCAGGGGAACGGCTCGAACAACCCGTCCGTCTACGGCATCCCCGCCACACCGGGCGGCCGCTCCCAGACGATCGGCCTCGACAACAGCGGCAATCCCGGCGTCGCCTTGTCACCGAACGCCATCGGCACAACCGGGACGAACTTCGGCAACGCGACTGGCGGCCAAAACTTCTTCTCCATCCCGTTCCGGCAAAACAGCTTCGGGGCGGCCACCGTGCCGCAGCTGCCCGGCCTGCCCAACGTGGCCACGTCCGCGGCCGAGTTCGGCTTCGCGATCCTCTCCGACATCGAGGCTTACTTCCTCATCCAGGCAGCCCAAGGAAACACCCGGTCGAACGTCCTCCAGGCCCCGAAGGTGACGCTCTTCAACGGCCAGAACGCCTTCGTCTCCGACACGCGGCAGCGGCCCTTCGTAACCGCCGTCATCCCGGTGGTGGGCGACTTCTCGGCGGCCCAGCAGCCGGTGATCACGGTGCTCAACGAGGGCACCGCAGTCAACGTCGAGGCGGTCGTGTCGAACGACCGGCGGTTCGTGCGGCTCACGCTCGTGCCGTTCTTCTCGCAGATCGGCCGCGTCGAGGAGTTCCAGTTCGAGGGCTCCCGCTCCACGAAGGCGAAGAGCAGCGACGAGAAGTCGGGCACCGACGTCAAGATCCCGGGCGCCGACGGCCTCGTCGGCCTGACCAACGGCGTGGCCTCGGCGGGCGAACTCGAGTTGCAGTCGAACGGGACCACGATCCAGCTGCCGGAGTTCCTGTTCACGACGGTCACGACGACCGTCAGCGTGCCCGACGGCGGCACGGTGCTGCTCGGCGGCATCAAGCGGCTCCGCGAGGGCCGCAACGAGTTCGGCGTGCCGATCCTCTCGAAGATCCCCTACATCAACCGCCTCTTCAAGAACGTCGGCCTCGGCCGGACGACCGACAGCCTGATGCTGATGGTCACCCCGCGGATCATCATCCAGGAGGAGGAAGAGGAGAAGCTGATGGGCGAGAGCCGCCCGTGAGCCGTTTGTTCCTCACGGCCGGCGCCCTGCTCGGCGGAGTGGCCGTCGCCACCGGCGCCTTCGGCGCCCACGGCCTGAAGGCGTTTCTCGAGGCCCACGGGCAGGCCGCCAACTGGGAGACCGCGGCCCGCTACGCACTGTTTCACGCGCTGGCGACCGTCGCGGTCGGAACGCTCGCCACCGTGCGGCCCGCACCCGGGCTCACGGCCGCCGGCTGGTGCTTTCTCGTCGGCACCGCGATCTTCAGCGGCTGCCTCTTCGCCCTGGCGATCTCGGGCGTGAAGCTGCTCGGCGCCATCGTGCCGATCGGGGGCGTGCTCCTGATCGTCGGCTGGTGCCTGCTGGCCTACGCGGGCTGGCGCACGGCCGGTTGAAGGCCGCCGCCACCGCCCGTTTGGGAGACGATTGCCACCCCGATTGGCGATCCCCTGGAGCCGCAGAGTGGCACTCTGCGGAATCCGTGCTGCTACGGTGTGCAGACTGCCAGTCTGCACCTCCATGGCTCGCGCTGCTGCCCCTCTGCGGAATCCGTGCTGCTACGGTGTGCAGACTGCCAGTCTGCACCTCCAAGGCTCGCGCTGGTGCCGGTCAGCGGTCGCCGGCGGCGGCCTCTTGCTCCGCCTGCTGGTCGCGCTGCGCGGCGACGTCCTCACGCTCGGCGGCGAGCTGTTCGACCTGCTCAGCCTTCGAAGTGCCGGGCGCGCTGTCGCCGAAGGGATCGTTGGCCGGCGCGGCCGGTTCCGCCGGCTCCGCCTCCGGGGCCGCTTCGGCGGGCTCCGGCATCGGCTCGACCGGTGTGGCAGGCTCGGCCGCCGGTTCCGCAGGCACCCGCTCCGGCGCCGCGCCTTGTTCGAACGGATTCGCCTCGTCGTCGGCTTCGACCCGCGGGCCCACCGGGCGACGCTTCCGCAGGACGTCCGGCTGCGCCGCCTCGATCTGCGAGTAGCGCTCGAGTTCCGCCTCCCGCTGCCGCTGGAGGAGCGTCACCCGGGCCCGCGTGCGATGACGCTCCAACCGCAACCGGTCGGGGCCCTGAACTCGCTCGAGCGACCGTGCCACCGGCCAGGCCCCCAGCCCCGCCGACTCCCGTGTGGCGCCTTCCGTGAAATCGGCTTCCGCCTCGTCGCCGCGCCCCTGCCGGATCGCCGCCAAGCCCCGGAAGTAGTAGGCCCGGGGATCGGTGGTGCCCGCCTCGATCGCCTGCGACAAATCCTCGTAGGCCCGCTCGAAATCACCGGCGAAATACGCGTGCACGCCATTCCCGTAGGCCGCCGCGAGCGGCAGGCTCTCGATGGACGGCTGCGCGGCCGACACGGCGGACGCCCACACGGCTGCCGTGCCGGCGCAGG
>JBIKND010000090.1:0-14489 GCA_044358905.1 Pirellulales bacterium | reverse complement strand
GGCGATGGTCCAGGGTTCGAGCGAACGCTACCGCCAGAAGGCGACGGGGCGCGGCGGAGACAAACTGGTGCCGGAGGGAGTCGAGGGTCGGGTGCCCTTCAAGGGGCCGCTCAGCGTGTTCGTCTATCAGCTCGTCGGCGGCCTCCGGGCCGGAATGGGCTACTGCGGCACGCGGACCATCGAGGAACTCCGACGCGACGCGCGATTCATCCAGGTCACCGCCGCATCCGTACGGGAAAGCCATCCGCATGACATCGTCATTACGCAGGAAGCCCCGAACTACACCGCGGAACACGCCAAGCCGGAGTGATCGGCACCGGCATGGGCCCAATCCGGCTCGGGGACGGCATGAGTTGCGTCGCTGGCGGCCGCACGCCACGCTCCGCATCCTCACGCCGATCCCCTCGCCTGCCGCTCTGGCGAGGCTGTTGGCATCGTCGTGGGGTGCGGTGCATCCGCTGGCCGCATGCCTCCTGATCCTGGCCGGGTCGGTGCGGGCCGAGGAATGGCGGACGTTCGTCACCGCCCCGCCCGAGCCGCGGCCCGTGGCCGTCGTGGTGGAGGCCGAGGTGCCGGTCGTCGTGCCGGAGGTTCTTCCCGCGGAGCCGGAGCCGCTCGATGTGGCGGCCGCCGGGCCCGCGCTCCCGGAGTGCCAGACCTGCCCCATGGAGACGCAGCTGACGGCCGCCGCGGAGCCCGACGCGAAGGGGCCGTGCGCCGACGATGCGGCCGAGTGCCGCGACGCGTTGCAAAAGCTCCGCGACGATCCGCTCCCCAAGATCGACCTCGACATCCGCGTCGGCGGCCGTGCGGGCAGCGACTATCCCTGCGAGTGCCGGCTCGAGGGGGAGACGTTCCAGCCGCGGCGGTTCGCGGCGACGATGTTCACCTGGAAGGCGGCAGGCTACTGCCACAAGCCGCTGTATTTCGAAGACTGGAGCCTGGAGCGTTACGGCCACTCGCACGGCTTCGTCGCCGACTCGTTCACCTCGGCGGCCCACTTCTTCACGACGCTCCCCGTGCTGCCCTACAAGATGGGAGTGGAGCTGCCGTGGGAGTGCGTCTATCCGCTGGGCTACTACCGGCCGGGCAGCTGCGCGCCGTGGACCATCCCGGCGGTGCCGATCAGTGCCCGTGGGTTCGCCGTCGAGGCCGCCACGATCACGGGCCTCGTGTTCCTGCTGCCATGACGGCAGGGCACGACGGTCAGAGACCGCCGCTACAGGGGCAGGGCACGACGGTCAGAGACCGCCGCTACAGGGGCAGGGCACGACGGTCGGAGACCGCCGCTACAGGGGGCAGGGCACGACGGTCAGAGACCGCTCGTCACCGCTTCGTGACCGTGGCGATGTAGGCGTAACGGCGGGCGACCGACTCGAAGGTCACGTCGGCCCGGCCCGAGCGGCCGAGGTCGGCGAGCGCCGCATGCACCTCGGGGCGGTAGTGGACGTGGAACAGGGCGAGCCACTTCTTCAGGCCGGCGGCGAAGAAAGCCGGCAGGTCCTGCTGGTCCCAGAAGTCGACGATCAGCAGCTTGCCGCCGGGCTTCACCGCGGCCAGCGCCGCCTCCAGCGCTCCGGGCCAGGTGGGGATCATCGACAGGCAGTAGGAAAAGAAGACCGTGTCGAAGGGCGTGGTGCGGCCGAACATCGTCGCCGGGTCGAGCTGCTCGGCGAGCCCCTGCCGCAGGCGGATCGGCTCGCGGCCCGCCGCCGGCACGCCCACGCGGGCGATGCTTCGCGCCGCCGTCTCCAGCATCTCTGCCGAAGCGTCGATGCCGCACAGCAGCCCGGGGTCGGGCCGGCGGGCGAGCTTGATCAGGTTGCGGGCCGTCCCGCAGCCCACCTCGAGCGTGGCCGTGGCGGGGCCGGTGACGACCTGGGCGAGCATCCGATCGCGGCCGAGCAGGTAGTAGGCCCGGGTCAGGTCGTACACGTGCCGTGTCAGCCGGTACATCCGGTCCATGGCCACGGCCTGGTCGGCAAGCGGCACGGACGAGGAATCCACGGCATCGCTCATGGGAAAACCCGGGGACGGACGGCAGGGCACGAAGAAGCGAGCAGTGTAGCAGGCGGGCCAGGAACGCTCCGCGGGCCGTGCGTCACCGCGTCGGCACGGCCTGGGGCAGGCTGCCGCCGCGGACCGGCGGGGGCGTCCGGCGGTCGATCTCGGCCGTGAGCCGGTCCATTCCTGCCGTCAGTTCCTGGCCCAGCGTCCCGATGGCCTTCATCGTGGCCGCGAGTTCGCCCGCGAGCCGTTTGAGCCGTTGGTCGAAGGCGCCCGCCGTCTGCTCCGCCGCAGCGACGTCGATCTTCCACTGTTGGAGGTCGTCCTGCAGGTCGCGTCGTTCGTCGGCAAACCGGGACTGCTGTCCCGTCACGTTCTGCTGCGTCGAGGCCAGCCGCGTCGTCGCCTGCTCCAGGGCGGCGATCTCCCCCTCCAGGGTGCGCCGCAGGGCCGCGATGCCGTCGGCCCGAATGCCGCCCGCGCCGCCGGGGATGACGCCGCCGAGCAGCGCGGTGAACGCGTCGGCGAGCGGCCGGCGGTCGATCACCTTGAGGATCTTCACCTTGTCGCCGAGGTCCCGGGCCGTCTGCAGGTCGAACTCCGCGATGTCCCCCGTGGCGAACGTCTTCTTGACCATGTCCTCGTCTTCGATGTCGGGCGCGAGGAGTTCGGTGATCCGCTTCACGACAGCCTCGTCGAGATCGTGATCGGTGGTGAACTCCACTGCGGCCCAATAGCGGCCCGGAACGGCGGTGCCGGCCGCAATCTGCGCGACGATCTCCTCCGGCTCCCCCTCGACCTCGGTGCCGTGGCGCTCGAACTCGGCCTCGAGACGCTCGAGCTTGGCGAGCAGATCCTTGGCATCCCTCTTGGCCGGAGGGGGCAGGACGCCCGCGTCGTCGGAGCCGTTCGCCTGGCTTGGCATGCGATGGAACGCCATCCAACGGTCGACGGGCAGGTCTTCGTAGACGGTCACGGACTCGTAGGTCTTGGACCACGCCCGGCGATCCGTTGCGTCGGGCGGCATCGCGGGCAGGATCTGGAGCGTCGTCCGCTTCGCCGCCGGATCGTACGCCGCGCCGACCACGCGGAAGACGCCGAGGAACCGCCCCCCCTCCTCCAGCGACGCGTCGTCGAACACCGATACCTGCGCCCCGGCGTTGATCGGCAGCGCCGGCCCGCCGCCGGCGGCCGGGTTGGCGCCCTCTGCGACCGCGCCTTCCGCCGCGGCACCCTCCGGCGCCGCACCGTCGGCGGCATCGGGCGCGGCGGCGGGTTCGTCCTCCACGGCCGCCGGAGCCTCCTGCTCGGGCAGCGTGATCGTGCCCGGGGCGTCGGCCTGCGGGGGAGCGAACGTGGCCTGCTGCCAGGCCCGCCCCCGCCAGGTCTCGACCCGCTCCAGCGCCCGTCTCCAGCGGGCTTCCTCGTCGGCCAGAGCGACGAGCGACTTCTCTGCCGGAATCGGCTGCGGCTCTCCCTGGGCCATCAGGGTCGTGGCGTCTCGTTCCCGCAGGAGGTCGGCCTCATACTTGCGCACGACCTTCGTCCAGGCCCGTTCGCGCTCGGCGATCCGGGCGGCGAGGTACACGTAGCCGCCCGAGGCGAGGAGCGCCAGGATGGCCGCGGCCACCGTGCCCCAGCTCCAGCCCTTGTGCCCGAAGGCGAGCGTGAGCAGGCCGGCGAGCAGCACCAGGCCGACGATCGCGGGCACGACGATATTCATGCGCGAACTGCTCCCATCCGGCCGCACGACCGGCACGATCGTCGTCGGAGGAACGCCCGGATTATAGCGACAGCTCGTCTCCGGACGCCCGGGTCTCTTCGTGCTCCCGGGGCCGCGATCTTGAACGGCTGCGGGGCGCGGCGTTGCATCCGGCCGACGCGCGGCCGTCGCCCGTGTGGCCTGCCGGCGACGCGCCCGGCCCATGCGCCGGCGTCGAGCCGCATTTTCCCCGTGAAAAACGGCCCCTTGGTCGAGTTTGCGGGCGCCGGCACCGGATCTGCACCCTCGCTCTCCCGATCCGCACCCCGAGGAACCCCCCATGCGCTCCGTGTCCAGGCCCGCCAGCCCGGCTTCGCCCCGCCCGCTCCCGGCTCCCCGCCCCGCGCCGGCCCGTGCCCGCAAGGCAAAGTCCACCACCGCGATCGACGACCCGGTGCGGCTCTATCTGCTGCAGATGGGGGGCATCCCGCTGCTGACCCGCGAGACCGAAGTGTCGAGTGCCCGGCAGATCGAGCACTGGCGGCGGCGGTTCCGGAACACCCTGCTCGCCAACGACTTCGTCCTCGCCGGCGCCGTGCAACTGCTCGAGAAGGTGCAGGCCGGCACGGTGCGGCTCGACCGCACCATCGAGGTCTCGGTGACGAACACGCGGGAGAAGAAGCGGCTGCTGAAGCGGCTGGCCCCCAACCTCGTCACGCTGCGGCGGATCGAGCAGGAGAAGCGCCGGCTGTTTCGCGTGGCGATGTCGCGCAGCGCGCCGCTGGAGCGGCGGCGGGCGGCGTGGCGGCGGCTCGTGCGGCAGCGGAACAAGGCGGTGCGGCTCGTCGAGGAGATGCACCTTCGCATCCAGCGTCTCTACCCCCTGCTCAAGCAACTGCGCGACATGGCGGCCCGGTTCGACGCGACCCGCGACCGGATCGCGACCTGCGGCGGCGACGAAGCGGCCCTGCGCGGCCTCGCGGCGGAGCAGCGCCGGATCCTCCTCGTCACTCGCGAAAGCCGCAACACGCTCCGCCGCCGGCTCGACCGGCTCGGGGACCTGCAGCAACGCTATGACACGGCGAAGAGCGAGCTGGCCGCGGGCAATCTGCGGCTGGTGATCTCGATCGCCAAGCGGTATCGCAACCGCGGCCTCTCCTTCCTCGACCTGATCCAGGAGGGCAACTCGGGCCTGATGCGGGCCGTGGACAAGTTCGAGCACGCGCGGGGCTTCAAGTTCTCGACCTACGCGACCTGGTGGATTCGCCAGGCGATCACCCGGGCGATCGCCGACCAGAGCCGCACGATCCGCGTGCCGGTGCACATGGTCGACACCATGACCAAGCTGCGGAACATCGCCCGCGACTTCCTCCAGGAGCATGGCCGCGAGGCGAACGTCGAGGAACTGGCCGCCCGGGCGAACATCTCCCTCGAAGACGCCGAGTGCGTGTGGCGGATGTCGCGCCGGCCCGTGTCGCTCGACCAGCCGCTCGGCGACTCCGACGACAGCGCCGTCGGCGAGTTCGTCCGCGACCAGCGGGAGGAAGATCCGCTCAAGGGCACGAACCAGGCGGCACTCAAGTCGTCGATCGCGCGGGCGCTCGACGGGCTCTCGTATCGCGAGCGGGAGATCATCCGCATGCGGTTCGGCCTGGCCGACGGCTACAGCTACACGCTCGAGGAGGTGGGCACGATCTTCGACGTCACGCGGGAGCGGGTACGGCAGATCGAGGCCAAGGCGGTGGAGAAACTCCGCCAGCCGGGCTCCGACGTCGACCTCGCGAGCTTCGTGGACGACTCGATCGTCGAACGCTGGCGGGGCATCGCCGGCCCGGCCCGGGCCACGCGGACCCCGGCCGGGGAACTCGTGCCCGTCGGCGCCGGCTCGTGAACCGGCGTCAGCCGGTCTTCGCCTCGTCGAGTGCCTGTTGCAGCTTCGCCTTGGGCTGCACGCCCATGAACTGCTGCACCAGCCGCCCGCCACTGAAGATCATGATCGTGGGGATGCTGGCGACGTTGTAGGTCATCGCCAGTTGGCTGTTGTCGTCGACGTTCACCTTGCCCACCTTGAAAGAACCGGCGTTCTCCGCGGCCAGTTCCTCGATCACCGGGCCGATCATCCGGCACGGGCCGCACCACGGAGCCCAGAAGTCGACGAGGACCGGAACCGAGGAGTTGAGCACGTCGCTCTGGAAGTTGTCGTCGGTGAACTCGAGGGCGTTACCCATGGTCAGCGGAGGCTCCTGTGGTGGTGGACGCCGACGGGGGTCGGCTGCGTGCGTTCGGGGTCCGAACCGCACCGCGGCAGTATATTGATTTGGCCCCAGTCTCGCAGCAGCAGGGTTTTTCATGCAGCCGGATCGGGAGTTCGCCGCAGTCGGGCCGGCGCGGGAGACCGTGAGTGGCTCGCATCCCATCCACCTCGGCAATGCCTGGGAGGCCGAGCCGGGGAAAGCGGAGCACGGTCCTGCATGGGTGCGCCGGTTCGGCCGGCCCACGGGTCTCGGCGCCGCGGATGCCGTGTGGCTCGTGATCGACGCCCCGGCGGCCGCGGCGCTCACGCTCAACGGCGTGGCCTTGCCTGCGAGCGCGGCCGGCGCGGCCTACCGCGCGAACGTCACGCCGCTGCTGCGCGACCGTAATCTCCTCGTGCTCGTGCCGCGGCTCGCCGTCGAGCCCGCCAGTTTGCCCACGGCCCGCGGCCCGCTGCCGGCGGCGCTCGGCTCCGTGCGGCTCGAGATCGTGCCGGGCCTCGCCGGTTGAAGTGCACCGTGGGCTCGGGCTCCGCCGCGAGGGTCGTGGCCATGCCGGACGGCGCCGTGCTTGACGCGCAGGTCCGACACTTGATACCTAGCAGCAGCCGAGCGGTATGCCGCTCGCACGCTGACGGATCTATCGTTTCTCGATGAGGGACTCTCACATGTCGGTCATTCGCGTGGGCAGTAGCGGCCAGTACGCCGCCGGATGGGACGCCATCTTCGGGGGCGGGAAGTCCAAGGCGGCCGGCGGTACGAAGCAGGCCAAGAAGGCGGCGAAGAAGGCGGCTAAAGCCGCGGCATCCGGCAAGAAGCCGGCGGCCGTCCGCAAGTCCAAAAACCGGCGCCGCAAGTAGGCGGCGTCAGCCCGCTGCCGACGGCTGACCGAGTTCGCGGGCGCGGGACGCGGCGGCCACCACCGCGTCGATGACCGCGCCGCGCACGCCGCGCTGTTCGAGCACGGCCAAGCCCGCGATCGTCGTGCCTCCCGGGCTCGAGACGCGGTCTTTGATCTGCGCGGGATGCTCGCCCGTCTGCTCGAGCAGCGCCCCGGTGCCGGAGAGCGTCTGCACGGCCAGCGCCTGGGCGAGCGGCCGCGGCAGTCCGGCCTTCACGCCGCCGTCGGCGAGCGCCTCGACGAGCAGGGCGAGGAAGCCGGGGCCCGATCCCGAGAGGCCGGTCACGGCGTCGAGCAGCGATTCGTCCGTTTCGTGGACGTGGCCCACCGCGCCGAGCAGCGCGAGCACCCGCGCTGCCGCGGCGGCCGTCACCTCCGGCGTGCGACAGGCGACCGAAACGCCGCGGCCCACCAGACAGGGCGTGTTGGGCATCACGCGGACGATCCGCCGTGTGCCGGCGAGGTCGGCGAGCGTCTGCATCGAGAGCCCGGCGACGATCGAGACGAGCACGGCCCCGGGCGGCAGCGCGGCGGCGAACTCCCGGCAGGCGGCGGCCGCCTGCTGGGGCTTCACGGCCAGGAACACGAGCGGCGCCGCCGCGGCCGCCTCGGCGCCGGAGGCGGCGAACCGCACGCCCGGCACCCGCGCGGCGAGCCGCTCGCGGGCCGGTGGATGCGGGTCGTGCACGGTGACCGCGGCCGCCTCCAGTAGCCCCGCACGGCAGAAGCCTTCGACCAGGGCGAGGGCCATCTGGCCGCCGCCGATCATGGCGACCGCGTCGTCGGCGGGAGGGCGGGCGGGTGTCATGGCCGGTCCTTTTCGTCGGTCGCGGGCGGCGCGGGCAGGGCTGCGGCGAGCGGTTCCAACGCCAGCCGGCTGACCCACAACTGGCTCGAGCCGCCGCGGCCGCCGCCATCGCCATCCCGGCTGGCGGTCCACATCAGCAGCCCGCCGTCGGCGGAGAAGGCGGGGAGCACGTCGGCCCCTGCGTGGTCGGTGAGCCGCAGCGGTTCGCCCGCGCGGAAGCCCGCGCAGCCCGCCGCGTAGCGGGCGATCCAGAGATCGTAGTTCGGCCGCTGCGTGGGATCGGAATGGTCGGCGCCGGTCCACACCAGCCAGGGCTGCGTGGGATGCCAGAACGGTGCCCAGTGCACGCCGCGGCCCTGCGTGACGGCGACGTCGCCCGAGCCATCGGCCTTCATGACGTGGATCTGGAGCAGGTCTTTCTCCACGCGGTCGGTGCGGTAGGCGATCCAGCGGCCGTCGGGCGAGAAGAACGGGCCGCCGTCATAGCCGGGCGTGTTGGTCAATTGGCGCACGTCGCTGCCGTCGGCGTTCATCACGTAGATGTCGGGATCGCCGTCGCGGTCGCTGACGAACAGGATCCGCGTGCCGTCGGGGGAGAACGAGCACTCCGCGTCGTATCCTTGCTCGTGCGTGAGTTGCACGAGTTCCGAGCCGTCGAGGTTGGCCGTGAACAGGTCCATCTGCGGGTCGAAGTCCCACTGGTAGCGGCGGCGCCGTCCGGTCCGCGCGTCCTCGGCCGCCTGCGCGCGGGCCGCCTGCTCGGTGGCATCGAGGCCGGGATCGCGGTGGCTCGACGCGAACAGCAGGCGGCGGCCGTCGGGGGAGAACCAGGCGCAGGTCGTCCGGCCGCGGCCCGTGCTCACGCGACGCGGGGCCGTCGGTCGCGGCGCCGCGGCGTCGAAGGCCTGCACGAAGATCTGATAGAACGGATAGCCGTCGGGCACCGCCTGGTAGCAGATCGTCCGGCCGTCGGCTGCGAAGTAGCCCTCGCCAGCCTTGGGCATGCCCTCGGTGACCTGCACCGGCGGCGCCAGGAACCGGCTCTCGATCGACTCCGCCCGGACGCCGGCCGTCGCGCCGACGAGGGCCGCGAGGACCGCCGTGCCGAAACGGAAGTTGCAGGAATCGCCCATGCCCCGCAGTATACGTCGAGGACCGGGCAACGCAGGAGGCACGCGGCGATGAAGATCTACACGAAGACCGGGGACGCCGGCGAGACCGGGCTCTTCGGTGGGCCCCGCGTGCGGAAGGACCACGCCCGCATCGAGGCCTTCGGGACCGTGGACGAACTCAACAGCGAACTCGGGATCGTCCGCACCCACGCCCCGGCCGCCACCTTCGATCCCCTGCTCCGCCGCATCCAGAACGAACTCTTCGACCTGGGCGCCCAGCTCGCCACGCCCGGGCCGGCCGACGAGCGGATCACGGAGGCCCACGTCGCGGCGATCGAGGCCGAGATCGATCGTCACGAGGAGGAACTCGAGCCGCTCAAGAACTTCATCCTCCCGGCCGGCACACCGCTGGCCGCGGCGATCCATGTCGCCCGCACCGTCTGCCGCCGGGCGGAACGCCGCGTGGTGACGCTCGCCGGCCAGCCGGGCGCGACGATCCCGGCCAATGCGATCGAATACCTCAACCGGCTCGGCGACCTGCTCTTCGTCCTCGCCCGCGTCGCCAACCGGCGGGCGGGCGTGATCGACGACCCCTGGCATCCGCACTGACGGCCCTCATGAACGCTTCCGTCGCGGAGGATGCGGCCGGCTTCCGGCCGGCGGTGACGCGGGCCGCCGCCCTGCTGGTCGATCTGCGGGCCCGGATCGCGGCCCAGCACGCCGCCGGCGCGCCGGGGTTCCAGACCTGCGGTCTGGCCACCGAACTGTTCGACGCCATGGTGCTCGGGGTCTGGGAGGCGATCCTCGTCGAGCGGCCCGACGGCGACCTGCTGCGACGGCGGATCGCGCTGGTCGCGCACGGCGGCTACGGCCGCCGCCAGATGGCTCCCTTCTCGGACATCGACCTGATGCTCCTGCACGCCGACGGGGCGGGAGGCAGTGCCGCGGAGGTCGCCCGGCGGCTGGTCCAGGATCTGTTCGACGCGGGCCTGCAGGTGGGGCAGAGCGTGCGCGGCGTGGCCGAGGCCTGTCGGCTCGCCGCGGCCGACGCCACGATCCTGAGCACGCTGCTCGACTGCCGCACGCTCGCCGGCCCCGACGAACTCCGCGAGCGGTTGACGGGGCGGTTGGGGTCGATGGTCCGCCGAGCGCCGCGGCGGTATGCCGAAATGCTGCTCGCGGCCCGCCACGAGGAGGCGGAGAAGTTCGGCCAGACCGTCGCCCTGTTGGAGCCGAACGTGAAGCGGTCGCCGGGCGGGCTGCGGGACTTTCAGCTCGTGGGCTGGCTCGGCCACGTGCTCCACGACGCGGCGTCGCCCGACGACATCGCCTTGGCCGGGGGTATCGCCCGCCAGGACGCGGCCGCCGCGCGCGACGCGGCCGAGTTTCTCCTCCGCGTGCGGAACGATCTGCATCTCGCAGCCGGCAAGCCGGCCGACGACCTGACCCGCGATCAACAACTGCGGATCGCCCAGGCCCGGGGCATCGAATCGACGCCGGGGCTGCTCGGCGTGGAGCGGTTCATGCAGGAATACTTCGGCCACACCCGCCGCATGGTCGGCGTCGTGGAGGCTCTCGAGCGGGCCGTCCGCCGACCGCACCCCGTGCGTGCCTGGGCGGCGACCGCGCTCGGGCACCGCGTCGACGGCCTGTTTCTGGTGGGGCCGGGCGAAGTCGCGGCCTTGCCCGGCGCCGCGCCGCGGATCGCCGCGAGCGTGGCGTCGATCATCCGGCTCGTCGAACTGGCGATGCTCTACGGCCTGCCGATCGAGCCGGCGACCTGGGAGGCCGTACGGGCCGGTGCGGCCGCCCTGCCCCGCGATCCCGACCAGGCCGCGATCGACGCCTTTCTGGCCCTGTTCGCCAAGCCCGAGGGCCTGGCCGACGCGCTGCGGAGGCTCCATGAAATCGGCGTCCTCGAGATCCTCATCCCCGGCTTCTCCCATGCGCGGAACCTGCTGCAGTTCAACAACTACCACAAGTACACCGTGGACGAGCACTGCCTGCTGTCCGTGGAGCGGGCCGTCGGCTTCGGCCGCGAAGAGGGCTGGCTCGCCGCGACGTGGCGGGAACTGGGCCGCAAGCGGCCGCTCTTGCTGGCGCTGGCGATGCACGATCTCGGCAAGGGCTTCGTCGAGGACCACAGCGAACTCGGCGCTCGGATGGCCCGCGAGGCCACGGCCCGGCTCGGCCTGCCCGCCGACGAGTGCGAGATCATCGAGTTCCTGGTGCTCAAGCATCTCGCGATGGCCCACCTCGCCTTCCGCCGCGACGTCGGCGACGACAGCATCGTGGTCGGCTTCGCCTGCGACGTGGGCTCGCCGGAGGTGCTGCGGATGCTGGCGCTGCTCACCGCGGCGGACGTCGCGGCGGTCGGCCCCGGCACGTGGACGAAGTGGAAGGCCGACCTCCTCGGCGACCTGCACTTCCGCACGCTCGGGCACCTCGACGGCGAGAGCCCGTCGGGCGGGGCCGAGCGGTCCCGCCGCGCCCTGGAGCAGCTCCTCGCGGACCGGGCCGCCGACGATCCGCTGGTGCTCGCCGCGCGGCTGCTGCCTCCCTCCTTCCTCCGCGACACGCCGCCCCCGCGGGTCGTGGAGGAGCTCGGCCGGCTCGTGCGGCTGCCCGATGACGGCGTCTTCGCGCTGGCCCGCTGGCAGCCCGAGACGGCGACGGTGGCCGTGAGCGTCGGCACCCGGGAGAGCGTGGTGCCCGGCATCTTTCACCGGGTCACCGGCGCCCTGACCAGCCAGCGGCTGGAGATCCTCGCGGCCGACATCCACACGCTTGCCGACGGGCTGGTGATCGATCACTTCACCGTCCACGATCCCGACTTCACAGGCGAGCCGCCGGCCGAGCGGCTCGCCGACATCGGCGCCGCAATCCGCCGGTCGCTGCGGGCCGATCAGCAGCCGCAGTTCACCCGCCTGTGGAACCCCTTCGCGCCGCAGGTCGGGAGCTCGGCCCGGTTTCCCACGCGGGTGCTCTTCGACAACGAGAGTTCCCGGACCGACACCATCCTGGAGGTCTTCGCGCACGACGCGCCGGGCCTGCTCTACGGCGTCGCGAAGGCGCTGTTCGACGCCGGCCTCTCGGTGAAGGCGGCCAAGATCGGCACGCACCTCGACCAAGTGGTGGACGCGTTCCACGTCGTCGACCGCGAGGGGGGCAAGCTGACCGATCCCGCCCGCATGGCGGCGGTGCGGCGGGCGATCGAGGCGGTGGTCGCTCCGGTCACCGCGCCGGGCTGACGGCCCGACCCATCATCGCATCTGCGCCGAGAGCACGCTCACGTGCTGGTTCGCCCGCCGCAGCTTCGCCGCCAGCGACGCGCCGATGTTCCGCAGGATCGTCGCGTGGATCCGGGGGTGGGCCTCCTGCAGCGCGCTGAAATCCGCGACTTCGAAAACGCCGCACTCCACCGTCCCCTCCGCCACCACGTTCGCCGACCGCCGTTCGCCGTCGATGAAGGCCAGCTCTCCCACCATCGTGCCGACCGCGAAGCTCGCCACACGGCTCCCCTTCCCCGGTTCTCCCAGCCACACGCCGACGAGCCCTCCGGTGACCAGGAACAGGTTCGTGGCTTCGTCGCCGTGGCGGATGATGAGCTCGCCCGGCCCGTACGACCGGCGCACGAGCAGCCGGCCGAGCACCTCGAGCTCCTGCTCGGTGAGTCCGGCGGCGATCTCGAACGACCGCAGGTCGCCGATCCCCGTCGCCGTCGCCGGCATCACCTCCCGCAGGAGCTCGTCCTCGCACCACTCGAGCGCCTGATCGGTGGACGGAAAACGAAACATGCGGTCGACCGCCGCGGCGTCGCCCCGGCATGCCGCCACATGCTCGCGCAAGGCAGGCAGCCGCTGCGTCTGGGTGAAGAACGCGACGGTGCCGCGGCGTTCGAGGTCGGCGGCGAGTTCGGCGAGAAGCTGCGCGGCCGCGCCGTTGACGGCGGTGACGTGGTGCAGGTCGAGGATCACGCTCCACCACCCGGCTGTCTGGCAGACGATCTCGCGGACGATCGATTCCGCCGTCGAGAAGGCAAGGTTGCCCTGGATCTCCACCACGCGGATCCGTTGGCCGTGCTCCCGCAGGCAGGTCCGCTCGGCAGCGTGGCGGCTGCGCGTGGAGGTGCGCTCTGCGGCGGTGTAGGAGAGTCGGCGGCTCGACTGGGGGCTGTAGGGCGGGTTGAACTGGTGCAGCTGCCAGATTCGCGACAGCTCCTCGCACACTTTGAGGGCCCGCGCGCTGTTGCCCTGCTCGTCGAGCCGCGGCGAGAAGACGCCGATGCCCAACTGGCCTGGCAGCACCGCCAGCACGCCGCCGGCAACGCCGCTCTTGGCCGGCATGCCGACGTTGTAGATCCAGCCGCCGGAGAAGTCGTACATCCCGCACGACGCCATCACGCTGAGCACGTTCTCGACGTGCGCGTCGTCGATCGCCCGCTCCCCGGTGACCGGGTTGACGCCCTGATTGGCGAGCGTGGCACCCATCAGGGCCAGGTCGACACAGCGCACGGAGATCGCGCACTGCTGGAAATACACGTCCACCGCGGCCGTCGGGTCGTCCTCGAGGACGTTGAAGTTTCGCAGCAGGTGGCCGATGGCACGGTTGCGGTGCCCCGTCCGGTTCTCCGATTCGTAGACCTTCCGGTCGATCCGCATGGGGCGGCCGGTGTAGCGGCCGAACATCTCGAGGATCCGCGTCAGCCGCTGTGCGGGCGTGTCGGCCCGGACCTGCCCCGTGGTGGCGATCGCCCCCGCGTTGATCATCGGATTCAGCGGGCGGCCGGTCGACTTGTGGAGGCTGATGGCGTTGAAGGCGTCGCCGCTCGGCTCGACGCCCACCTTGGTGAGCATGAACGCCGCGCCGTGATCGTCGAGGGCCAGGCCGTACACGAAGGGTTTCGAGATCGACTGGATCGTGAACTCATGCCTCGAGTCGCCCGTCTCGTAGATGAAGCCGTCGGCGGTGGCCAGGCAGATGCCGAACAGCTCCGGATCGGCATTCGCCAGTTCGGGGATGGAGGAGGCGATCTCCCCGTCACGGCAGCCGGCGTACCGCGCGTGGAGCGCGTCGAGCAGGGCCTGGATGGGGGAGCGGCCGGAGGCAGCGGTCATGAAGGGGCTCCGCTATGGAAACCATGCTGAAAAACCTTCCAGACCGCGGCCGCACGGTCTGCCGGCGACGTCCGCCTGGCGTCGCCTGCACGAGCGTGATGCGCATGCGTCATCAGTGTAGCGTCAAAAACCACCGCCCCCACGACGGCGAAACGTCTCGTAACCGCGATCCGATCCATACGACTCGTTGCGTCGGCTCCTGGGTAAATCGACCTCCAAGAAATCGACTCGCTGACGCGACGCGAAATCCCCGCAGCACGCGCGCCGCCGGCTCGTCGAACGGCACGCAGGACGGCCTGCTGCGGGCGCCGGTCACCGCGCCGGGCTGACGGCCGGGCCCGCGGGGCCGCGGCGCAGGGCCGCGATTCGCCGGCGCCAGGCCGGCTCGAAGCGGTCCAGCGGCATGCCTACGAGCCGTTCGAAGCGAGCTACCGCGTCGCCCGCATCGTCGCGGCCGAGTGCAGCGACCGCGCGGGGCGTGAGCACCGGCTCGGCGACGGCCAGATCGAACGCCACGCCCCAGGCGACGAGATAGGCCCGGCCCGAGGCCTCGGTGGCGCCGGCGTGACCGGCTATGAACTGGTCGGGCC
>JBIKND010000258.1:0-4010 GCA_044358905.1 Pirellulales bacterium | reverse complement strand
GTTCGCATCCCGGTTCGCATCCCGGTTCGCATCCCGGTTCGCATCCCGGTTCGCATCCCGATCCGCCTCCCGGTTCGCTTCACAAGAAGCCCCCGGCGGGAGCCGGGGGACTCCGTGTTCCTCGCCGTCCCGCGTTCCATGCCGCGGACGGATCGCGACCTCGAGGATGCGGCACGGAATCGGCCCGTTCATCAGCGGCACGCGGTGCGTGGGCCGCAGGCCGAGGTGCGACGCGGCCGGCGTGTCGGCGGCGAGGATCGCGGCCCGCCAGCCGCCGCAGTGGGCCACGAGCCAGTCGCCCAGCCGGCGGAAGAGCGCGCCAGCCCGCGGCAGCGGCAGCCGCTCGCCGTAGGGCGGATTCGTGACCACGAGACCCGGCCCGCCCGCGGGCCGCACCTCCTCGAAGTGGCACTGGGCGATCGTCACCTGGTCGGCCACGCCCGCCGCCGCGGCGCAGGCCCGCGCCGCCTCGACCGCCCGCGGGTCGAGGTCGCTGGCTGCAAACCCGCCGGTCGGCCGCACCACCCGGGCCTCCAGTTCCGCGACGAGCCGGTCGGCGAGCGGCCGTTCGCAGTCGCGAAATCGGAAGAACCCGTGCGCCTTCCGCCGCGCCCGCCACAACCCCGGGGCCATTCCCGCGGCGATCGTCGCCGCCTCGATGACGAGCGTGCCCGAGCCGCACAGCGGATCGAGCACCGCCTCGCCGGAGGACGCGGCCGCCGGCGGCGCACCCGGCCGCCACCAGCCCGCGATGCCGAGGATGCCCGCGGCCAGCACCTCCGACAGGGGCGCCTCCACGTCGCCCATCCGCCAGCCGCGCTGGTGCAGCGAGCGGCCGGCGGCGTCGCGGAACACGGTCGCCACGTCGCCCACGAGGTGCAACGCCAGCCGCAGCGTCGCGCCGCGGAGCTGCACGCTCGGCCGCTTGCCGCTGGGTGTCCGCAACTGATCGACGATCGCATCCTTCACGACCTGCGCCGCGTAGAGCGAGTGCGTGAGGAAGGTGTCGTGGATCGCGGCATCGACCCGCAGCGTGTCGGAGGTCTTGATCTGCTCCGTCCAGTCGATCTCCTGCATCGCGTGATAGAGCGCCTCCGGCGCCGCCACGCGGAACCGCCCGAGCGGCTCGAGCACGCGGATCGCGGTGCGGCATTCGAGCACGGCCCGGTAGAGGGTTTCCCGCTCCCGGCCCGGCGCGGCCGAAAACTCGATCGTCCGGCGGCCGATCCGCAGGTCGGTCGCCCCGACGGCCTCGAGCTCCCGCGCCAGCAGCCACTCGAGTCCTTCGAGGGTCCGCGCGGTGCACCGCGGCGGCTCGTCGGCCGCCGGCGCCGGCAGCGGCCGGGGCACGGCGGGGATCGCTGGAAAACGTGGTTCGTGCATGGATGACGACCGACTCTACCCGTGCGGCCGTCGCGCGGCCATCGCCGCGGGCGGTTCGGCTTGTCCGGGGACCGCCCGGGCCGGTAAGACGCTCCCATGCCACGCTTCCTCGACCGCTGGCTCGGCCGCCCGCACGGGGCTCGGACCCTCGTGCCCCGGCAGTTCCGTCGCGATCGCGCGGTCTTCATCCACGTGCCCAAGTGCGCCGGCTCGGCGTTGCTCGACGCCTGGCTCGGCTATCAGACGGGCCACGTGACGGCGGCGGAATACCGCGCCGCCGATCCGGCCTTCTTCGACGCCGCCTACGTGTTCGCGTTCGTGCGTGATCCCGTCGCGCGGTTCATCTCGGCTTATGACCATCTGCAAACCGGCGACCTGTGGCCCTTTCTGCCGGAGATGCGGGCCGCCGTGGACCGGCACGGCCACTCGCTCGAGCAGGTCGCCGTCGGGCTCGCGCCGGATTCCGACCTCCTCCGTCTCCCGTGGTTCGCCCCGCAGCACGCCTTCCTGGAGATCGGCGGCCGGGTCGCAGCACACCGCGTCTTCAAGACGGAGTCGTTGGCCGCGGACCTGGAGATCCTGCGGGCCGAGACGTCGATCCGCCTCCGGCCCCTCGCATCGGTCAACCGCCGCGGCGTCACGACGGCCCGGCCCACGGATCGACTTTCATCCACCGCCGTCACGAACCTGCGGCGGATCTACTGGCGCGACTTCACGCTCTTCGGCTACTACTGATCCGGTGCCGCGCGGACCGCCGGCGGACCCCCATCACGACGGCCATCGACACGCCGGCCGCGCCGAGCATCACCACCTGTGGCGGCTCCGGCACGACGGTGGCCTGGACGACCATATTGAAGCCCGTCGTGGGAGCGGCGTCGGACCATGATCCGCCGTTGTCCGACGACTGCCAGTTGTAGAACGTCGGTGTCGGGGTGATGGACGACGTGATGGCGGGCACGGGCGCAACGCTTGCGTACTTCCAACTGATCGTGCTCCCCGCCGAGGCCGCGAAAACCACGGCGTAGTCGGTGTTGGCGGACAGCGAATGGTTGAGGCTGGTTCCCGTGATCCAGCCATCACCCCACGCGCCAACCGATTGCGAGTTCACGATCGTCAGGAGCGACGTTCCTGTCGGCTTCTTCGCGCCATCCGTCGCAAACAGCGAGATGGTCAGGGTTCCCGGAGACGCCGACGAGTTGCTTTCGTTCGCGTTGCGCACCCACACTCCGACGCTGTCGAGCGTCATGCCAGAGGCACCGGTGCGGAATGTCTGGGCGAGGCGGTTCGAAGCGGCGCCGCTCTGCCACGCGCCGTCGGTCGAGCCGCTGTAGATCACTTCGGCTGGAGTCGACGACATGGACGACACCAGCATCGTGCCCATCAAGAAGCCCGTCTTGACCAACCAATGAAGGCGATTCATCGCCAAGTCTCCCGAGTCCTGCACATTCAGATGAAACAACGCACGAAAACCGCACCGCGTTTGAGGCAGTGCCGTTTATACATGCGTCGCTGACGTGCGGAACGGCTCGACTTGAAAATGTGACGAATCCGGCACGAGCAGGGACGAATCCGGCGCGGACGGGGACGAATCCGCGGCGCGCTGGGACGAATCCGCGGCGCGAGGGCACCGAGCCGCGAATCAGCCCACGACGGCCGGTGCGGGAAACCGATCCTGGATCGGCTGCACGGCGAGCGGCGCCGTCCGCATGCCTTCCATCGCGCGAACGCAGGCCTCCGCGGCCGGCAGCGTGGTGATGCAGGGCACGCCGTAGAGCACGCTCGCCGCCCGGATGCGGCCCTCGTCGGTCCGCGCGCCTTTGCCCCGTGGCGTGTTGAAGATCAGTTGCACGCGGCCGTCGATGAGGTGGTCGATGAGGTTCGGGTGCCCCTCCTGGAGCTTCTTCACCACCTCCACCGGAATGCCCGCGGCGGCGAGTTCCCGCGCGGTGCCCGACGTGGCGATCAGCTCGAAGCCCAGCGTCACCAGCCGCCGGGCGACGTTGATCATGTATTGCTTCGCCTGCGGGCTCGCCACCGAGATGAAGATCCGCCCCGTCTCGGGGAGGAGGATGCCGGCCGCGATCTGGCTCTTGGCGAAGGCGATCGCGAAGGTGTCGCTCACACCCATCACCTCGCCGGTGCTCCGCATCTCCGGCCCCAGCGCGATGTCCACGCCGGCGAACTTCACGAACGGAAACACGCTCTCCTTCACGCTCACGTGGGCCGGCACCGGGTCGGCCGTCACGCCCTGCTCCGCCAGGCTCACGCCCGTCATCACCTTCACCGCCACCTTCGCGACCGGCAGCCCCGTGGCCTTGGCCACGAAGGGCACCGTGCGGCTGGCCCGCGGGTTGACCTCGATGACGTACAGGGCCGGCTTCGTCGCCCCGTCGGCGTCGGCCTCCTTCTTGACGGCGAACTGCACGTTCATCAGGCCCACCACGCCCAAGCTCCGGGCCAGGGCCGTGGCCGCCCGCTTGATCTCCGCGATCATCTCGGGAGACAGGCTGTGGGGCGGGATGCAGCAGGCCGAGTCGCCGGAATGCACGCCCGCCTCCTCGATGTGCTCCATCACGCCCGCCACGATCACGTCCTTGCCGTCGGCGATGCAGTCGACGTCGACCTCG
>JBIKND010000257.1:0-4019 GCA_044358905.1 Pirellulales bacterium | reverse complement strand
TGATCGATGCCACCCATGCGCCCCAACAAGCCCCGGGCGGAAGCCCGGGGACACCGGGCCGTTGGGCGATCCCGGTTTCCACCACCCGCGACAGCCGCCGGCTGAAATGGCGAACGGGATCCGCCGCCACGCGGAGTCCCCCGGCTCCCGCCGGGGGCTTTTTGTGATCGATGCCACCCATGCGCCCCAACAAGCCCCGGGCGGAAGCCCGGGGACACCGGGCCGTTGGGCGATCCCGGTTGCCACCACCCGCGATCGCCGCCGGCTGAAATGGCGAACGGGATCCGCCGCCACGCGGAGTCCCCCGGCTCCCGCCGGGGGCTTTTTGTTCGCACGGCCCACCATTTGGCCGGCAGGCAGGCGATACTCGGGGCTGAAGTTGTGCTAGCTACAGCGGCGATACTATACTTGCCATCGGAAACCGGTCGCGAAATACTCAATCAAATCTTAGGGTTTTGAAAAACGAGTTTGCGTGCCGACGTCGCAACCTGCGGCGAGTTCCGGTTCCGAGCCCTGAAATGGGCAATTCAATCGCCAGTAAGGAGGCCGTTCGCCATGTCTTCCTCGCCCCGATGCCCCGGTCCGGTCACGCGGCGGATGGCCATGCAGGTGGGCGCCATGGGCGCTACCGGGCTCGGCCTCGGCGATCTCTTCCGCCTCCGGGCAGAGGCCGCCCTGCCGGGCGTGCCCGCCGACACGGCCGTGATCTTTGTCTGGCTTGGGGGGGGCGTCTCGCAGCTCGACACCTACGACATGAAGCCCGACGCCCCGGACGACTACCGTGGGCCGTTCCGTCCCATCAACACGAACGTCCCGGGCATCGAGCTCTCCGAGCTTTTGCCGCTCCACGCGAAGATCGCCGACAAGTTCACCATCATCCGCTCGATGCGGCACCGCTTCTCCGACCACGGCGGTGGATCGAAGCGGCTGTTGACGGGTCGCGAGCCGAATTCGCCAACTGGATTCATCACCGACGCGCCAGCCGTGCCGGCGGTGGTGGCTAAGTGCCGCGAGAACGCAGCCGTGGCGATGCCTGCGAGCGTCATGCTCGGCGACAAAGGCCGGACTTCCCCCGACACCTTCGGCCTCGGCGCTGCCTACCTCGGGCCCGCCTACAACCCCTTTGAGATCGGCGGCGACCCGTCCGCGGAGAACTTCAAAGTCGACAGTATCACGCTGCCCGCGGACATGCAGCCGCTCATGGAAGACCGGTGGCGGCTTCTGCGGGCCATTGACCAGGTGCGCCGCGACGTCGACGCAACCGGTTCGATGGCGGCGATGGACAGATTCAATGCACAAGCATGTGAGTTGTTTACGTCGCAGGCGACGCGGGACGCCTTCGATGTGTCCCGCGAGGCCGATGCCACCCGCGACCGCTACGGCCGCCACGCCTGGGGGCAGCGGTGCCTCATGGCCCGCCGGCTCGTCGAGGCGGGCTGCAGCTTCGTGACGGTAGCGATGGAGACGGCGCCGGAACCCGGCGGTCGGCCCAAGGGGGTGTGGTTCAACTGGGACTGCCACGCCAATAACTGCGACCTGGTGATCGACACGAAGTGGAGAACCCCTCCGTACGACCAAGCGCTGACAGCCCTTATCGAGGATGTCCACGCCCGCGGGCTCGACAAGAAGGTGCTCATCGTCGCCACGGGCGAGTTCGGGCACACGCCCAAGCTCGAGTCCAGCAAGGGGCGCCCGGGTCGCGGTCACTGGCCGCACGCCTTCTCGTTGCTCGTCTCGGGCGGCGGCCTGCGGATGGGCCAGATCGTCGGCTCGACCGACTCGCGGGCCGCGTACCCGAAGGAGCGCAGCCTCGGGCCGGAAGATCTGTGGGCCACCGTCTATCGCCACCTCGGCATCGACCAGACGCGGGTTCTCCGCGACACGCTGGGCCGCCCGATGCCGATCCTGCCGGGCGGCCGGCCTATCAAAGAGCTCGTTGGATGACCCGCCTGCCCGCCTTGTTGGCTTTCTTCGGTCATGCGGTGCTCGCTGGCTGCATGGTGTCAGCCGCCACAGCGGGTAACGAACCGGCCGTCGCGGCCGATCGTGAAATCGACTTCTCCGCTCGCATCCTCCCGATCCTCACCCGTTACGGCTGCAATAGCGGCGGCTGCCACGCCGCCGGAGGCAACGTCGGCCAAAACGGCTTCTACCTCTCGCTGTTCGGTTTCGAGCCGGTCAAGGACCACGCCCGGATCACCGCGGCCGCCCGCGGCCGCTTCCTCGACTTCGCGGCCCCCGACGAGAGCCTCCTGCTGCAGAAGCCCGGCGGCGTCCTTCCGCACCGCGGCGGGTTGCGGCTGCCCCGCGACTCCGCCGCCTACGAGACGCTGCGGAACTGGATCGCGGCCGGGGCGCCGCTCGGCGACCCGACTCGGCACGTCCTGCGGTCGCTCGAGGTCGAGCCCGCGGCGCGGGTCGTGCGGCCCGGCGAGCGGGTGCAGACTAAGGTCGCGGCGGTGTACGCCGACGGCTCGCGGGAGGACGTGACGGCGCTCGCGCGGTTCGAGTCGAACGACGCGGGCCTGGCGGAGGTCGACGACCAGGGCGTCATCGTGGCCAACGCAGTGCCGGGCGACGTGGCGATCGTCGTCCAGTATCGCGACAAGACGGGCTCGGTGGCGTTGACGATCCCGCGGACCGCGCCGGCGCAGGGAACCTTCCCGCCGCCGGCCAACTTCATCGACGAGCACATCTTCACCAAAATGCGGCAGATGGGCGTCGCGCCCGTGCCGCCAGCCGATGACGGGGCCTTCCTCCGCCGCCTGTTCGTCGATCTCGGCGGCCGCGTGCCGACTGCCGAGGAGGCGGCGACGTTTCTCGCGGACCTGGCCCCGGACAAGCGGGCCGCCGCGATCGATCGCGTCCTCGCGAGCGACGATTACGCCACCGCCTTCGCCGACAAGTGGGTCGTGCTCTTGCGCAGCAACCGGGAAGCCGGCGGCCTCGCTGCGACCAACACGCTCCATCAGTGGCTTCGCCAAGCGTTCACCGACAACATGCCCTACGACCGGTTCGTCCGCGAGATCCTTACCGCGACCGGCGAGACGGGCGAGCATCCGGCGGTGGGCTGGTGGCGGTCGCAGCCGAGCTTCAACAATCCCGACCTCGCGAACAACGCGGCGGAGCGGGTCAAGGACGCGGCCGAGGACTCCGCCATGCTGTTCCTCGGGCAGCGGATCGCCTGCGCGAAGTGCCACCGGCATCCTTTTGACCGCTGGAGCCAAGCCGACTACTACGGCTTCGCGTCGTTCTTTACGCGGGTGCAATCGAAGCCGGCGGTCGGGCTCGCGGGGCCGCAGATCGTGCATTCCCGCGGCCTCGCCCGCCTCGACCACCCGTCGACGGGCGAGTCGGTCGGTCCGCGGCCGCTCGGCGGAGAGCCGGTGGACGTGCCGGCCGACGAGGACCCGCGGGTGCGGCTCGCCGACTGGCTCACGGCCCCCGACAACCCGTACTTCGCCCGGGCGATCGTGAACCGCATGTGGGCCCACTTCTTCGGCCGTGGACTCGTCGATCCGGAGGACGACATGCGGGAGACGAATCCGCCGTCGAACCCGCCGCTCCTCGACGCGCTGGCGGCCGATTTCACGGCCCACGGGTTCGACCTCCGGCACCTCGCCCGCACGATCTGCAGTTCGGCGACCTACCAGTGCTCCTCGACCGCGGACGAATCGAATCGCGACGACGTCCGCAACTTCACCCGCCACCTCCCGCGGCGGCTCAAGGCGGAGGTGCTGCTCGACGCGATCGACTCCCTGGCCGGCACGCGAACGAAATTCAACGACGTGCCCTCCGCCGGCCGAGCGCTCGCTCTGCCCGACGACAAGTCGGGAACGCGGTTTCTCGAGGTCTTCGGCCGGCAACGCGGCGTCGCCGCGTGCGAGTGCGGCCGAAACTCGGCCGGGGCCAGCCTCGGCCAGAGCCTCGAGCTCATTACCGGGCCCGAGATTCGGGGGAAGCTTGGCGACGGGGCCGGCCGGGCGAAGCGGTTCGCCGCTGAGACGTCGCGGCCGGTC
>JBIKND010000089.1:0-14531 GCA_044358905.1 Pirellulales bacterium | reverse complement strand
CGCTCATCAAGGAAAAACTAGGGGCCTCGACGCCCGCCCAGTGCATCGCCCGGGCCTACGACCTCGGCCTCCTGCGGCGCCAGGTCGAGCCGGGGGCTGGGGAACCGGCCGCCGCCGCGGCCCCAAAGCCGTCCGACTGTCGGA
Source organism: Pirellulales bacterium (assembly GCA_044358905.1). Classification (GTDB taxonomy): domain Bacteria; phylum Planctomycetota; class Planctomycetia; order Pirellulales; family UBA1268; genus QWPN01. The sequence continues at coordinate 14,387 of JBIKND010000089.1, read as the reverse complement.
AACGCCACTAGTTCGCCGCTCCACACGGACCTACCGTTGAAGAGGAGAAGGCGGCCGTCGTCGTCAGCCAGTCATGAAACAGTTCAGGTCGGCAACCCGTTTGGTCGTGCTCGCGGCCGTGCTCATCGGCGGCGGCGCCGCTGGCACGTCCGGTGCTGTCGCGGCGGACGTGCGGTTCGAGGTCTTCGAGGCCGTCGCCAAGGACGCCTGGCCCGCCGCCGACGCCGTACCGACGACGGTCTACGACCAGGCCGCGTTCGCGCTGCCCGAGCTGCCGGCCCGGTACGACGACCAGGGCCAGCGGGCAGATCGGCAGGTGCCGTGCGTCCTACGGGCGAGTGCGAAAGTCCGCCTGCCCGCCGGGCCGCAGCGGCTCGTCGTTCGGGGTCGCGGGGCGCTGCGGGTGTCTCTCGACGGCGCGTCCGTGGCCGACCTGCCCGGCCCGAAGATCCGCAGCGACGGCCACGAGCCGATGTTCGTCCCCGACCGCTCCGGCCCGCCGGGCATGCGGATCGTGCAGCCGGGCGACCAGCAGGCCATCTACGATGTCGAGGGTGACGGCGAATGGCACGACCTCGTGGTCGAAGTCCGCGTCGGCGACGCGGGCCGCCGTCCGGAGATCGGCGAGTTCGCGGCGAGCCTCGGTTCGCCGGATGCCGTGCCGATGGTGATCTCGCAACGGGGCGGAGAAAAGCCGCTGTCCGATGCCGGCTGGCTCGCGGTCGAAGCCGCGGTTCGCGTTGAGGTCGAGGCGGCCAATCGCGCGGCCCGGCGGCAGGCGGCGGCCCGCGACGCGGAATACTGGAACGAGCGGCACCGCCTGGCCCGCGAGAAGCTGGCTGCGGCGCCCGCGCCGGTGCCGCCCGCCACCGGCGCCGACCGCTCCGCCATCGACCGCTTCCTCGACGCCCGGCTCGCGGCCGTCGGCGCCACCCCCGCGCCGCCGGCGAGCGACCTCGACTTCATCCGCCGCCTTTCGCTCGACGTCCGCGGCATCATTCCTTCCGCGGCGGAAATCGCCCGGTTCCTCGCCGACCGCGAGCCCGACCGGCGGGAGCGACTCGTGGATGCGTTCCTCGCCGACCCGCGTTGGGCCGACCACTGGGTGGGCTATTGGCAGGACGTGCTCGCCGAGAACCCGAACCTCGTGAACCCCACGCTCAACAACACCGGCCCCTTCCGGTTCTGGATCCACGAATCGTTCCTCGACGACAAGCCGATCGACCGCTTCGCCACCGAGGCGATCATGATGCAGGGGGGCACCTACGCGGGCGGCCCCGGCGGCTTCGAGCTGGCGACCGAGAACGACGTGCCGATGGCGGCGAAGGCCCACGTCGTGGGCCGGGCGTTTCTCGGCATGGAGATGAACTGCGCCCGCTGCCACGACGCCCCCAACCATCCCTACGAGCAGCGCGACCTCTTCGGCCTGGCGGCGATGCTCGGCCGCAAGCCGCAGGCGGTGCCTGCGACGAGCAGCATCCCGGGCGGCGACGAGCGGCTGGCTCGGCTGACCGTGAAGGTGACGCTGCCGCCGGGGTCCGAAGTCGAGCCGGAGTGGCCCTTTCCCGAGGTCGCCGCGGCCGACGCGGCGGAGCGGATCGTGCGCGATCCGGGCGACTCCCGCGCATTGCTCGCGGCGCTCGTCACCGGCCCGGCCAACGACCGCTTCCCGCAGGTGATTGCCAACCGGCTCTGGGAGCGATACTTCGGCCGTGGCCTCGTGGCCGAGCCCGACGACTGGGATGCCGACGGGCCGAGCCACCCCGAACTCCTCGCCTGGCTGGGTCGGGAACTGGTGAACCGCGACTACTCGCTCAAGGCCCTCGCGCGGCTGATCCTCACGTCGGCCGCCTACCAGCGGGCGGCGCTGCCGGCCGACCGGCCGGCGGTGCCGGCGTCGCTGTTCGCCAGCCAGCCGCCGCGGCGGATGTCGGCCGAGCAGCTCGTCGACTCGGTGTTCGTCGCCTGCGGCAAGCCCTTCGACGTGGAGGCGATGAACGTCGACATCGACTCCAGCCGCGAGCCGACCAAGTCGCTAAATCTCGGCACGCCGACGCGGGCCTGGCAGTTCGCGGCCCTGGGCAACGAGCGGGATCGGCCCAGCCTCTCGCTCCCCTTCGCCCAGCACCACGTGACGGTGATGGAAGCCTTCGGCTGGCGGGGCGAGCGGCAAAATCCCGTCAGCCGTCGCGACACGGATCCCAACGTGCTGCAGCCGGCGATCCTCGCCAACGGCGTGGTCGTGAAGCGGGCCAGCCAGTTTTCGGCGGAGAGCGCCTTCACGGCCCTGGCGCTCGAGTCGCTGCCCGTGGACGAGTTTGTGAGGCAGGTGTTTCTCCGCATCCTCGGCCGGCCGCCGTCGGCCGCGGAGGCGCAGCTCTTCGGCGACCTGGTCGGCCCCGGCTACGCGGCGCGGCGGCTGGCCCCCGGCGCGGTTGCCTCGCCGACTCCGGAAGAACGGCCGCTCGGCGTGTCGTGGTCGAACCACCTCACGGCCGAGGCCGATCTCGCCAAGGGAAAACTCGCCGAGATCGCCGCCCGCGGCGACACGCCGTCGCCCCTGCTCGACCCCGACTGGCGGGCCCGGGCCGAGGACATGGTCTGGACGATCTTCAACGCCCCGGAGTTCGTATTCATTCCATGACGCCCGACTCGAACATCACCCGCCGCCGCTTCCTCGCCGGCACGACGGCCGCCGGGCTCGCGGCCCTGCATGCGCCGCGGCTCTTCGGAGCGGCCGCGGAGGCCGCGGCCGGGCCTGGACCGTTTGGCAAGGCCGAGCACTGCATCTTCGTCTGGCTCGGCGGCGGCGCCTCCCAGATCGACACCTGGGATCCGAAGGCCAAGGGCGACGCCAAGGCGAATAAGGCCGGCAGTTATTACGACGCCATCCCCACGGCGATTCCCGGTGTTCAGGTGTGCGAGCATCTTTCCCGGTGCGCCCGGCTGCTCGACCGCTTCGCGCTCGTCCGCACGGCGCACCACAACGTGATCGACGAGCACGGCCGGGCCACCAACCAGGTGCATACCGGCCGCCCCACGGCCGGCACGATCGTCTATCCGTCGATCGGCTCGGCGGTTACGCAGGCCCGCGGGCCGGTGAACGACCGCGTGCCCGGCTACGTCCTGATCGGCATCCCCAACGTCACCCGCGGCCCGGGCTTCCTCGGCGCCCAGGCGGGCTACGTCTACCTCACCGACACGCGGGTCGGCCCGGCGGGGTTCGCCCGCCAGCCCGAGATCGACGACGCCCGTCAGGCCCGCCGCGAGCGGCTGCTCGACGAGATGCGGAAGGGCTACCGCGACGCCGCGGCCATGCCCCGGCTCGTGGCCGATTACACCGCCGCCGGCCGGCAGGCTTCAGCCCTCGCGGGGCCGGATTTCATGCGGCTCTTCGCCCTCGACGAGGAGGCCGCGCGGCTCCGCGACGACTACGGCGGCGAGTTTGGCCAGCGACTCCTGCTCTCGCGGCGGCTGGTGGAGGGGGGCGTGCGGTTCATCGAGGTCTCGCACAACCTCGGCTTCGTCAACGGCACCGGCTGGGACACCCACAACGAGGGCCAGCTCAAGCAGCATCTCCTGATCGAGGAGCTCGACCGCGGCCTCGCGGCCCTGGTCACGGATCTCGAAGCGCGAAAGCTGCTCGACAAGACGCTCGTGGTGGTGGCCACGGAGTTCGGCCGGCCGGCCCAGTTCGACGGCGGTGGCGGGCGGGGGCACTATTCGAAGTGCTTCAGCATGGCGTTCGCCGGCGGCGGCCTCCGCACCGGCCAGGCGGTGGGCACCTCCGACGACCTCGGCATGGAGATCGTGGACGAGCCGGTCTCGATCCCCGACTTCCACGCCACGATCCACGCGGCCCTCGGCACCGACCCGGCCGAGGAGTTCTACGACGGCGAGCGGCCGGTGCCGATCACCGACGGCGGCCGACAGATCGCCCGGCTTTTCCCGGCGTAGTGGCGTGCCGGAGGTCCAAAGCGAGCAGACTGTGGAACAAGTCTGCCCGAGCAGGATGCACGGGTCGTCGACCCAGGAAACCCTCGGCGTTTCCTGCAGTCGATCAGGGTGAAAAAGGTCATGGACGACTTTTTCTACGGACACTGCACGAACAACTAGAATCTGTAAGGTGGTCGCGGCCGCCACGTCCTTGTTCCGGACTGCCGCGGCGATGTGGCGTCGTGGACACCCTCATGACGGTGCTCGAACAGGCGATCGATCTGATCGGACGGCTCACGCGGGGCGAAAAAGCCCGGCTGGTTCGTGACATCGTTTCGCAACTGGACGAGAGTTTTCCAGGGATCGACAGCCAGCCGGGAGTCTGTGGCGGCGAGCCGTGCATCGTGCGGACGCGGATCCCCGTCTGGATTCTGGTGCAGACGAGGCAGTTGGGAGCGACCGAAGCAGATCTGCTGCGGGCCTATCCGACGCTCCGTGCCCAGGATCTCGTGGAAGCCTGGGCATACTGGCACGCCCACCCGGCCGAAATCGAACGGCAGATCCAAGCCAACGAAGCGGCCTGAAGGAGGCGGCGTCGTGGCATCGCTGTACACGAACGAGAACTTTCCGCTTCCAGCGGCGGAGGAACTGCGTCGGCTCGGGCACGACGTCCTGACCGTCCAGGAGAGCGGCCTTGGCGGTCAAGCGACAACGGACGACGAAGTGCTGCGGTTTGCCACGCGGCAGCAACGTGTGCTGGTCACGTTGAATCGGGCACACTTCGTCCGCCTCCACGCGGTGGATGCGGGCCATGCAGGCATCATCGCATGCACGGCCGACCGCGATTTCCTGGCTCTGGCCGCGAGAATCGACGGGATGATTCGCGACCAGGGGCCTCTGGAGGGCCGACTGGCCCGAGTGCATCGGCCGTCGTGGGCATCGGCCGCGGCGGCCGGCAGATCGCCCGGCTGTTCCCGACCCCCCTGGAGCGGCGGTCTCTGGCCGCCGAAGCCCGCCGGCGACGCCTCTGTGCCGGCACTTTTTGTTGGTCGAAAAATCCCTCCCTACTGTCGTTTCCGACAATTGCGGGCCGGGGCCGGTCGGCCGAAAATTCCCCTAACTGGGGACGGGTGGAATTCCCTAAAACGTCCAGATCTTCGACTTTCTGCGACTTTAAGGTAACTGGGGCAAGGCCATGAAGCTGCTCACTCGAATCGTGACCGGTGTCGTCCTCGTTCTGGCCGCTCACGGCACGGCCGTCGCGGCGGACGGCTCCTGGAACACTGATACGGCCGGCGGTTGGGCGACCGGCACGAACTGGCTCGGCAGCATCATTCCCGGCTCGACGACGGCGACCAACAGCACCGACATCGCCACGTTCGGCTTCACGCTCGCGGGTGCACGTGCTGTCACGGTCGACGCCAACCGGAACGTCGGCGGAATAACGTTCTCGAACACGTCGGCCTTTGGCTACACGCTCAATACGGGCAACCTGCGACTTAGTAACGGCGGCACGATTCAGACGACGTCTGCCCAGGGGGCCCACGACGACCAGGTGAGGGTGAGGGTCTCGATCGAAGGCGATGGGGGAATCGCCACGTTTTTGGCGAATGGTTCGGGGACCCTGTCTTTTACGGGAGCGACCGGCACGTCGGTTGCCGGCGTCTCCACGGCCGGCAACACGACCACCCTTTATCTCTCGGGCACAGGCTCCGGCCGTATCGGGAGTGCTCCCATAAATGATGGCGGGAATGGCGGCAAACTCGCCGTCGTGAAGAATGACAGTGGGACCTGGACGTTCGAAATCAACACACCCTTCACTGGCGGCTTGACGGTGAACGCGGGCCGCATTCGCTTCAACTCCAACGATCGCCTGGGTGCCGGCTTGGTCACGTTGAATGGCGGCACGGTGTCGACGTCTGCTAACAGTGCTTTGAGTGCGTCCAACAGCATCCTGGTCGGAGGTAATTTCGGGATCGGCAACGCGACCAACGTCGGGGCAGTGACGCTCTCCGGGTCGATGGATCTCGGCGGCGCCACGCGGACGACGACGATTGCCGGCAACGGCGCCACGTTCAGTGGGGTGATCTCCAACGGCGGCCTGACGAAGTCAGGCACGAGCAATCTCACGCTCTCCGGCACGAACACGTATTCGGGCGACACGCTCGTCCAGAGTGGCACGCTCATTGTCGGCAGCGATCTCGCCCTGCAGAACAGCGGCTTCGACACCTCGGGGGCCGGTCGTCTCAGTGGCACCACGCGAACGGCGCTTACCTTCGGCGGCCTGGCTGGCAGCACGAACCTGTCGTCGGCTGCGACGGGGTTGGGTGCCCTCGCGGCGCTCACGCTGAACCCCCAGTCGGGCAAGAGCTACGACTACGGCGGCATCATCGCCAACGGCACGAGCGCCGGCATGTCGCTCACGAAGAGCGGCCCCGGGTCGCAGCGGCTCACCGGGGTCAGCACCTACACGGGCACGACGTTCGTCAACGCCGGCCGGCTGGAGATCGCCGGCAGCGGCAACCTGGCGAACACTGCGGGTGTGGTGATCAACGGCTCTGGTGCCGAGCTCAAGTGGAACTCCTCCACCGCGCTCTCCCGGCCGATCACGTTCACGCAGGGAACGATCTCCGGCACGGGCGCGATCGGCGTGGCTGTCACCGTGGCGACAAACGACATTCTCTCGCCCGGAAACTCGCCCGGCTCCCAGGCATACACCGCGGGGCTGACGTGGAGCCCCGGCGGCACGTATCAGTGGGAGATCAACGACGCGACGGGCGCCGCCAGCACGAACTGGGACATCCTCAACGTGTCCGGCGGGGCCCTCGACCTTTCCGGCCTGTCGTCGGTAAACACATTCGTGCTCGACCTCACCACGCTCACGGGCACGGTCGCCGGGCCGATGGCCAACTACGTCGACGGCCAGAGCTACACGTTCTCTCTGGCCAGTTATGATTCGCTCACGCTTCCGGGTGAGGTGACCGGCGACGACCTGACGAGCCTGTTCACGCTGAGCTTCGTCAACTGGGGCAACATGTCCCCGTCGTTGGCGAACGTGTCCGTGGTCAGAAACACGGGTGCCAACACGATCGATCTGGTCATCGTGCCGGAGCCCACCGGGCTCGCCGTGGCCGGGATCGCCTTCGCCGCCGCGGGCTGGTTGCTCCGCAGGCGGCGGACCGCAGCTTGAGGTCGCGCAGTCCCGGTCGGCATCGCCGGGATCGGTAGGCGGGCGAAGAACGACCGGCCGAGGGCGTGAAGGTGCTCGACCTGGCGGATGCGTTCGGACAGGAGAAGGCCACGGGGCCCGACCTGTACTGCAAGACCGACCCCCACTGGTCGCCCGCCGCCTGCGAACTGACCGCGAAGCTGATCAAGGAACGGCTCGGCGCCCCCGCGTGGCTGGCGGCCCAGCCCAGCGCCTTCACGGCCACCGCGGAGAAGCGCACGATCGTCGGCGACCTGACCGACGGCAAGGGCTCCGAGGAGTTGCCGGTGCGGGCGGTGACCTGCGCCGACAACCCGGCGCTCGAGGACCGGGCGAGCCCGATCCTCCTGCTTGGCGACAGCCACGCGCTCGTGTTTCATGCCGGCCAGGAACTGCACGGCACGGGTGCAGGGCTCGCCGATCAGCTGGCGTCCGAGCTTGGCCTGGCCGTGGATGTCGTCGGCGTCCGTGGCTCCGGCGCCACGCCGGCCCGTGTCAACCTGCTGCGCCGCGCCAAGGCCGACCCCGCCTACCTGGCGGGCAAGAAGGTCGTGATCTGGTGCTTTGCCGCGCGGGAGTTCACCGAGGGTTCCGGCTGGCAGCCGCTGAAGTTCGGCCTGCCCACGGCGGCGGGCAAATAGCCGACCGGCGTTGCCGAGGCCGTCCCGCGAGCGCAGGCTCGGCGGCCGCGGAACACCGCCCCGGCCGCGCTACTTGCCCTTCGCGGCTGCCGGCAGCTCGATCGGCCCCACGTCGTAGAACAAGTCCAGGTCGCTCGCCGGCAGCGTGTCGGACAGAAACTCCGATTCGATCTGCGGGTTGGCGGCGAACGGTTCCAGCACGAGGCGACGGCTCTGATTGAGCGGTGCCTCGGCGAGCGGCAGGCTGGTCCGATCGAGCACGCCCCAGTGGGCCACGCGAATCTTCTTTTCCCCATATTTTCCGCCGAGGACTTTCCCGACCTCGTACTCGCAGACCACCAACGCCCGCGTATACGGGGACAAGCTCTCGGGCTTGGGAACGATCGACCGCTCCACGAGTGTCGCTTCGATCTCCAGCCGGGGAACGGCTTTGCGCCCCTTGATCCGGTTCCGGTATCGTTCGAAGTTCTGCCGCGCCTCATCGGATCCGATGAAGCGGGCGTACATGGCGATGCCTTCGAGCGTGCCGGCCCAGGGATGCTTGGAATCCCAGGTGCTCCCCATGACGAGGTGCACGTTCTTCCAGTCGCGGAAGTCCCCCTCGACCTTGTCGGTGGCTTCGACTTCCTTGCCGTCCCTGTAGCACACGAGCCGACCCGGGGCATAACTCACGATCACATGGCAGGGCTTGCCGGCCACCAGCGGGCAGAGCTTGAGCGGGGCGTTTTTCCCCTGGGGATCGCTCGCCGAAGTGTTCACGTGGAGCACCAGCATGTTGCCTTCCTGGCCGAGGAAGAAGTTTTCCGGCTCCTTGTCCGCACCGATCGAAACGATGCGGGCGGGGCCCGACTGCCGGGTCTGTGCCGGTGTGATGAGCGCTTCCAGCGTCAGGCTGCCGGCCTTCTTCCAGGCGGCCAGCAGATACTCCTCCACCTCATCGGCTTTCTCCGCCACGGCGAGGGAGCCGCCCGCCAGACGCATGGCGTAGTGCTTGTCGAACAGGGCCCCCATGCCCCGCTGGGCAAGTTCGTATCCATCGATGGCTTCTCCCTTCCGGTCCAGAACCAGCCGCGGCTTTTGCAGTTCCGCGGTCTCCCAGAGAAAAACGAGGTCCTTCCGGTCACTCGGCCACTCGCTCCCGGTCTCGACCGGGGCGGCAGCCGGCTTTTTCGGTTGATTCGGGCCGGCCTGGGGCCCGGTTTTTCTCTCGATCCACGCGTAGGCACAAATATCCTTGCCGTCGTTCTTATTGGTGACCTGAATCCAGTCGGCCACCGCAGTCAGGCCCGGGTTGAACTTCCCCAGGTAAATATGCCCGGGGTCGAAGCGGCCGCTCGCCAAGCCCGACGGGTACGGCCCCGACACCACGAAGTACTGGACGTCATTGCTCCAGCGGGGCCCCCAGAGTTCGCTGCCGCCTATTCCGGGCAACTGGCACAGATCGACGACCCGCTTGTTGAGGCCGCCCTGGTCATAGATGATCGCCTCGCGGTGTCTGCCCGACATGTGCAGAAACCGCCCGCTGCCGTCGGGCGACATGTCGATGGCACAGCCCTTGGCGTACTGCTGCCAGGAAACGTTCGGCAACGCGGCCACCCCGACATTGGGGTGGGGGAACAGGCCCACGGCCTGCTTCCCGTCGGGGGAAGCGCGAAACTTTTTGACTTCCGTCTTGTCCCACACCAGTTCCCTGACCGCGGGATTGTCGAGCTGGAGGCGGTACACAGCTCCCAGATTGTTGGGGGTTTTGCCGGGGTTCGCCATGTACACCCATTCCGTTTGAGTGTTCGGATCCCGCGTGTAGCAAAGCACCTCGGAGAGCTCGCCCTGGGCCAACACCTTCCGGTTCTCCCCATTCCAGTCCATCACGTACGACTCTTTCTTGGCCGGATTCGGCACGATCACCCGGGCACCGTCATGGGTGATCCAGGGGTAGACGTTCCCTTCGAGGCCGGAAAGGATCTCGTGCTCCTTGTTGTCCTGGGTGTCGAAGCCCATGAGGCTGTACGCCAGCTTCGGCTTGGCTTCCTTGGGGCCGCCGAGAGGGGTTGACCTCACCCAGGCCAGCTTCGTGCGTGCCCCCGTCATCTTGACGATCTGACTCCCCAGATCAGCGGTGTGCCCGGTATTCGTCGATGCCAGCAGCAGGAACCCGACGGACCAGGCCTTCGTCCATGGAAACGCGCCAGCCGGCATGCTGATTGCGCCTCGCCGGCGGGAAATGTTCGATCCCAGGGCTGTTTGCGATACGACGGCCACAGGCGAGGCCGTCTCGTCGTTCTTGCGCTTCATGCTGCTCGTCCGTTCTCTTGGGTGACACTTCCGTTGCCCTTATTTTCGCCTGCGCGTTGAGTCAACGGTATGTCGGATCCGACAGTAGCGGCCGAAGCCAAAAACAGGAATATTGACGGAGGGGTGGGGGGCTTCGTGATCCCCGTCCAGAGTCGCGGCTCCCGAGATTGACATGAGATCCTTGCTTCGAATGGTCGTGGTCGTCGCCATGGCGTGTGGGGGCCTTGCTCTCGGGGTCGGCCGCACCGGCATGCTCGCTGTTCTGCTCGCGGCCGGCGCGGCATGCCCGGCTCTTGCCCAGTCGGCCGTCACGTGGTCGGGCGTGGCTCCCGCCACGAGCGGCACCGTCGGCGGCACGGGCACCTGGAACACGTCCGGGCAGAACTGGTGGAACGGCACGAGCGGCGTGGCCTGGAGCAACTCAGGCAACAACACCGCCGTGTTCGCCGGCACCTCCGGCACGGTCACGCTCGGCGGCAACATCACCGCCGGCGGGCTCACGTTCAACACGACGGGCTACCTGCTCAACGTGGGCAGCGGCACGACGCTCACGCTCGGCGCGGCGTCGAACGTGCTCTCGCTCAACGTCACGATCAACACGGGCGGCGGGGTCTCGGGGACGATCTCCGGCCTCGTCACCGGCACGGGAAACGTGCAGATCACGGGGGGCACCCTGGCTTCGGGCATCAGTCCCAGCACGCTCAACCTGATCGGGACGGCGACGGGGGGCTGGAGCGGCACGACGACCATCGCTCGCGGCCAGACGCTGGCGCTCTCCGCCACCAACCAGGCGCTCCGCAACACGGCCGCCATCAACCTCGTGAACGGCAACATCACGGTCACGTCCGCGTCGACGACCGCGGGCCTCGACCGGATCAGCAACGCCGCCACGATCTCCGTGAACACCGGCAGCTTCAGTTACACCACCGTCAACAACGCGGCGAACTATGCCGAGACCGTCGGCAGCGTGGCACTCGGCCGCGGCGAGTTCGTCACCAACCTTTCGCTCACGCAATCGACCGGCACTCAGACGCTCACGATCGGCGGTCTGTCCCGCTCCGGCGGGAGCGCCAGCACGGCGTCCATCCGCTTCATCGGCGCCCCTCTCGACACGAGCCGCAACCGCGTTGTCGTGACCGGGGCGTCGGGGTCGGGCACGAACTCCGGCCAGATCATCGGCCCGTGGGCGACGGTGGGAGACGACTACGCCGTCTACGACGCGAGCGGCAACGTCCTCGCGGCAAACATCACGGCGACGAGCCAAACTTCCTGGACGACCTCCACGAACGCCTACACGGCGAACACGCCGCAGACGCTGGGGGCCACGAGGTCGATCGCCGCCCTGCGGTACTCGGGCACGCTCGCGGCCAACACCAGCGGCACGGCGCTCACGCTCGGGAACTTCAATCTCGAGACCAACGGCATCCTGGCGCCCGTGGGCGGCGGTACGGCCTCGACCCTCTCGATCGCGGCGGGAGGCTCCGGCGTGATCACGACGCCCACCACGGACGGCAATCTCTTCATTGCCACCACGATCGCCGCGACGGGGACCGGTTTTGGCACGAACAGGCTGAGGATCGACGCGCCGATCACCGACAACGGAGCGACGGCCGTGAGGGTCGTGAAGACCGGTCCCGGCATTCTCGACCTCACGGGTGCGAACACCTTTTCAGGCGGCCTCGTCCTCAACGGCGGGGTGCTCGTCGCGGGGACCGACTCCGCGCTGGGCGCGGCCTCCGGCGGCATCACGGTCGATGGCAACGTCCAGATCTACGCCTCGACCGGCGCCGGCCGCACGATCCAGGTCAACGAGGGGGCGGTGGCGGGCTTTTATGCCCCGAACACGAACAATAGTTTGGTGGGCAGTTCCGTCGTCGCGGGCCCAATCACCGGCCCGGGCACCGTTCGTGACAGTGTGGGCGATAGGTCAGTCGTCAGTTTCACGTCGTCCGGCAACACGTTCAGCGGCCCCGTCGTGATGACCGGCGGCATTTTATCGACGTTTCGATTCGCGAGCCTCGGAGACGGCGCGGACGCCCAGCCGATATTTCTTGGCGGAAACGGCTCCAATCACACCCAAGAGTTCACCTGGATAGGCCCAGCCCAGACCTTCACCAATCGGCAGTTCATCTTGATTGCGAGCAGCGGCGGCAACACGGCGGCGATTCTCAACAACGGCACGGGCGGCCTGACGATCACCAAGGATCTCGGGTTTGGCAGCACGAACAGTCGCAGGCTCTCGTTGGGAGGCACGACCACCGGTTTTTCCAACGAGTTTCAGGGAAAAATTGGCGAGCTTGGTGGCGGCCTGGTCGTCGTGAAGCAAGACGCCGGCACCTGGATCCTCTCCGCCGCCAACACCTACACCGGCAGGACCGAGCTGCTGGGCGGTGAGCTGGCGATCTCGAGCGACGCCAACATCTCCGGCACCAACGCGCCGCTCTACTTCAATGGCGGCACGCTCAAGATTCTCGGCACGAGTCTCACGAGCCTGAATCCGAACCGCGAAACCATTTTTCAGGCCCAGACTAGCTTTACCGACACCCGCCCGCAATCGAGAACGGCGGGTTTCAACATCGACGACCCATCCAATACGTTTACCGTCGGTCAAAACCTGACTTCCTCGACTGGCACCTTGAGTCTCCTCAAGACCGGCCCCGGCACGCTCCGTCTTACTGGCACGAGCACGTACGTCGGCACCACCTCGGTCAACGACGGCGTGCTGCTCCTGTCCAGCACGGCGGCTATCTCGGGCACGGCGGCGCGGCCCTACACCGTGGCCGCGGCCGGAGCCCTCGCGGCCGGCTATGCACTCGATCAGTCGCTTTTGGGCAAGGTGACGACGGCCTCGGCCGGTGCCGTCGCCCTGGGAGCCAACTCGGCCATCAACCTCGACTTTTCGAGTGCCGGGGCGAACCTGACGGCGGCAAGCCTGGGGGCGGCGAGTGGCACCTGGGCCTACTCCGGCACGCTCACGCCCAGCGGCACGGCCTACCGCCTCGGCGGCGGCGGCGGCACGCTCGACTTCCAGAGCCTGCTCTCGGGTTCCAACACGCTCACCGTCGGCGGCAACCTTGCCGGCCTGGGCGGCACGGTGATCCTCTCCAACGCGGCCAACTCGTTCACCGGCAAGACGACGGTTCAGCGCGGGGTGCTGGAGTTTGCGTCGATCGGCAACGTGAACGGCGGTAACAGCGCCCTCGGCAATCCGGCGGTCGGCAACGGCACGATCGACCTCGGCTCGGACACGACCGTGGGAACGTTGCGGTACGTCGGTGGCGGCAACTCGACGAGCAACCGCACCATCGACCTCGCGGGCACGGCAGGCGGCGGCATCCTCGAGGCGGCTGGACAGGGCGCCATCACGTTGTCTGGCTCGGTGACGGGCGGCACCGGTGTGAAGACCCTGACCCTCACCGGCACGAGCACGGCCGCCAACACGATCACTGCGATCAGCGGCACGGGTGTGTCGGTCGTGAAGGACGGCACGGGATTGTGGCGGATGAACGCCGCCAGCAAGGGCTTCGGCGGCACGCTCACGGTCAAGAACGGCACCCTGCAGGTGGCCAACGCGGGGGCGGTCGGCAACGCGGTCACCGTCGGCGACGCGGCTCCCGGAGCGGGCGGCCTGGCTGCGCTGCTCCTCGAGGAGAACGTGACTGCCAGCTTTGACGTGATCACTCCTGCCGGCACGCAGGCCGCGTTGTTCGGCGGTGCCAATACGACGGGCACGGCGACCTTGAGCAGCGGCGAGATGCAAATGGGCCGTGCCACGACGCTCGTGGCGAAGACCGGCGGCACCGTGGATTTCCGGGGCACCTGGGCCGGGGCGACCTCCGGCAGCCCGGCGAATCAAAACGTGACGATCGGTGCGGCCGGCTACGCGGGCCGGTTCCTTCTCCAGAGCAGCGGCACGCTCGCCACCAGCGGTTCCGTGGCGGTTCAGTATGGCACGGCCGTGCTGGGGCTGACCACGACGGTGTCGGCGGCCGGCACGCTGGCCACGACTGCGGGGGCGACGCTCGCGGGCACGGGCATCGTGACGAACGCGATCGGCGGCGCGGGGGTGATCTCGCCGGGCAATTCTCCGGGCATCCTCACGGCGGGGAGCCTCGATCCGGGGGCCGGCATCGACTTCATCTTCGAGATCACCGGCGCGGCGCCCGACTTCACGAACCGCGACGCCAGCGTCAACGACGTGCTGCGGCTCACGGATCCGACGACCCCGTTCGCGTCGAACCTGGGATCCGGCAACGTGGTGAACGTGCTCTTCAACCTGTCGGGCACGGCGGCGCCGGTCACGCAGGGAA
>JBIKND010000088.1:0-14555 GCA_044358905.1 Pirellulales bacterium | reverse complement strand
ACCGTCGTTTCCGGTTGCTGGGAAGCCCGAAGCGCAAGCTGAGGGAATCCGCGTCGCTTCACCGGACCACGTTCCGCATTCCCTCGGCTCGCGCCTCGGGCTTCAAGGGCATCGGCATCCGCCACCTGGAGCGGCGGTCTCTGACCGTCGGATGCTCTTCTGTAGCGGCGGTCTCCGACCGTCGGGTGCTCTTCTGTAGCGGCGGTCTCTGACCGCCGACGTTCGGCGCGAGGGCCCGTCAGGCCGCTTCGGACAGCAGGCAGCCGTTGGCGAGCACGCGCAGGCCGTGCATGCGGGCGGCGGCGAGCGTCTGCGGCGAGATCGACTCGCAAGCGACGATGCCGATCGCGGTGAATCCCGCCGCAGCGAGAGCCGCTGCACGGCGCACCGCGCGGTCAAGGTCGTCGGCATCAGCCGTGCACGAAACCTCAACGACGAGGTGCACGAGCTGTTCGGCCCGCTTCGCCGTGGCGATGACATCGGCACGCATCAGGTCGGCGAGATCCGCTTCGGGCAGCCTTCCCTCGAGACCCTCGACGAAGTCAGCCCGTTCCAAGACGCGGCACCTGCGAAACTCCCGACCCAGGAAGGCCGGCAGGTTCTTTGCGACCTTGTCTTCGAGCATGTGGCCATCGAGGCGATCGAGCCGGATCAGCATTTTTTGCTGGGTCTTCACCACGTCGGTAAGCGTGCCCTCGGTGCGTTTTTGCGCTTCGGTAAGCTCTTCGACGCGTTCTTCGGTTCGCTTTTGGGCGATGGTGAGTTCTCGCTGTGCTTCGGCGAGCTCTTTCTGCGACTCGGCGAGTTCTTTCTGCGAGTCGGCGAGTTCCTTGACGACGCCCGTCAGGGCGTGGAAGTCGGCCTGATTGACCAGGTCGTCGTGGGCTTCGATGACCACATGAGCCAGAACATCAGCCTGCTTCTCAGGGAAGGCTTCGAGAAGCCGGTTGCGAATTTGGGGGATGGTGGCCATGCAAAGTCCTCCGCAACGATTCTACGGCACCTGCCAATAGTGTACGGGCGTTCCGTTCTCTGTCAATGGTCACTCCATCGTCGGATGATCGGAAAGACTTCACGAAACGCGGGCAGCGTTGCGGCGGATTCTGCGCATCCGGCGACGGAAAACTGGCGTCGACCGCGGGGGCTCCGGGGGCTAGGCTGTCCCGGGTCAACGCCTCGTTCTCGCGAAAGGATTCGCCATGCGACAGCCGTCTTGCCCCTTCGTTTTCGTGCTCGCCGTGACGGCGGGCGTGATCGGTGCCACGGGGTCGGCAGGCGGGCAGGTGCCACAGCAGCCTCTGCAGCAGCCGATCTATCTGCAGCAGCCTGCGCAGCAGCCGGGGCAGGGCGGCCAAGAGGTGCAGACGGTCGTCAGCGCGCGGCAGGCGCTCGACGAGTTCTGCCGCCTGCAGATCGAGTCGATCCCGCCGGCGATGCTGCAGTCGGCCGAGGGCGTGGCGATCTTCCCCAACATGATCAAGGGCGGCTTCATTCTCGGCGTGAACTACGGCCGCGGCGTGCTCATGGTCCGCAAGGCCGACCGCACCTGGTCGGCGCCGGTGATGGTGACGATGGGCGGCGGCAGCGTCGGGTTCCAGGCCGGCGTCCAGGCGGCCGACATCGTGCTCGTGTTCGCGACGCCCAAGAGCCTGCAGGGCATCCTCAACGGCCAGAAGGTGACGCTCGGGGCCGACGCCTCGGTGGCCCTCGGGCCGATCGGCCGCCAGGCCAATGCCGGCACCGACGCCCGCCTCGGTGCGGAGATCTACTCCTATGCCCGCAGCCGCGGCCTGTTCGCCGGTGTGTCGCTCGGCGGCGCCGATTTGTCGATCGACAACAACGCCAACTCCATGCTCTACGGCCGCTTCGGCGTCACGCCGGCCGACGTCTTCAATGGCAACCAGCTCGCGGTGCGCCCGGAAGTGCAGCAACTCGTCGCCGACCTGGATGCCCGCACGCGGCCCCAGCCCGCCGCGGCCGTGCCGCAGCCGGTGCCGGCCGCGCGGCCCGGCCAGCAGGCCTTCGGCCTGCAGTCGCCGCCGGCCGCGGCGCCGCTGCAGCCGATCGCTCCGCCTCAGCCGCCGGCTGCGGTGCCGCAGCCGGTGCCGAACTACCCGCCGGCTGGTCCCGCTGCCAACGCCCCGCCGCTCGTGCCGATCCGGTAGGAGATTCGATTCCCCCAGCCGACGCTTACGGCTCGGCGAGTGTGTTGAGGGAGGCGAGGGGGTCGGCGAACGCTCGACGAGCGTGTGGCCGCTGCGGCCACAGCGAGAAGACTTTTGCCGCCCCCGAGCCGGCGATTCAGCACGGCCGCATTCTTCAGGCTTCAGGCCGGGGCGATGATGCCCAGCTGGGCGAGTTGCGGAAGGCTCGCGGTTCGGAAGGTGTCGCAGGCGGATCGCACCAGCGCCAGCCGCTCCGCTGGATCGGTGATCGTCTTGCCGTCCTTCTGCACCTCACGGCCCGCCGCGGTCAGCCGGGCGTCGATTCGATCGGCCAGGCCGTCCGGGCCGCCGGCGACGAGCTCGTGCAGGATCGCGGCGTCGAGGGTGCCAATGGTGTGACCGGTACCGCTGGCGGTGCTGGCCAGCGTTACGACGCGGCCGGCGAGGGCGTCGTTGGCCAGCACCATGCGGTTAAAGGCGCTCGGGATCGTGATCCCGCCGGTGACCGGTCCGGCGGTCGGGCGGGTCGGCCCGGCGGACACGTCGAACAGCCCCATCGCCACGCCCGCGTCCACGGCCCGTGCGAGTTCGGCTGGCGGCGTGCCGGCCAGTCGGGAGTCGGCGAGGATCTCGGAGAGCCGCAGGCTCCCGGTTCCGAGCACGTCGAGCAGCGACTGATAGAGCGGCCCCTGCACGGTCGAGGTGACGACGCCGAGGTTGGCCTGGTAGGGCAGCGTGGTGCCGGGCCGGGTGACGCGGAAGTGGAGGTCGTCGGCCGCGCGGAGCCGGTCGGCCACCTCGGGAATGGCCCGCGGCGTGCGGGCGTAGATGTCCCAGCGGAAGGCCGTGTTGGCGCAGAAGTCCTTGTGGGCCTCGGTCACCAGGCGGTTGGTCGTGGTGCGGAAGAGCTCCTGAAACTCGGGCCGCACGCACAGGTCCCAGAAGTTCGTGAACACCGGCAGCGAGCCGACGAACGCCATGCCGGCCGCGACGAACATCCCGGCGACCTCGGCGAAGTAGAAGCTCGTCCAGTGTCCGTTGAGGTATTCGTGCACGAGGTAGCGGGCGTCCTGCTTGAGCAGGGAGTCGACGTAGGCGGCAGCCCGCGGGTTGTCGTCGAAATACTTGGCGTGCTTGTCGCGGATGAAGACGAGATAGCCCAGCGCGTCGCGGATCCGCTGCACGCTGTCGCCCTGCCGCAGGGCCGCGTATTGCCGGAGAATGCCGCGGATCGGCTGGAGGTGGGCCCAGCCCGGCATCGCGTTGTAGCTCACCAGCAACAGCCCGCCCGGGGCGAGGTGCCGGCCGGCGAGCGCCAGGATCTCCTCGCGGACCTGCGGCGCCACCCAGCTGAAGACGCCGTGCAGCGTGATGAACTCGAACGAGCCGAGGTCGGCGGGCAGGCCGCCGAAGCCGGCGGTGATGACGCGGGCATTGGGCAGGCCGCCGGCGGCGATGTCGCGCTCCACGGCCGCCGTGTGGTCGGGATTCACGTCCACGCCCACGAACTCGCCCTGCGGGTTGGCGGCGGCGAGCGTCGTCAGCGAGCGGCCCAGGCCGCAGCCGAGCTCGAGGTAGCGGAAGCCGCCGGCGACCGGCGGCGGGGCGGCGCGGTTGAGCGCGGCGACATGGCGGATCGCGGTCGGCGCGAGATTCGGATAGAAGCCGGGAACGTAGGCGACGTCGGTGACGTAGCCCTCGGCGGCGGTGGCGGTCATGGGGGGCTCCTTTGGCGGAGCAGCCTATGCGTTGCGGGTGAGTTTGCGATAGCGGCGGACGATCCGCCGCCGGGCCGAGGCCGCCAGGTCGGGAAGGCGGTCGAGGCCGAGCAGGCGGGCAGGGCCGCGGCGGCGGGCCACCGGCGCGATCGGCGTGTTGAAGATCGTGGTGAAGCGGTCGAGGATGGCGGCCGTGTCGGCGCAGGCGGGGACACGGTTGCCCCGCAGCCAGGGCCGAGCCAACACCGCGCTGTGCAAGGCTTCGTCGCGGTCGAGGGCCACGACCCGCTCCACGAGATCGTCGAGCATCCGCGGACCGGGCGTGTCGTGGGCAGAGAGAAAACTCGTGGTATCGAAGTCGCGGCCGACGAGCGGATCGCCCCAGTAGATGGGCAGCGAGCCGGCGAGCATCGCTTCGGCGAGCTTCTCGGTGGTGTAGCCGGGGTGCGACTCGTTCTCGAATGCGATCGTGAACTTGCACTCCGCGAGAAAGGCCCGCTTGTCGGCGACCCGATGGCCGAGCGTGTTGAACAGTTTTCCGCCCGAGTCCACCGGCTTGTATTTCGCGAGCCGGTGGAAGAAGTCGTTGCGGGCCTTGCACAGCGGGTTGGAGACGACGAATCCGCAGAACCGCGTCTTGGCCGCGAGCACGGCGGCGGGGTCGAAGTCGGCCGGCTTGATCAGGCTGGCCGGGTCGAGATACAGCACCCACAGCGGCAGGCGGAAATGCCGCGGATGGGCCGAGTGCTCGAACGTGAAGGCCCAGTCGGTGGAGTGCCAGTCGGGGGCGACGTTCTCGCCGGTGAAGAAGATCCGCACGCCGTCGTGGCGGCGGTGGTCGTGCCGGCCGCGGCCCACGCGGGAATGGATGAGAAAGTCGGGCTCGTCGCAGACCACGACGTCGTAGCAGCGGGCGAGGAGCCGCGTGAAGAAATTATCCCGCGGGTCGAAGTCGTCCCAAAAGCCGGCGAAACCGATGCGGACGGAGGGTCGCGGGGGCGTTGCGGGCGGAGCGTTCACGCCCGCATGGTAGCCGGTCTTATTGCGGCTGCGGGATGACGGGCAGCGGCGCCACCGGCTGCTGCCCGAATCGCGGGACCACCGGCACCACGAACTCGTTGAGCAGCCCGGGGCTCTCGGGGCCGAGGGACGTGTCGGCCGCGCGCAGGTCGCTCTCGGCCCGCCAGAACTCCTGCCGGGCCGTGATCTCCAGCACGTCGGCCTCGAACTTCGCCTGCTCGCGGAGCGTGACCCGCAGCACGTCGCTGCGGCCGAGTCGGAGCTGTTCCCGCTCGGCATCCGCCACGAGGCGGGCGAGTTCCAAGCGTTTCGCCGCCTGCTTGTGGAACTCGAAGGCCCGCTCCAGCATCGAGTAGGCATCCTGCACCTCGGCCCGCACCTGATCCTGCGCGTAGGAGAGCTGCCGGTCGAGCTGCATGAGCTGCGAGTCGAGGGTCTGCATCTTGCCGCGGGCGTCGCGGCGCTGGGCGGGCATCTGGAAGACGAGCGCCGCCTGGAGCACCTGGCGGTCGAGGCCTTCCGGGCCGGAGAGCGGGCTCTTGCCGTAGCCGGCGTCCTGGTTGCCGAAGATCTGGCCGTCCACGCCCGGCAACACCTGGTTGGCCGCCAGGCGCCGCTCGATGACCAGCTTCTGCTTCTGCAGGGCGAGCCGCTGGAACTCGGGCCGCGCCCCCAGGGCCCGGGCGAGAGCCTGCTCGTAGACCGCGATCGAGGGCGCGACCGGCTGGGGCACGGGCCGCATCCGGGTGCGCCGGGCGAGCAGCGGCCGGCCGGAGGCGTCGCGGTGGAACAGCGACAGGTCGATCGCCGTCTGCTGCACCGCGCGGTCGGCCTGCACGAGCATGCCGTTGCGCTGGGCGATGTTCTGCTGGTTGTCCACCCGCTCGATGTTCGCCACCGCGCCGGCGTTGACCTTCAACTCCAGCTGTTCGTCGCGGTCGAGGGCGAGCTGGAGCACCCGCTCGCTGGCGCCGAACCGCTCCCCCGAGCCCTGCCATGACCAGTAGGCCCGGGCCGCCGCCCGCATGTAGTCGAGGCGGCTGCGTTCGATCGCCGGCTCCGCTAGCGCGATGTCGATGCGGGCCTGGGCGTGCGTGGCGCGGGCCCGGTCGATGTCGCGGTTGCGGGCCAGGGGCACATTCAATCCGCCGCGGAACTCGCCCGCGTCGGCCGTCTTCTGGGCGAGGTTGTAGGTGGGGAAGTCGCCGAAGCCCGTGCGGTAGCCGCCGAAGGCGCTGATGCCGCCGAGCATGAACTGCTGCGTGAGGCCTAGATCGGACCGGTAGTTTTCGTAGGTGCCGGGCGCGAGGGCGTTGCCCGACATGGCGACGTTCGTGTCGAAGGCCCCCTGGGCCGACGTGAAGCGGCCGGCGGCGATGCCCCGCTCGCGCTCGACGGCCTGCAACAACGGGTAGTGGGTGAGCACGCTCTGCAGCACTTCCGCGAGCCTCAGCGGCTCGGGCCGCTCGTCGATCACGGCACCCGGTATCGACTGGACATTGGCGACCAAGGGCGGCTGCATGTCGGCCGTGAACGGCGCCTGGGCCGGCGCCGGCGCCGGCAGCGGTTCCGGTCGGCCCGGTGCGAAAGGCGGGTCAACGGGCTGGGCGGCCAGCCCGAACGCCAATTCTTCGGCGGAGGCGGTGGGCATCCACTCTGCAACCGCCAGCAGGGCCGCGAGCACGAACGCGGCCAGGCTCACACCTTGATTTTGGGTGGCTTCGCGCCCTTGTCCTCGCCCTTGCCCTTGGGGTCGGGCGCCAGCACGGGCGGGAAACCATTGAGCCGTCGCCAGATCTCGTAGCCCAGCGGCACACGATTGAGCAGGACCCAGCCCACGGTTTGATTGCCTTGCCGCAGGAACTCCGGCGCCGGCCACTCGTCGCCGGGGAGCGTCGGCTCCGGCTCCACGAGCACGCGAAACTTTCCTTGGAGGTTCGCCGCCGAGTCCACCTGCTTCACCCTGCCGCCGAACGTGCCGATCGCGAGTTCCGGCCATCCCGAGAACTGGATCGCCGGCCAGCCCTCGAACTGGAGCCGCACGTGGGGGGCCGTAGCCCCGTGGCGACCTTCCCGGCTGATGCGGTCCGCATAGGCGAGCACCAGCGGCGCGTCGACGCCGTCGAGGAAGAGCTCGACGACTCGCTCGGTCGTGTCGGGGACGATCGTGCACAGTTCGTCGCCTTCCTTCACATACTGCCCGCCGCTGCCGACATTGGCTGCCACGCGGTAGACCGTGCCGTCGCACGGGGCGACGACATATCGGGCCTTGAACCGCTCGATGCGGTTGTCGATGTCCTGGATTTCGCGCTCGATCGAAAATTGGTTCTGCTCCGCCTTGCGGAGGTTGCTGCGGGCCACGGCGATCGCCGACAGCCCGCTGGCCTCGGCCTGCAGCAGCAGGGCTTCCTGCGTGAGCAGGCCGGCCTGGGCCCGCTGGATCTCCGCGTCCGCCTTGTCGATGTCGGTCTGGGCGCGGTCGGACCGCATCCGGGCCTCGTCGCGGGAGAGCTTGCTCTCCAGGCCGCCGAACCGCGGATTGGCGAACAGGTCGTCGAAGATCTCGAACCGGTCGCGCTCGAAGGTCTGGGCGAACTGGGCATTGTTCTTCGTCTGCTGGGAAACTTCGATGGTCTTGCGGGCCGCCTCACGATTCGCCTCCGCCGCCTTCACCGCCGCGTCCCGGGCCGACTCCTGGGCCTTGGCCGCCGCCGTCAGTTCCGCCACTTCCTCGCGAGCTGCTTCCAGACGGCCGACGAGGAAGGTGCGCTGCGCATCGAGACGAGCGGCCAACTCCGGGTCGTTATCTTCGATATCGACGATACGATCGTTCATCTTGACGCGGCTTCCCTCGACCACGTGCCATGTGCGAACCTGTCCTGCAACGCGGGCGGTGAGCACCTGGATCCGCTCGGTTGGGGAATATGCGGTGACCATGCCGCGGCACATCACGGTCTGCTGCCAAGGGACGAAGGCGAGGAGGAATGGGGCGGCGAGGAAGGTGAGGACGAGCAGGCGGGCGGCCCATTTGACGCCGCGCGGCGTACGGGCCCTGGCCAGGGCCGACCTGGTGCCACCGGGGTCTGATGCACTGCCGTGTCGTGGGGTCATGACCACTCCACCGCCCGGTCGCACCGGGCCTTGATGTCGTCGCGGGCCGTGACGATGGCGAGCGTCCACGGAGCTGCGCGGTCGAACAGCGAATCGAGCAGTTCGGGGCAGGTTCGGAGGTCGAGCCGATCGAGCATGCCGTTGACGAGCAGCAGCCGCGGCCGTCCGGCGATCGCCCGCGCGATCGACAGCCGCGAGATGTCGTTGGCCGAGAGGGGCAGGCCGTCGGATGCCAGCGGCGTGCCCACGCCCTGGGGCAAGCGGGCCACCGTGTCGGCGAGGCCGACCATCTCAAGCGCGCGGCGCACGTCGGCCGCCGAGAGGTCGCTGCGGCCCACGCGGATGTTTTCGGCCACGGAGTCGGCGAATGTTTCCGCCTGGCCCACGTAGGCCAGTTGGAGTCGCGTCCGGGGCCGGTCGAGCGAGCGGGCGTCGAGGCCGTCGAACTCGAGCAGACCCTCCTGCGGCACCCGCAGCAGGGCCAGCGTTTCGAGAAGCCACGTCTTGCCGCTCCCCGAAGGCCCGGAGATCGCCACGCGCTCCCCGGGGCGGATGTCGAGCCGCCGCATCTCGCCCCCCTCGACGCCCGGCCGCCGCGCCCGGAGTTCCGCCGTCAGGCGCATCGGCTGCTCGCCGTGCGGCAGCACCTCGCCTCCCTCACGCTCGATCTGCAGCTGTTCGATCACGCCCAGTTTGTCGAGCGACGCCTGCAGGTCGTAGAAGGTCTCGATGTACTTGCCGCTCTTGGAGAGCGCGGCCAGCACGAGGGCCACGATCAGTTCGCCGGCCACGAGCTGGCCGAGCGTCAGCTGCCGTTGGATCACCAGCCAGCCGCCGAGCCCGAGGAGCGCCGTCATGGCCACCGCCTCCAGGAGCAGGGCGAAGAGGGTCTGCCGCCAGACGACGCGGAAGTGCCGCCGCCGGGCGCCGACATACGCATCCGCGAGATCGTCGGCGCGCTGATGGGCAAGCTCGCTGCCCCGGCCGAAGCGGAAGGTGTGCGGGCATTTCGCGAGTTCCTCGAGCCAGGCTGCGACGTCGAACTTCGCGTAGCTCTCGGCGATGCTCGTGCGCACGCCGCCGATGCCGAGGCCGAACATGAAGAACAAAATCAGCCCGACCATGACGGCGGCGAACGTCAGCAGGTAAGGATGATAGAAGGCCAGCACGGCCAGGCCGACGATCGTGATCATGAACACGCCGATGCCGTCCACGAGCAGCGTCGCCATGGACTTCTGCACGGCTGCGACCTCGAAGAAGCGGTTCACGATGTCGGTGGGATTGCGGCCGTCGAAGGCCTCGATTTCCGCACGGGAGAAGTGGTCGGCGAAGGCATCGGCCGTGCGGACGAAGAACCGGCGCTGGAGGCACTCGACGACGTACAGTTGCATCGCGCGGAGGGCTACCGAGAGCGCGAGAAATGCGAACATCACTCCCGCCAGCACGAAGACGGGCCAGGTCTGGTAGCCGTTGGCCACGGTGGCGACGAGGGCCTCGATCGCCGCCGGCGTGACGATCGAGAGCACGCCGACCGCGACCGCGAATGTGATCACGGTCCAGACATCGGCCCGCTCGAAGCGCAGCGCGTCACCGAGCCGCCTCATGGGGCCTTTGTGGCTAGGGCCGTGTGCGGAAGCGTGAGACGCCATGAATGCCGAGCCCGAGGGGGACGGATGATGAAGGGGTGCGGCCGTGATCACAACGGCAAAATTCGCGGTTTGTGCGAGGAAAACATAGGGCGGAGCCGATGCCGCGGCCACCGCGCCACGCGTGGATCACCGCCGGTGAATGAGCCCCACGAGGTCGCCGACGGTGCGATGTGCCTCGATCGGGTGCCGGAGGGCCTGGCTGGTACGGATCCGGTAGCGGTTCTGCCGGCCGACCCGCTCCCGCTGCAGGAATCCCGCCTCCTCCAGGTCGGCGATGATCCGCTGCACGGCCCGCTCGGTAATGCCCACGCGGGTTGCCACCTCCCGGAGCACGAGGGCCGGATCTTGGGCGAGCAGGATCAGGACGTGCCCGTGGTTGGTGAACACCGTCCATCGGGTGCCGGGGTCCGAGGCGGGCGCGCGCTCCCGGGGCGGCCTGGCCGCCCGCGCCGCGGTGCCCGAACCGGCGGCCTTCGTGGCGGCCTTGACTTCAAGTCTGCGCGAGCCTATTGACGACATATATTTCGTGCTTTATATTTCCTGCCACTGAAACCGTGCCTCCGACATCGTATGTCGGGGCGTGCCTGCGTGGAAGTCCAGTGATGACGCCGTCCCTCGAGATTCCCGACCTGCTCGTGGCCGCTCTGGCCGGCCTGCCGCCCCTGGCCCTCCTGGCCTGCGGGCTCGTCCCCAGTTCCCTCGCCGACCGGCATGCCCGGCGGATGCGGGCCGCGGTCGTCGGTCTGGCGGCCGCCACGCTGGCGGCGGCGGCTGCCGCGGCGAGCCTGCTGGCCTGGGGCGGGCCGGTGGACCTGGCCGTCTGGTCGGCCCCGCGGCCGCTGCCGCTCAACGTCGGGGTGTACTTCGACGGCCTCACGGCGGTGATGTTTCTGCTCATCAGTTTCGTGGGCCTGGTGATCGCCCGGTTCTCCGTCCGCTATCTCGACGGTGATCCGCGACAGGGGCGGTTCTTCCGCTGGTTGGCCTTCACGCTCGGGGCCGTGCTCCTGCTCGTCGTGTCGCGCAACCTGGTGATGCTCACCGCCGCCTGGATGCTCACGAGCCTCGGGCTGCATCAACTGCTCGAGCATTATCCTGACCGCCCCTGGGCGATCTGGGCGGCGCGGAAGAAGTTTCTCATCAGCCGGCTGGGCGACGCCATGCTCCTGGCCGCGCTGGGCCTCACGTTCTGGTGCTTCGGCAGTTCCGACTATGCCGTCGTGTTCGCGGAGGCCGAGACGCTGCGCAGCGAGGCGGGGGGCGGCCCGCTCGTGGCCGTGATCGGGCTGCTCTACGTGCTCGGGGCGATGACCAAGTCGGCCCAATTCCCGTTTCACAGCTGGCTGCCCGACACGATGGAGGCGCCCACCCCGGTGTCGGCCTTGATGCACGCGGGCATCATCAACGCCGGCGGCTTCCTCGTGATTCGCTTGAGCCCGCTGATCGCGCTGTCGCATTCGGCGCTCGGCCTCTTGGCGCTGGTGGGGGCGTTCACGGCGCTGTTCGGCGGCCTGGTGATGCTCACCCAAACCAGCATCAAGCGGTCGCTGGCCTTTTCCACGATCGCGCAGATGGGCTTCATGATGCTGCAGTGCGGTCTGGGGGCGTTCTCCGCGGCCCTGCTGCACATCGTGGCTCATTCGCTCTACAAGGCCCATGCCTTCCTTGCCTGCGGGAGCGTGCTCGACGGCGCGGCGCGCGTGAAGACCGAGGTTCGGCCGGCCCTGCAGGGCATGGCTGCGATCGCGGCGCTGCCGGTGGCGATCGGGATCGCCGTGGGCCTGTGCCTGGCCCCGGTGGCGGTCTTCGGCGTCAATCTGGCGGCCAAGCCCGGGGCCGTTGTCCTCGGCATGGTGATGGCCGTGGCCCTGACGACGCTCGTGTGGCAGGCGCTGCTGTCGGGCTCGTGGAAGCTGGCGGCCGGAGGCATCGCCGGTGGTCTGGTCGTCAGCCTGGCCTACGTGGCCGCCTATCTCGGCGCGGACGCGATCCTGCAGCGCTCGGCGGTCGCCCATGCGGTGTTGCCGACGTCGGTCTTCGATCTTGCGGTGAGCGGTCTGGTGGTGATCGGGTTCCTCGGCGTCTTCGCCATCCAGGCGGCGGCGACGAGGCTCGCCCGACTGCCCGGGATCCGGGCCCTGCACGTCCACGCAGCCAACGGCTTTTACTGCGACATTCCCGCCCGCCAACTCACGGCCCGCGTGTGGGGCCTGACGACTCCGGTGCCATGACCGTCGTGAATCGACCAGCCACGTCCGGAGAGATGTTTTGATGAGATCCACCGCGCCCATGCAGTCGCGTCGTTTTCGTCGGCTCACGCCCGCGAGTCCTGCGCGACTCGAGCGGGTGAGCCGCATGGTCGCCGAAGTCTGCGGCGTCGTGCCGCCGGTCTGGCCGCTGCAGGACTACGTGGCCGTGAATCCCTTCCTGGGGCTCGCCGGCCGGCGGTTCCTCGACGCCCGGCAGCTCCTCCGCGACGTGCGGGCCTGCGAGATGCTGCTTCCGGCGACGCACTTCCAGGAGCAGTTCGACCGCGGCGAGATCACGTCGGCCGACGTCGAGCAGGCGGCGATTCAGTGTCGCGAGGAGTATCCGGAGCTCTTCGGCCGGATCGATGCCCCGCGGCTCGTGGGCATGTTGGCCCTGGCGGCCGCCTCGCAGGTCGGTTCGGAAGAGCGTCGCTACCACACGGTGAGCGAGGCGGTGGACGCCCGGCGGGGCGGCAGCTGGTCGAGCCACGTGGTGACCGACATCTCGCGGCACTGCGCCGCGCACTACGACCAGGGGCAGGCCGCCTGGCCGAATCCCTGGAAGCATCTGCCGCTGTGGGAGGCCTGGCGAGAGTCGGCCCGCACGAGCCGGCGGATGGACATGCTCGGCATCACCGGCTTCCGGCGGTTCGTCGCGGATCTGCCGGCCGATGCGGAGCAGGCGATCGCCGTGCTGCTGGAGCAACTGGCGATCCCCGAGGACCACTGGCGCCGGTTCCTGCTATGTCAGCTGCTTTCCGTGGGCGGCTGGGCGTCGTTTCTCCAATACCGGCGGCGGATGGCGGCGGCGGCCGATGCGGGCATCTACGACGAGCACCTCGTCGGCCTGCTGGCGATGCGGCTGGCCTACGACGTGGCGTTGTCCGAGACCGATCCCGACGCGGTCGCCACGCCGGGGACCCTGTTTCCGGCCGACGCGTCCGAGCCGTCCGCGGCCGAGGCAGGAGACGTGGCCGTGCCGCGGCCGCCCGACGACGTCCTGGCCCGCTACGCGTTCCAGGTGGCCGCGGAGACGGCCTACCGCCGCCGCCTCGTGGGGCTGCTCGCCACGGGCACCGCGCCGGCTGTCGCCCGCGGCGTCGAGCGGCCCACGTTGCAGATGGTGTTTTGCATCGACGTGCGGTCGGAGGTGTTTCGCCGGCACCTGGAGGCGGTGAGCCCCGCGGTGGAAACCTTCGGCTTCGCCGGCTTCTTCGGGATGGCGCTGGAGTTGGTGCCGCTCGGCGCGGCGCATGGCCCGGCGCAGTGCCCCGTGCTGCTCCAGCCGTCGTTTCGGATCCACGAGCGGCTCCGCGGCGAACCGGAAGGCGTGCAGGCCCGCGCAGTCATGAGCCGGCGGATGCTGCGGCTGGGCCGCAAGGTGTGGAAGTCGTTCCAGACCTCGGCCACGGGCTGCTTCACGTTCGTGGAGTCGCTCGGCCTGGCCTATCTGCCGAAGTTGCTCACCGACTCACTCGGCTGGACGCGGCCAGTGCTTCCGGTGAGGGGTGACGGCGTGCCGGCCCGGAGCCTGGCGTTGCTCGGGCCAGACATTCACGCGCCGGGGGCCGACTGCCTGTCGCTCGAGCGGCGGCTCGACCTGGCGGCTGGAATGCTTCGCAACCTCGGGCTCACGAGCGGCTTCGCCCGGATCGTGGCGATCTGTGGCCACGCGTCGGAGGTCGTGAACAATCCCTACCGGGCCGGTCTCGACTGCGGCGCCTGCGGCGGTCATTCGGGCGAGTCGAATGCCCGCGTGGCGGCGGCGCTGCTCAACGATCCGGAGGTGCGTGTGGGCCTCGCGGCCCGGGGCATCCATGTCCCCGGCGACACGTTCTTCGTGCCCGCGGTGCACGTGACCACGACCGACGAGATCCGGTTCCTCGACCTCGCGAGCCTGCCGGCCGGCCACGAGGCGGAGTTCGCGGAGGTGCGGTCGTGGGTGCGGCAGGCCGGGGTGGCCACGCGGCTGGAGCGGAGCCTGCGGATGGGGGCCGAGGCGCCCGTCCGGCCCGGGAGCACCGCGGCTCGGGACACGGCGGCCGACATTTTCCGTCGCAGTCGCGACTGGTCGGAGGTGCGGCCGGAGTGGGGGCTGGCGGGCAATGCCGCCTTCATCATCGCGCCGCGGTCACGCACGGCGGGGCTCGACCTCGGCGGCCGCACGTTTCTCCACAGCTACGAGCACTCCAAAGATCCCGATCTCAAGGTGCTGGAGCTGATCCTCACCGCGCCGATGGTGGTGACGAGCTGGATCAACCTGCAGTACTACGCCTCGGCGGTGGACAACCGCAGCTTTGGCAGCGGCAACAAGGCGATCCACAACGTCACGGGCCAGCTGGGCGTGTTGCTCGGCAACGGCGGCGATCTGATGACCGGGCTGCCGTGGCAGTCGGTGTCGGACGGCGTCCGACTGCAGCACGAGCCGCTCCGGCTGACGGTGCTGGTGGAGGCGCCGCGGGCGGCGGTGGAGACGATCCTCGAGCGTCATGCCGGGGTGCGGGAGTTGGTCACCAACGGCTGGGTCACGCTCGTCGTCCGCGAGGGCGACACCTTCCACCGCCTGTAACGCCAGTTTCCCCCTGTAGCGGCGGTCTCTGACCGCCGTTCGCACCTCTGCCCGCCGGTCTCCGACCGTCATGC
>JBIKND010000256.1:0-4050 GCA_044358905.1 Pirellulales bacterium | reverse complement strand
GAGGGGCTCGGGCAACGGCGGGTGGAGATGCACTTCCTGCCGGACGTGTGGGTGGAGTGCGAGGCCTGCAAGGGCCGCCGCTACTCGGCCGAGACGCTCCACGCCAAGTGGCACGGCAAGAGCATCGCCGACGTACTCGAGATGAGCGTGGCCGACGCGGCGGCGTTCTTCGCGCCGGTGCCGCCGATCGCCCGGATCCTCTCCACGCTCGTGGACGTCGGCCTCGGCTACGTGACGCTCGGCCAGCCGGCCCCGCAGCTCTCCGGCGGCGAGGCGCAGCGGGTGAAGCTCTCGCGCGAGCTCGCCAAGCCCGGCACCGGCAGCACCCTCTACATCCTCGACGAGCCGACGACGGGCCTCCACTTCTCCGACATCGAGAAGCTCCTCCACGTGCTCGAGCGGCTCGTGGATGCGGGCAACACGGTGCTCGTGGTCGAGCACAACCTGGAGGTCATCCAGGCGGCCGACTGGGTGCTCGACATGGGCCCCGAGGCCGGCGCCGGCGGTGGCCGGATCGTGGCCGAGGGTCCGCCGGAGGACCTCGTGGTCCACGCCCGCCGCTGGCGGCAGCAGGAGGCCGGCGGTGGAACCGGCGACCTGCTGCGAAGCCACACCGGCGAGGCGCTGGAGGCGTTCGTCGCCGCACCGCCGCCTACCAGCGGGCCTCCAGCCCGGTCGTCACGCCGTGCAGGAGCACGCTCCCGTTCGTGTTGATCGTGGCCCCGACCGGGGGAGTCGCATCGTTGAGGTTCGTCGTGGACAACTGGTCGGCGGGCACCGCCACCCCGTTGATCCAGAAGAGCACGTAGCCCAGTCGCCAGGAAAGCCATTCGGTGAGCTTCAGGCTGCCGTTGACGCCCACTTCCCCGAAGAAGGCGGTCTGGTCCGCGACGGCGGCCGCCGAGTTCGCGTACCCCGGATCCTGGTAGGCCGACCGCTGGTAGGCCGAGTTGTAAAAGATGCCCGCCTTGCCGACTCCGGTCACCGTGAACGGTCCGCCAGAGTTCCACAGGCCGAGTTCCATGCCCCCTTGGCCGCCGTACAGGTCGTTGCCGGTCACCGTGTTGAAGCTGCTGTAGGGGCTGCCGTCGAGGTGTTCGATGATCCGCATCTGCTGGTTCCACTGCACCCAGCGAAAGCCGGCCAGCCACGTCACTGGGCACCAGCATTCGCGGCGGCGCCAGTTGAGTTCCGCACTCTGAATCGACCCATTGGTGAGCACCTGGGCGCCGTCGAAGCCTTCGTCGCTGAAGCCGGCCAGATTCTGTTCCATGAGCGTGTTCCCCGGCGGCACCAGAGCCTCGCCGTTGAAGGGACGGACTTGGAAGTAGTTGCCTTCGATCGCGTAGATCTCGTCGAGGTTGAGGAACAGCCCCACCCGCGGCCCGGCGGCCATCGCCGTCTGGGCCTGATTGGCGTCGAGCAGCGTCGGGCCGACCACGGCTGTAGTCGGGTCGACGGCCGCAAACAGCGGGCGACTGGCGATGTTGCCCTGCCAGAGCATGAGGGCGTCGATCTGCACGACCCACCTTGGGCAGGCATGGCCGAAGATCCGATTGCAGAACCCGGGCGTGTCGCACATCCCAGGGCCGGGACAGCAGTCGTCGCAGCCACGGCCATCGCACGTGGCACAACTCGAGCCATCGATGCAGCTGTCGGTGATCAGGAATCCATCCGCCGGGGCGGAACCGTCAGCCCCGCTGACCGCACCGCCAACCCCGGCTCCGGAGGACCAGCCGAACGCGTCGTCCCCGTCCGTCGCCGCCGGCGCCAGGATCGATTGCATCTCCGGCCCGGCCGTGACCGGTTCCGATCGCGGCGGCATCCCATCGAATGGTTCCGCCCGGACCTGGGCCGCGGCCATGAGCAGCGCGGCCGCGAACCATGCCATCGACTGCCTCGGCCCGGACAGGAGGCGGGCGCGTCCCACCATGCCTTCCCGACCAGTCTTTCCGGAACAACCCGCGCGATTCGGACGACGGTTCATCGCAGCAAGACCCTCACAGGAAACAGTTCTCGCCCATGTTTTCGACTGCGGGTCGTGCCGGCCGTTACCGTGAATCACCGAATACCACCTACCCAAACGGGGGCGGTCCGGCAATCGGCGGCGGATGGGAAAGATCGCGGGTGCGGGCAAACGCGCCGTGGCAAGATGGGCGGGCGACCGCATGGGCCGCGCGGCCGGCGGTGGTGGCCCGAGCGGCCAATCCACCGCCGATCGCCTGCCCCGGTCAGGAGGGCCGAATCCGCGCCGACGGAGCCGACCAGGGCCCGATGCCGGCGCTGTTGGCACCGGCGACACGGAAGAAATAGCCCAGGCGGTTCGTCAGCCCAGTGATCACGACCGACGTCGCGGTCGGCTGGATCGCCAGCGTCCTCCACACCGAACCGGCCGTGTTGGTCCGGTACTGGATCACATACCGGGTGACCGGCCCGATGGGGCTCGCGGCCGGCGGATTCCAGAGCAGCGTGATCCGGCCGGACCGGCCCAAACCGCGGACTGCCGTCGGTGCCACCGCAGGTGCGGAGACCGGGGTGGCAACCGCCGGGCTCGAGTAGATGCCGGGGCCTTCGGTCGAGACGGCGGCCACGCGGAACGAGTACCGGGTGCCGTTGGTCAGGCCGGTCACGACCGCTCCGGTCGTCGTCGTGACAGCGTCGGCGAAGGTCTGCCACGCGGCGTCGGGCGTATCGACTCGGTACTGGACGAGGTAGTCACGGATGCCCACGGCACCGGCAGGTGCCGCCCACGACAGCGCCACCTGCCGATCGCCACCGGTGGCGGTCAGGCCGGTCGGGGCCGCGACGAGCACGAACGGCCTGACTTGGCCGGACTGACCGTTCGGACCGGTGCGGTCGCCCGTGTTCACGGCGGCCACACGGAAGGCATACGTGGTTCCGTTGGTCAGGCCCGTGACCGTGGCGGTGGTCGCTGCCGAGACCCCGTCGTTGAAGACGGTGTAGTTCGTGCCGTCGCTCGTGTAGCTGATCACGTAGTCCTTGATCGGCAGGCCGCCATCGG
Source organism: Pirellulales bacterium (assembly GCA_044358905.1). Taxonomy (GTDB): domain Bacteria; phylum Planctomycetota; class Planctomycetia; order Pirellulales; family UBA1268; genus QWPN01. Next base: position 1,028 of record JBIKND010000256.1, on the reverse strand, counting down.
AGGCCGGGGCCGTCCACGACAGCACCACCTGCCGATCGCCGCCCACACCGGTCACGTCCGTCGGTGCAGTCGGGGCCGTGAAGGGCGTGACCGGTGCCGACTCGGTCGAGTAGGCTCCGACGCCAGCTCCCGTGACTGCGGCCACGCGGAACACGTAGGCGGTCCCGTTGGTCAGCCCCGTCACGGTCGCTGCGAGTGCCACAGACGTGCCGTCGTTGAACGTCGTCCACGACGAGCCGACCGTGTTGACGCGGAACTGCACCACGTAATCCGTGATCGCGGAACCGCCGTTGGTCACCGGCAGGCCCCACGTCAGGGCGACCTGCTGGTTACCCGCGGTCCCGGCCAGGCCGGTCGGCGCCGAAGCGCTTGCCAGCGGCGTGACCGGTGCCGATTCGGCCGTCACCGGACCGGCCCCGACGGCGTTCACCGCCGTGACGCGGAACACGTACGCCGTGCCGTTGGTCAGGCCCGTGACGGTCGCGGAGTTCGCCGCCGACACGCCGTCGGTGAACGTCGTCCAAAGCGAGCCGGCCACGTTCACCCGGTACTCCACCACGTAATCACTGATTGCAGCCCCGCCGTCGCTCGCGGGGGCCGACCAATTCAGCGTCACCGCCGTATCGCCCGGCAGCCCCACCAGACCGGTCGCCACGTCGGGCAGCGTCCGCGGTGTGACCGGCGCCGACTCGACCGAGAAGTTCCCGGCCGCGGCCACATTCACCGCCGCCACCCGGAACACGTACGCCGTGCCATTGACGAGGCCGGTGACCGTCGTGGCGGTTGCCGTGGACGTGCCGTCGGCGAACGTGATCCACGACGAACCGGCGACGTTCACGCGGTACTGCACGAGGTAGTCCGCCAGCGGCGATCCACCGGTGTCGGCCGGGGCCGTCCACGACAGGGCCACCTGCGCGTTGCCGGGCACGCCGACGACACCCGTCGGGGCCGCCGCCGGGGCCGACGGCGTCAGCGGTGCCGACACGGCCGGCACACCGACACCTGTCGCGTTCACCGCCGAGACGCGG
>JBIKND010000255.1:0-4053 GCA_044358905.1 Pirellulales bacterium | reverse complement strand
ATCAGGCTGAAAATCCCCCTTGTTTGGTGCCGGCATGGTTGGGACAGTCCCCGCCCATGCTCCTGCATCGTCTTCATTCCGCCGTGCCTTGGCCGCGGAGTCCGCGCGCCCGCATCGCCGCCTTGTGCTGCGTCGCGGTGATCGTTCTCCCGACGGCGGTGCGCGCCGACGGCATCTTCCTGCCGGCCGCAGACGGTGCCGCCCTGTGGCAGCAGACGCTCGACACGGTCGCGGCCGACTGGCCGGTGGTGCGGGTCGTCGCCCCCGATTTCCGGGCCACGCCGCCCCGCGATGGGCTGATCGAATCGGCCTGGGTGGAACCGCCGGGCGGCCCGCTGCAGGCCTGGCCGCCGCGGCGGCAGCGGGTGGTCGTCAAGGTGGCGCCCGCGGCCGGGGGCGCGTGGGTCGACGCCGCGGTGGAGACGCAGTCGTTGGCAGGCCAGGCGGCGGCCGGCAACGGCATCGAACTGGTGGGCGATTGGCGGAACGAACCGGGCGAAGGCTCCGGGGGGCTGGTGGCGACGCTGGCGGCGAACTACCCGGCTGCCGGAGGCGCGGTGACCAGCCTGCCGCCACTCGATCGCGAAGTCTTCGCCCCGCCTATGGCGCCGGAGCCGCCCTGGGCTCGCAGCAGTTATCCGCGGCTCGCCCGCTCGGGATACAAGGTGCTGGAGGATTACCGCAATTTCTATTCGTGCGACAGCCTGGTCTGTATCACCGCCGCCTTCGGCGCCGGGGCGATCATGGCGAACACGGGCTTCGACGTCACGATGCAGGACGCCTGGCAGCGGGGCGTGGATCCGACCAGCCTGGGGACATTCTTCTCGGGCTGCAAGGACATCGGCGAGGGTCGCTATGTGCTGCCGATCGTCGGCGCGGCGGCGGCGACCGGCTTGATCTTCGAGGGCAATCCGGCGGGCGATGTCGTCGGCGAATGGGGATCGCGGTCGCTGCGGATGTTCGTGGTGGGCGCGCCGCCACTGTATGCGATGCAGTGGGTCACCGGTGCGTCGCGGCCGGGCGAGGGCACCGCCGGGAGCCGCTGGCATTTCTTCAACGACAACAACGGCGTCAGCGGTCACGCCTTCGTCGGGGCGCTTCCCTTTCTCGCCGCGGTCGACATGGTGGAAAGTCCGCTGCTCAAGGGCACGCTCTACGTGTGCTCCACGTTCGTCGGTTTCTCGCGCATGACCGACAACGCCCACTACCCGTCGCAGGTGTTTCTCGGCTGGTATCTGGCCTGGGCCAGCGCCCGGGCGGTCAGTGGCACCGAAATGCACTTCGCCGGCATGGACCTGACGATCGTCCCGCTGCCGATGGCGGACCTGGGCGGAGCCGCCGTGCAGGCCAGCTGGTGAGCCTGCGCGGGGCGGACTACATCCGCTCCGGTACGCGGATGCCGAGCAGCTCGAGGCCCCGGCGGAGCACCTGGCCGGTGAGCCCGCAGAGCGCGAGCCGGGCGGTCCGCTCCGCGCCCTCGGCCTTGAGCACGGGGAGCGCGTCGTAGAACGTCGAGTAAGCGCCGGCCACGTCGAAGAGATAGGCCGTGAGCACGTTCGGCCGATAGTCGGCCTCGACGTCTTCGAGCGCCTCCGCGAACCGCACGAGTTTGATGGCCAGCGCCCGCTCCCGCGGGTCGGACAGCAGCACGCCGCCCGCGCCCAGCGCCGCGCGGTCGATGCCCCCCTTCGCGAAGATGCCCTCCACGCGGGCCACGGCATACTGCATGTAGGCGGCGGTGTTGCCCTTGAGCTCCAGCATCTTGTCGAAGCTGAAGACGTAGTCGGTGGTCCGGTTCTGCGCCAGGTCGGCGTACTTGATGGCGCCGATCCCGACCGTCTCCGCGATCCGGCGCCGCTCCGCCTCGGGCATGCCCGTGCCGCGATCGGTGTCGGCCGCCGTCACCACGCCGAACGCCCGGGCCACGCCCTCGTCGAGCAGCGCTTCGAGGCCGACGGTGTCGCCGGCGCGGGTCTTGAACGGCCGGCCGTCCTCGCCGAGCACGGTGCCGAAGCCGACGTGCACGAGATCGACGTCCGCCACACGCTCGATGCCCCAGCGGCGGGCGGTTTCGAACACCTGCTCGAAGTGGCCGCTCTGACGGTGGTCCACGACGTACAGAATCCGATCGGGCTGCCAGTGCGCGAGCCGCCACTGGATCGTGGCCAGATCGGTGGTCGCGTAGAGAAAGGCGCCGTCGGCCTTGCGGACCAGCAGCGGCGGGGCGTCGTCGCCGCCGAGAAAGACGCCGATCGCCCCCCGGCTCTCCCGCGCGATCCCCCGGGCCACGAGGTCGTCCACCGTCGCCGCCAGGAACGGCTGGAAAAAACTCTCCCCCAGCCAGTGGTCGAAGGTGACGTGCAGCCGGCCGTAGAGGCGGTCGATCTCGGCCCGGCAGACCGGCATGAACCGTTCCCACAGGGCCCGGTTCTCTGCGTCGCCCTCGTGGAGCTTCGCCGTCTCCGCGAGCACCTCGCGACCGCAGTCGGGGTGCCGCGCGGCCAGCGCCGCGGCTGCGGGGTCGGCGGCGAGTTCCTCCGGCTTGGCGTCGGCCACCTTGCGGACGAGCCGGTAGAGCCGGCCGAGTTCGGCCGTGGGGTCGGCGGCGAAGGCCGCGTCGTCGCGGCAGTGCTTCCAGCCCCAGAGGATCATGCCGAACTGCGTGCCCCAGTCGCCGAGGTGGTTGTCGGTGATCACGTGGTGGCCACGGAACCGCAGGATCCGAGCCAGCGCGTCGCCGATCACCGTCGAGCGGATGTGACCCACGTGCATCGGCTTGGCGACGTTGGGCGAACTGAAGTCCACGACGATCGTCGCGGGCCGTTCGACCGGCGGCACGCCGAGGCGGTCGTCGGTCACGGCCGCGGCCACCGCCGCGGCGAGGGCCTCGTCCTTGACCCGCACGTTGATGAAGCCCGGGCCGACGGGGTCGCCGGGCGGTAGGAAGCGGTCGGCGTAGCCCGGCGCCTGCGCGAGCCGCGCGGCAATCTCCACGGCGACGTCCCGCGGCTTGCGGCCGGCCCGCTTGGCCAGGCCCATCGCCATCGTGCCCGAGTAGTCGCCGAACTTCGCGTCGGCCGTCTCCCGCACCTGCTCCAGGAGCGCGGGCATGTCGGCGGGGTCGATGGCCACGATCCCGTCGGCGGCCAGGCGCTCGAGCGCCGTGCGGAAGGCCTCCCGCAGCGTGGCGCGGAGGCTGGCGTGGCCCGTGCTCCCGACGCCGCTCATCGAGCCGCCCCGGCGGCGAGCGGAACCGTCTTCGCACCGCTCCACAACTGCTCGATGTCCCAGTACTCGCGGGCCTCGGAGTCGAAGAGGTGCACCATCACGTCGCCGTAGTCGATCACGATCCAGCGGCCCTCCTCGTAGCCCTCGCTGCCACGCCTGCGGTCGTGGAGCTCGGTCTTCACCGCCTTCTCGATCTCGTCGGCGATGGCGTGGAGTTGCCGGCGGCTCGCGCCCGTGGCCACGACGAAGTAGTCGAACACCTCGGTGAGTTCGCGCAGGTCGAGCACGCGGACGTCGCTGGCCCGGGTCTCGTCGGCCACGCGGGCCGCCGTCAGCGCCAGCCGCCGCGCGGCGTCGTCGCGGTCGGACCGCTTTTCGGAAGTCTGGCGGGAGGTGGTCACTGCGGACGGGGACTCATGGAGGTTGGGGAGCGGGCGCGTCGGATTCTAACCAAAGTTTCGGGTCGCCCGGTGTTTCTGCTGGGAGGGGCACCCCCCCGGGTTTCAGCGGCTGCAGGCCCGCTCGGCGGCCAGCGCGATCCCGGCGAGCACGAGGTCGGGCAGTTCGACGGCCCCCGGCAGGCAGTCGCGAACGATCCCGGCCGAGCCGCCGGTGAGGATCACCTGGGCCGTGCCGGCGAACGGCCGCTGGGCCTCGGCGACGATCCGCTCGACCGCGCCGCGGATCCCCCAGCCGATGCCCGCGGCGATCGCCGCCTGCGTGGACCGGCCCGGCAGCGGAGGAGGGGGCGCGTGGTCGAGCGCCGCCACCTCCGGCAGTCGGCTCGTGCCCTCCGCCAGCGCGCGGGCCATGAGCGCGGGACCG
>JBIKND010000087.1:0-14613 GCA_044358905.1 Pirellulales bacterium | reverse complement strand
GTCGGAACGCTCAACTCCGGGTCGTTCGCAACTGCCCCAGGTTCGTCCATCACGGTCACGCAGGGCGGCGACTTCACCGGCTCGATCAGCGGCAGTGGGAGCCTCGTGATGCGCGGCTCCGAGACGCTCACTTTGAACGCGGCCAACACGTTCAGCGGCGGCACGGAAATCAGCGGCGGAATGGTCAGCATCGCTGCCGGCAACGCGATCGGCAGCGCGCCGATTCGACTGGTGAACAACGGTCGCTTCCGGGCGATGACGAACGTCGATGTGTCGAACCAGATCGTGTCGCAGAGCCAGAACGCGATCTACGATCACGTTTTCGACACCGATGACTCCCTGACCAACTTCGGTAGTTTCGCCTATGAGTACAGCGATACGAGCGCGTTTTTTGGAGCGGGCAATAACCTTCAGACAACAGGCACCGTGTCGGCGCAGTACGCCTGGGACGGCACTCTGTCGCTCGAAGGTCTCGATGGGTCGATGTTTCTTCTGGTCATGGACATGGACGGACTGATCCCGGCAGCCGTGTCGGCGGACGACTACTACCTGGGCTGGTTCGACACCAACGACAGCACGTGGAAACGGGCGACCCTCGGAAACTATGGCCCGAACGGAGAATTGGCGGGCGGCTATGCCGGCTTGTCGTACCAGCAATTCCTGTCCAACAACAACGGTTGGGACGGCGCCCGAATGCTCGGGGCTTACGGCGTTGACTGGGTGAACGACCAAGTGTGGGCGGTCATCGACCACAACAGCGAGTTTGGCGTGGCACTCGACGGCGAGATTCGTCTTGTCCCCGAGCCGTCGTCCTACCTCCTCGCCGGCCTCGGCATCGCCGGTGGCTGGTGGCAGCTCCGGCGGCGGCGTGCGGCCGCGAACGCGGCGGCGGCCTGACCGTCATGGCTGCGGGGTCCGCGAGGCTTTCACGCCCCGTGTGGTGCGGTACGATGGTGGTCGCAGGCCTGATGATGACGGCCTGCCGACGCCCCGACCGCCCGGTTCGCCGCCCCGCGACCGCAGCGGCGCCGTCGCCCGCAGCCGCCAGCGGTGCCGCCATGGACGCCGATTTGAAGACCACGCGCTCGACGGCCGCGGCGTGGCCACAGCAGTCGGCGGTTGGCGACCTGCTGGCCGCCGCCCGTGACGGATGCCCGACCTCGCTCGGGCAGGTGTTCGAGGCCCTGCGGGCCCAACTACTCGCGGTCGCCGACGAGGAACTGCCCGAGGCGCTGCGGGCGAAGGTCGGGCCCTCGGATCTCGTCCAGGAAACGGCGATGGACATGCAGCGGAACTTTGAGCGGTTCCGTGGAAGCACCGCCGAAGAATGTTTCGCCTGGCTGCGGTCGATCCTCCGCAACAACGTGATCGACGCGGTGCGGCACTTCGAAGCTGCCCAGAAGCGCGACGTCGGCCTGGAGTTCAGTCTCACTGCCGGCCCCCTGCCGGACGGCTCCGGCCTGCCGGTCTGCCGGCACCTGCCCGATGGATCGGCGATCCGCCACGAAGACGCCGCCCTCGTCAACCGCGTCGTGGCCCGGTTGCCCGCGGACCAAAGCCGGGTGATCGAGCTGCGATACTGGCGAGGGATGTCGTTCGCGGACATCGGCGCCGACCTGGGCCGGTCGGAGGATGCCGTGCGGAAGCTCTGGTACCGTGCCGTGGAGCGGATGCAGGTCGAACTCGCCGCCGCCCGCGACACTTCGGCCCCGTCGTCGTCCCCGGCCGCGACGCCCCCCTCCTGATCCGGGAGCGCCATGGCCGACGCGTCGCCCCACCCCGGCACCGGTTCCGCCGCCGCCCCGCCCGACGACCAGGACACGGTCGTCGATCGGGTGGCCGCGATCGACGACTATCTCGCCGGGTTCGCCGATCGCGAAACACTCGATGCCGCATCGCAGCCCGGCCTCGATCCAGGAACCTTCGGCGGGCTGCTCGATACGCTGCTCCTCCTCCGACAGACGGCGGCCGCGGCCGGCGTCGTACCCCTGGCGGCCCCCGAAGCACCTCGCCGCATCGGCCGCTACGACATCGTCGCCCGCGCGGGCGAGGGAGGCTTCGCCACGGTCTGGGAGGCCTGGGATCCCCTGCTCCGGCGCCGCGTGGCCCTCAAGGTGCGGCGGGCCGAGGCCCTGCTCTCCGCCACCGCGCGACGGCGATTCGTCCGCGAAGCGGAGATCGCCTCACGGCTCGTGCATCCGCACATCGTCACCATCTACGAGGTGGGCATCGAAGACGGCCGCGAATTCATCGCCCAGGAGTTCTGTGCCGGCGGCAGCCTCGCCGACTGGCTCTCGTCGCACCCCACGCCGCTGCCCGCGCGAACGGCGGCCCGGCTCGTCCTCACGTTGGCCCGGGCGATCGCCCATGCCCACGATGCCGGCGTCATGCACCGCGACCTGAAGCCCGCGAACGTTCTGCTGGCGCCCGTCACCACCGGAGACGGCGAGCCGCCGATCCTTGCGGCCGACGAGACTGCGGACGCCCCGGCGGCCGGCGGGTTTACGGTGAAGGTCGCCGACTTCGGCCTCGGCAAGTCGCTCGACATCGACGCGAGCGACCCGCTCTCGCAGCTCACGCGCACCGGTGCGAGTCTGGGCACGCCCGCGTGGATGGCGCCGGAGCAGATCGATCGCTCGTTCGGTGCCGTCGGCCCGGCGACCGACGTCCACGGTCTCGGCCTGCTGCTCGACCGTCTGCTCACCGGCCGCATGCTCCGCAGCGGCGGCACCACGGCCGAGACGTATCGCCAGGTGCTCTTCGAGGACACGCAGCCCGCCGATCGGGTCGCCGCGGGCGTGCCCCGCGATCTGGCGGCGATCGGCCTCAAGTGCCTGGAGAAGAAACCGGCCGCCCGCTACGCCACCGCGGCGGCGCTCGCCGACGATCTCGAACGCTGGCTCGACGGCCGCCCGACGATTGCCCGCCCCCTGTCGGCAGCCGCCCGCCTGGCCCGCCTCGTCGCCCGACGCCCACTGTTCACCGCGCTGGCGGCGGCGGTGCTGGCCGCGGCCATCCTCGCGGGATGGGCGGTCGTAGAGCGCGGCCGCGCGTCTCGGCGGGCCCTGGCCCAGCAGCAGGAGATCGCCCGTCGCGACGCCGCAGCGGAACTGCGGCGCGGCTTCGAGGCCCTGCGCGGGGGCAACGTGGCGGCGAGCCTGGCCCATGCGAAGGCGGCCCGCACGCTCGATCCCATGCACACCGATTCGCTCGCCAGCCGCTGGCTGCAACGCCGCCTGCACGGCGAGCGGGAAATCCTCCTCGCGCCCGCGGAACCGACCGCGGCCGACCGTCCCCGCGACCTGTATGCGATGGCCCTGGCGCCCGGTGGCCGCACCGTCGCCCTGGCGGGCGCCGATGGCAGCATCCGGCTGGTGCGCGGGATCGACGGCGCCCCGCAGACGACGGTCATTCCGGCGCACGACGAGGTCAACGACGTCTGCTTCTCGGCCGACGGCGGGCTGCTCGCGTCCGCCGGCCAGGATGGCCGCGTGCGCTGGTGGCGCGTCGACGACGACACGCTCGTCGCCGGCGGTGAGGCCCGGCCCGGCCGTGGCGCCCTGTATGCGGTCGCGTTCACGGCCGACGGCAGCGGGCTGGCCGTCGGCGGCGAGGATCGCGTGATTCGGCTCTTGCCGCTGGATGCAGCCGACCAACCGCGAGACCTGTTCCGCTTCGAGCCGCCGCCCGAAAAGACTCCGGAGGTCGAATCCCTGGTGACCGTTTCCGACGGTACGCTTGCCGCCGCCTGCGGCGACATGATCGTGCTCGTCGATGCGGCGAGCGGCACCCTGATCCGCGAGTTCGAACGGCCGCACGGGGAAAGCCGCAGCGCCGTGTTCGGCAGCCTCACCGTGTCGCCCGACGGCACGCGGTTGATGGCCTGCGGCACCGACGCCAAGGCCCACGTCTGGGAGATCGCCACGGGAAAACTCGTAGCCTCCCTTCCCAGCCACCCCGCCTGGGTGCAGGGCTGCAGTTTTTCCAGCGACGGCGCGCGGGTGGCCACGGCCTGCCGTGACGGCGGCGTGCGCGTCTTCGCCCTCGACTCCGCCACGCTGCTCGGCCGGTTTGTGGGCCACGTCGGCCGCGCGTGGTCGATCGCCTTCGAGCCGGGCGGCACCCTCCTCACCACGGGCGCCGACGGCACCCTGCGCCGCTGGGATCCACGGACCACGCCCGACGTGACGGCCATGCGCGAAGTGGCGGTGCCGGGCCGGAAGCTCGACCGCGTCGTGGTGGGACCACCCGCGTCCGGCGGCTCTGCCAGCCGCACGGTCGTGGCGGTCGATCCGCTGGACACCGCGTGGTGGGTGGACCTGGCAACGGGGAGCGTCGTGCCGCTCTCGCCCACGGCCCGGGGCGTGCGCGAACTCGATTTCGATGTGCCCCGACAGCGGCTAGCCGCGGCCGGCGGCACACCACTGCCCATCGACGTGATCACGTTCGCCGGCGGTGTGCCTGCCGTGACCGGCTCGGTCCAGTTGCCGCCGGACACCAATTCCGTCACGGCCAAGATGTGCTGGACGCCGCGCGGCGACCTGGTCATGGCCAACGCATCCGGCTCGGTGTTCATCTGGCCGCCCGCGCTCGATCGCTTCGCCCCGCTCACCCCGCTCGCGGATCCGGTGCATGCCCTGGCCGCGTCACCGGTGCAGCCGCCGCGTGTGGCCGCCGCAGGCCGGAAGACGGCGATCATCCCGCTCGACGCCGGCCACCGGCCGGAGCCGCTATGGCTCGAGATCGGCGAAGACTCGTGGAGCGTCGCCTGGTCGCCCGATGGCGGGCTGGTCGCCGTGGGCACGCGGACCGGCCGCGTGCTGCTCTTCGACGGCCTCACGGGCGTTGCCCGCGGCGCACTGACGTCGCACGAGCGGCTGATCGAGGGCCTGACATTCTCGGCCGACGGCCGCTGCCTCGTGACCGCCGATAGTGGCTGCATCCGCATCTCCGACGTGGCCACGCTGACGACGTTCGACGAGCTCCGCCCGGGCTGGCAGGTGCTCGCCATCAGTCTCCTGCCCGACGATGCCGGCCTGGTGATCGCCGGCAGCGATGCCGAGACGACCCGCAACGCGGCGGCCCGGTTGGCCGTGATGGAGTTCGACCGGCCATGAAGCCCGCGTGCGGGATCGCCCCGCTCCCCCGCCGGCCTGGCATGACGCTCGTCGAACTGCTCGTCGTGGTCGCGATCGTGGCCCTGCTCGTGGCGCTCCTGCTGCCGGCCGTGCAGTCGGCCCGGGAAGCGGCCCGCCGCACCGCGTGCAGCATCAATCTTCGCCAGCTCGCCTTCGCCTGCCTCGGCCACGAGCGGGCCCATGGGTTTCTGCCTACGGGCGGCTGGGGCGGCGCCTGGACGGGCGATCCGGACCGCGGCTATGGCGTGCGCCAGCCTGGCGGCTGGGCTTTCAACATCCTGCCGTTCATCGAGCAGGCCGCCCTCCGTGATCTGGGCAGTGGCCTCGCAGACGCCGAAGCCAAGGCCGACGCGGCGCTCGTACGGCTGCAGACGCCCGTGCCCACGTTCACCTGCCCGACCCGCCGTGGCCCGACGACGTGGCCGTTCGACGCGGGCAAGAACACGCGGCCGCTCAACGTCGCCGCCGTGCCGACCGACGCCGTGCGGCGGCCCGCGGCGGTGGCCCGCGGCGACTACGCGGCCAACATGGGCAGTGGCACGTTCCCCACCAACCGCTATCGCAGCGGCGGCTCGCCCTCGACGACCGCCGAGGGCGACGCCATGACCGACGACCAGTGGCAGGCGGCCTACGGCCCGCCGCCCGACGGCCTCGTCTTTCGCCGCAGCCGCGTGCGGCTCAAGGACGTCAGCGACGGCGTTTCCGGGACCTACCTTCTCGGCGAGAAGTACGTGAATCCCGCCGGGATGGCGGCCGGCACCTCCGACGACGACGACCAGTGCCTCTTCTCCGGGCACGATCGCGACGTGCTCCGCGTCGGCCTCGATTCGCCGCAGCAGGATCGCCGCGGCTTCGACCCGCCGTCGATCGCCTTCGGCAGCAGCCATCCCGGCGGCTGCGGCATGGCCTTGGCGGACGGTTCCGTGCAGGCCGTGGACTACGCGATCGACCCGCTCGTCCACCGGGCGCGAGCGTCGCGGAACGACGGCGCCCGATAGGACCGCGCCAGCACGAGCACCGCGCAGACGCCGGCCAGCGCGAGCGTCGAGGGCTCGGGCACCGGGATCACGCCGCCGGTGGCCCCGCCCAGCGCGAGGACCTCGCCGGCCGAGAGCGCGTCGTCCCGAAACTGGAGGTTGGCGACGAACGTCTCGCCCACCTCGCCGGCATTGCTGCCACCGTCGTTGAAGAGAAAGAAGGCCGACGTCGAATAGAGCGGCAGCTGCCCGCTGCTGATCTGTCCGAGCGTGTAGATGGAGAACCTCCCATCGGTCTTGAGACCACTGCCCATCGGTGCGCTCGGGTCCACGAGATCGAGCTTCACACTGTCGTTCGTGGCGGTGCCGCTCGTGTACAGGTCGTCCCAGACGAGCGAGCTGGCCGGTTCGCCGTCCACGTAGGTCTGGAACCTTGGCCTGTCGGTGGCCGCGTCGAGCGAGGCGACCCAGGCGATCCGGTGCCACTGGTCGGCGACGACGTCGCCGCCGTAGACGCCCGCCACGCCCAGGGGACGATCGGAGCCCGGCAGTCCTGCCTGGTCGCGGACGTCGATGAACAATTCCGCGTCGGAACTGGCTGCGGTCTGAAAGAGCCCCATGAAGCGGCCGCTCGATCGCCCGTAGACCGCGTCGTAGGCCGACTGCCGCACGAGCACGTCCATCACGATCGTGTAGCGATTGAGCGAGTTGGTCGTCGCGTTCGTGATCCGCGGAAACTCCGCGATCAGGCCCCCCATCGGCCCGTAGCCCGACTGGTTCGGGACCCGCATCACGGTCTGGGGGGCGGCACCCGGCGCGGTGATGCCGAACGTCCCGGTCGAGACGAACTCCACGGCGGGGATGTTGGCCGAGCCGCCGTAGACCGTGTAGTAGGGCTTCGTCCGCAACTCGGAGAGGGCGATCGTCCCGGCGACCGGGCTGAACGAGCCGGCGGAAAAATCCCAGTTGCCGATCACGCCGGCGAAGGCACCGTGCGGAACGCCGACCCACGCGCCGAGGGCCACGGCCACCACGACGGCCGACGGGACACGACACTGCGAAATGAACTGCATGCTGGCACCTGTGTCGCGCGGCAAAGGCGCGGCCACTGCATGCGGGCGATCCGAAGGCGGGCGTCGCGGAGCGATCCTGACGCGGGGCAAACCACCTCCCCGCGGACGGCCCGGCGTTGGGCCAGATCACCATCCCGGGACCGAGGCCCCGGAACTGGAAACGTGGGCAGCCTCCCGGCAGTGCCGGACGGTGCCACACGATGCTCCGAACGGTCGCCTTCGGGGCGTGCACCCCGCGGACAGCGACCTACGCCTTCACGAGCGGTTCCCGAAATCGAAGGAGGTTGATGAAGGAACGGCCACGAGCGGCTAGTCTGCACAGCAGCGGCGACCGGTCGGTCGGAGGCTACCCCTCCCCGGGAGCGGCGTCAACGAACGGGCTCGGCTGACGCGTCTCCCCCGGGCGCCAGTGGCTTCCTCACGGATTTTTCACGATGTCCACGCTCGAGGGCCAGGAAGGTTCCCCGTCGCTTGCGCCGCGATTTCCACGGCGGGCTTTGCTCTCCACGACCGGGGCGGCGACGGCCGCCGTCGCAGGCGTGATCGCCCGGTCCGGCCGCTCGGCTCCGCCGGCGCTGGCCCCCGCGCCGGCCCGGGCCGCCAATCCGCTCGCCGACTATGTGCGGGCGATCGACAAGACGACGCGCTGGACCAGGATCGCCGGCGGTGAGTTCGGTGTGGGGCGGTTTCTCGCGGCCGACCTCGTCAGCCAGACCTGGCGCGGCACCGCGTGGCGGCATCAGTGCGCCATCTATCTGCCGGCGAAGCTCGCCGTCGAGCGGCCGCCGCTGGTGCTCTGGGTCGACGGCGGCAGCACGCCCGAGGACGCGGTCCAGCCTCCCGCCAAGCAACTGCCGATCCTCGCCGCCATCGCCGACGCCGCCGGTCTACCGGCCGCCGTCGTCCGGCAGGTGCCGAACCAGCCGCTCTATGACGGTCGCCGCGAGGACGACCTCATCGCCCACACCTTCGAGCAGTTCTTTCTCACCGGCGACCCCACCTGGCCGCTGTTGCTGCCGATGGTGAAGACGGTGTCGGCCGCGCTCGATGCCGCGGCCGACCTCGCGCGAACGGAGTGGCAGGTGGAACTCGACGGCGCGGTCGTCGCCGGCGCCTCGAAGCGTGGCTGGACGAGCTGGCTGGCGGCCGCCGTCGAGCCGCGGGTGCGCGGCCTCGTGCCAATGGTGATCGACATGCTCGACCTGCCGCGGCACATGCGGCTGCAGGTGGAGAGCTTCGGCGCGCCGTCCGAAGCCCTCCACGACTACGTCTCCCGCGGCCTCCACCGCCAGCTCGAAACGCCCCGGGGCCGCCAACTGATGGAGATCGTCGATCCCGTGCGCCATGCCGCCGCGATCACGCAGCCCAAGATCCTCGCCCTGGGCACGAACGACGAATACTGGCCGCTGGAATCGCTCGCCCTCTACCGGCCACAGATCCAGGGGCCGACCTGGGTGTCATACGCGCCCAACGCGGGCCACGACCTGCCCCCGCTCCGCGTCGCGCCGCTCGTGGCGGCGCTGGCCCGCCACGTGGCGGGCGCCGAGCGATTGCCGGATTGCACGTGGGAGTGCGACGCCAAGGCCGGCACCTGCGCGCTGGCCATCGACCCGCGGCCCGCCGCGACGACGCTCTGGACGGCCGCGAGCGACACCCGCGACTTTCGCCAGGCGACCTGGGCCTCTCGGCCCGCGACCCTCGCCGACGGCCGCTGCCGGGAGCAGCTCGACCGCCCGGCCGCAGGCTTCCGTGCGGCCCTGCTCGAGTGCCGCTACGACCGCGGCCCGCTGCCGCTCTACCTCTCGACCGCGCCGCTGGTCGTCGCCGCCGACTGACTGCGGCGGGCGGCCCGCGACCGGCGTCGCAGCAATCCGGCCGCGATGCCGACGCCGCCGAGGGCGAGCACGACCGCCGACGGCTCCGGCACGGCCGTCACATAGGCAAAGCCGTCCTGCTGAATGACGTTCAGCGGCTGGCCTGAACCCCCGACGATCGAACTGCCGCTGATATAGGTCGAGAGCAAGGACGCGTAACTGTCGGGAAGCTTGAGGGCCCACGCACCCGGGCCACCGACGCCGTCGAAGCTGTCGAGCGTGAGCAGGCCGTCACTCAGGATGCTCAAACTCGTGAGCGTCAGGCCGCCGCTGCCGGTCGTGGTCAAAAAGCCGCCGAAACCACCGATGAGATTCTGCCCGCCGAGAAACAGCGAGGCGATCGAGTCGGTGCCGGCGACGAAGTCCAAGCTGGCTCCGTCAGAGAGCGACAGGTCGCCGACCTGATAGGCAGCGCCTCCGGCACGGTTGACCAGCATCGTGCCGGATACGGCGAGCGAGTTCGCGACTGCGAACGTGCCCGACACCAGATCGAGCGTACCGCCGGAAACAGACACTCCACCAACCGTCACGTTGGCATCGCTCCGAAACACGCCACCGTCGCCTACGGAGAGCGCGGAACTCCCAGTACCGCTGATCACGAGCGGTGCATTAGCCATGTAGGTGGCGGCCGCATCAGTCCCGATATTTTTCCCGTACACGGTCACCTGGGCGAGCGTCTGCGGCCCGGCATTCGCCGCGGTCCCGCCCCAGGTCACCGTGAGCGTGGAACCGGTGAAGGAATCATTCTCTTCCATCGTGAACGAGGCGAGGTCGCTGATGCTCACGGCCGTCGCCGGCGCCGAGATCACCGACGCCGGCGCCCGGGTGACACTCGCCGCGGAGCCCGAGACATAAAGACTTTCACTCACCGCCAACGTGCCCGTGACCAGATTGAGCGTACCGCTGACCACCGAGACACCGGGAGCCGTGACGTTCGCATTCGCCGTGAACACACCGCCGTATTGAACGTCCAATGCGGTCGTGAACTCGCCGCCGGTGAGCGTCAGTGGGGCGTAGGCCGTGTAGCTGGAGGGCGAGTCGAAGGACGTGCCATACACATACACGGAGGCGAGCGTCTGCGGCCCTGCGTTGGCGATGATTCCCCCCATCGAAGCGGTCACACTCGAGCCGGTGAAGTCGTCGCCGGCCTCCATCGTGAAGGTGCCCTGTTCGTAGGCAGTGATTTCGGCTCCGGTGGCCGTGATCGTCAGGCCCGGCGACGCGCGGAGGACGCCGGCGTTCGAGCCGGTAACGGAAATGCTCGGGTTCACACCGTCACTCGCCGCAAGGACGAGGTGTTCCGTCAGGGTGACGGACGTCGGCAGATCGTCAAAGCCGTCATTCACGCTGATTCTGCGACTGACAGTGATAGCTTCGCCGATCGTCAGGTTCGCCCCGTCAACGACATAGACGGCCGGAGTCGACACGTCGTACGCGTTCCGCTCGAGCGTGCTCGTCGTTCCCCGCAGCGCAAGCTCGGCGTAGCTGCCCGAGAGCGTGAGATTCTTCTGGAGCGAGAGCGTGCCCGACGTATTGATCGAGACGTACTCGGCGATGGTGTCGCCGGGGCGATAGTCGAGTTGCTGACCGGCCACGGAGACCGCCTTGACGTTGTACGACGCGTCAGCCAGGCCGACGATGCTGCCCCCACTGCCAAGCCCGAGGAACGACAGGTTCAGCGTCGTCGTGCCCGGTGCGAGCGTGATCGCGCTCGGGGCCACCGGGTCGGGTGTGATGTAGAGTTCGCCAGCGACGAGCGAGACGGGCGTGTCACCGGCGATGAGCGTGAAGTTGGCACCGTCTGCGACTCCGATATTACCGCCGCTGATCGTCTCGGTGCCGGTCGCACGCAGGATGCGCGACCCCGAGCCCGTCAGGAAAATCTCGTGGCCCTCTGGGGCGACGAGGTTCGTCTGCAACTCGAGCGTGGCCCCAGAAGAGATACCAAGGAACGGGTAATAGTCCCCGCCGCCCCACAGATCGCCTGCGGTATACGTGACCGTCGCCCCGTCGCTCAGGCTCAACGAGTCGATCGCCCACACCGCGCCAGGCGCCCGCTGAAAAGCCGCCGTGCCCGACAAGTCCAGGCTGGTGAGTTGAAACGTTCCCGAGAGCAGGTTCAGCGTGCCGCCATTCCCAACCGTTCCGCTCCGCGACGTGGCCGCGGTGACGTTGGCATTGACGTTCAGCAAACCGCCGTCCGTCACCGAAAGCACCTGATTGCCGCCGTCAAAATCTTGCCCCATCTGCAGCGGCGCATCGATCGTCAGAGTAGACCGTTCGCCCGCGGCCCCCGTGCCGCTCACGGTGACGGAGGCGTACGTCCCGGAGGCGTGGGTGCCCGGCACGCTCTCTACCGAGCCGCTCGTGACGGTGATCGATGGCGGTTGCGCGACGGCCAGCCCGGCCAGGAAAACACACCCACAGAGCCCGGCCAGAGCCGCGTTCCAGAAACGACGGGATGCCAGGGGGCGATGGGCGATCGCGTTCATGCAAAACTCCGCTGCCTGGAGGGGCGAGGACTGGCACAAGCATTCGCGACCGGGACAAAGCCAGCCGCGACCGGATCATTTCGGCAGCCGCAAACGACGTGCCACGTGGCCCGTCAACTCCGGCCGCGTGCGGTTTGCCAAGAAAAACCCGGGCGAAAGCGATGTCGCGGAACCAGCCGTGTCACGGCGGACCGGAAGCTCCCTCACAGAGCCTGCGATGTGTTTCGCAGAACCTGTCACGGCCATCGCAGCCCCTGCGACCCCCGCACCCCTCTCACGAAGGATGCCCCCGCGGATTCGTCCCTGCTCATGCCGGATTCGTCACATTTTCCTGCCGGGCGCGTCCGGTTTGGCCGCCGTTCTCCGCCTTACTCTGTGGGCAGGCCGCCGTCTGCCAGCACCGACACCATGCTTCGGGGCCAGGAACTCATGGGCCTTTTCGCCAGCCATACACAGACCGGTCGCTTCGCCGGCACAACCCCGACGCCGCCCCTCGAACCCGGTGCGGCACCCGTCCGTCCGACTCGCGCCCGTTGGCCGCGGCTGGTCGGCGGGGCGACAGCCGTGCGCCGGCTCGAGGCTGCCATCCTGCGGGTCGCCGAGTTTCAGTGCACGACGCTCATCACCGGCGAGACCGGCTGCGGGAAGGAGGAGGTCGCCCGGGCGATCCACGCCAGCGGCCCGCGGCATGACGCTCCCTTCATCGCCATCAACTGCGGCAGCCTTCCCGCCCCGCTCGCCGAAAGCCAACTGTTCGGGCACGAACGGGGGGCGTTCACCGGAGCCATCGGCGCCACCCGCGGGGCCTTCCGGGCCGCCCACGGCGGCGTGATCTTTCTCGACGAAATCGGTGACCTTCCACCAGAACTGCAGCCAAAACTACTCCAGGTCTTGGAGCGGCGGGAGGTCACGCCCGTCGGCGCCACGCGGCCCGAGCCCGAGCCCGTGGACGTGCACGTGATCGCGGCCACCCACCGGGACCTCGACGCGGCGGTCGCAGCCGGCGGCTTTCGCGAAGACCTGCTCTATCGGCTCAACACCGTGCACCTCGCCGTGCCGGCCCTCCGCGACCGTCCGGAAGACATCCCCCGCTTCGTCGCGCACTTCGCAGCCCACTACGCAGCCCACTACGACCGCCCCCTGTGGCGGCCCGATCCCGGGGTGCTCGAGCGGCTCATGGCGCACGACTGGCCGGGAAACGTGCGGCAGCTCGGCCAGACGATCCAGCGGCTCTACGTGTTTGCCGACGCGGCTGACGCCGTGCTTGACGAGGTGCTCGGGCCGGCGCGTCCGCATGCGCCACTCGCGCCCCAGCCGGCAGCGTCACCACTGGCAGGCCACGCCGCCGGCGGCGCGGCTGACCCACGCGGCCCGGCAGCCGAGCCTCCCACGTTCAACCTCCGCGAGCTCCGCCGCCGCACCGTCCGCGCGGCCCTCGACGCCACCGGCGGCCACTTCGCCCGCGCGGCCAAGCTGCTCGGCGTGTGCCCCAACACGATGACCAAGCTCGTCGCGGAGGCCTGCCCCGAGCGGTCCGTGGCCATCGCGCGGCGCCCGGGCCGGCCGCGATGACGCCAGCAGCAGCCGCCACCGCCGAAACGGCGCCTCGACTGCCCTTGGGCGATTCCCGCCGGCCCGGCTAGGCTTCCGGGATGCCAGGCCTGGCCACCGCCCATCGCGTCGTCGGCTTCGATCCGGGACTCAACGTCACCGGCTACGGCGTCATCGAATGCCATGGCGCCCAGGTGCGGCTCGTCGAAGCCGGCACCGTGCGGTCGAAGGGCGAAACCCTCGAGGACCGGCTGCACACCATCCACTCCGGCATCCGCGAGGTGATCGAGGCCTGCCGCCCGACCGCGATGGCGATCGAGCAGGTCTTCTCCCACGCCAAGTTCCCCAAGACGGCGATTCTCCTCGGCCACGCCCGGGGCGTGATCTGCCTGGCCGGCGTCCAGGCCGGACTGGCCGTCCACCATTACCTCCCCAACCGCGTGAAGGGCACGCTCACCGGCTCCGGCCACGCCGGCAAGGAGCAGGTTCAGGCCGCCGTGCAGCGCGAGCTTGGCCTTACGGCCCGCCCCCAGCCCGCCGACGCCGCCGACGCCCTGGCGGTGGCCCTCACCGACTACCACCTCCGCCTCCGCCCCCTCCTCTTCGGCACCGCGATCGTGCGGGTCAGGAGCAGCCGCGCATGATCACCAAAATCTCCGGCACGCTCGAACGCGTCGCCCCGACCTCGAATGCCATCGAGATCGCGATCGGCCCCGTGGTCCACGAGGTGCTCGTCACAGACCTCGTCCGTCGCGGGCTGCAGCAGAAGATCGGCCAGCCGGTCGTCCTCCACACGCTCGAATACCTGGAAGGCACCCCCGGCCGCGGCAACCTCGTGCCCCGGCTCGTCGGCTTCCTCACGGAAGTCGAGCGGGAGTTCTTCGACCTGATCTGCGAGGTGGACGGCGTGGGAGCCCGCAAGGCGCTCCGCGCGATCGTCCGCCCCGTGGGCGAGATCGCCACCGCGATCGAGGAGCAGGATGCCAAGGCGCTCTCCACGCTGCCCGGCATCGGGGCGGCGACGGCCGAGCGGATGATCGCCAAGTTGCGCCGCAAGATGCCGAAGTTCGCCCTCCTCGTGGCCCGCGAGTCGCCGGGCGAGGCGGTCGCCGGAGACGTGCTCTCCGAGACGTTCGAGGTGCTGCGGTCGCTGGGCCATTCCGACGCCGACGCCCGCCGGCTCGTGGACACGCTGCGGGCGGAGAAGAAGAAGCCCAAGGACGTGCAGGACGCGTTGGAGGTGATCTACCGCCAGATGCACAAGCCGCGCGGGTGATGCGCCCACGGCACGGCCGGCAGGCCAACTCTGACCTCGACGCCCGCTGATTAGCGATCCTTTGGAGCCGCAGAGTGGCACTCTGCGGAATCCGCGCTGCCACGAAGTGCAGACTGCCAGTCTGCACCTACAACGCTCACCTGGAGCCGCAGAGTGGCACTCTGCGGAATCCGCGCTGCGACGGTGTGCAGACTGCCAGTCTGCACCTACAACGCTCACCTGGAGCCGCAGA
>JBIKND010000254.1:0-4092 GCA_044358905.1 Pirellulales bacterium | reverse complement strand
GACTGCCCGTTTTGCAAGAAGCGCAACGCCAACTCGCCGATGGCGGCGGTGCAGTTCCTCGGGGCCGATGGCAAGCCGCTGCCCGTCGACGCCCGCAAGGCGTTCGGCGTCCAGAAGGGCTCCGACGTCGTGATCCGCGGTACGGCCGTCTTCGACCCGAAACTCGGCATCCCGGTGATCCAGATGACGGCCGACGGCATCCACGTCCGCAAGCCGGCCAAATGACCCCGCCCCGCCCTGCTCCGCCGGCCTTCGCCTTCAAGGAGTGGGCGGCCATCTGCCGCGCCCTCGCGGCCGGCCGGCAGGACGTGATCCTGCGGAAGGGCGGGATCGTCGAGCCCGGCGGGGCGTTCCGCCCCGACCATGCAGAGTTCCTGCTCCTGCCCACGTTCGTGCATCAGGGTCCGGAGAGTCTCGTGCCCGGTGCCCGCGACCTGCTCGTCGATATCGACGCCGACCGGCCACCCGAAGGGAGCGTCGTGTTCCGCCACGTGGCCCGGGTTCGCGACGCCCGCCGTGTGCGGTCGCTCGCCGACCTCGCCGCATATCGCCCGCGGCACGTGTGGAGCGACGCCGTGGTGGCCGAGCGGTTCCACCGCTGGCAGGATGAACTGCACGTCATCGAAGTGGACGTCACTCCGCTCCCGGAACCGCTCATGCTGCCCTGGCACGAGTCCTTCGGCGGCTGCAAGTCGTGGGTCGAGTTACCGTAGCCGTCCCCTTGGGCCGGGGACTTGTTGCGATCGATGCCGCCCGTGACGCCCACAAAGCCCCGGGCGGAAGCCCGGGGACACCGGGCCGTCGGGCGATCCGGGTGTCTATCGCGACCGATAGTCACCCGTGGACATGGCAAACCGTATCCGCCGCCGTGCGGAGTCCCCCGGCTCCCGCCGGGGGCTTGTTGTGATCGATGCCGCACGGTGGCGGAACCCGAAAGCGATCGAGGGGTGCAGCCGTCAGCCCACGGCGTCCCGCAGCCACCGGACGTTGACCTGGTCGGCGAGGCGGACGAGGTCCGCCAGCGCGGCGGGCGGCGGCTCGGCGGGCAGCGCCCAGACGAGGTTGAGCGTGCGTTGCATCATCGCCCGTGAGTGCTGCCGGCGGGCGAGGGCTGCGACCACGCCCGTGAGCACGTCGTCGGCGGCTTCGTCACCCGTGAGCACGAACGCCGCCCGGTCGAACCAGGCCGACTCGAACACCAGCCGCGCCAACTCCGGATCGCCGCCGACGTCCGCCGCGGGGAACGTCCGCTTCGGCAGCCGCCAGGCGGCCGGCCCCGCGACGACGCGGTCGAGCGCGTCGCGGCCGGGGAAGGGGTCGGCGGCGGTGAAGAGGATGAACGTCTCCCCCTTGCGGACGGCGGTCTCGAGAAACCGCGGCAGCCCGCCGGGCAGTCCCGGGGGCACGGCAGCGACCCGCTCCTTGGTCGCGAGCCCGTCGACGAGCGTGCCGGCCAGCGGCAACGGCCACACGGCCTCGAAGGGCGTGTTGAACCGACGGATGTATTCCCAGCCGCACAAGGCCACCGCCATCGAGAACACCAGCCAGGCGATCCCGCGGTTGGCCCGGTCGTAGCGGTCGGCGACGATCAGTTCGGCCTCGGGGAGCGATCGGGCGGGGGCCGCGGTCTCCGCCGCGGCGGTTTCCCCGTCGGCCGGCGTCGCGGCGGTGTCCGACAGGGCCGCGGTACCGGAGGTGGCCGAGCCCGACGCGGCCGTGCCAGAAGCGGCCGCAGTCTTGGCCCCGCGGGCCTGTTTCCCACGGCTGCGGTAGGCCGGAATCTTGGCGAGTTCCTCCGCGACGGCCCGCTCGTAGGCGCCCTCCGCCTCGGCGGCCGACAGGCCGGCCCGGTCGGCCCGGTCGGCGGCGGTGTCCTCGGCGAAGCGGATGCCGACGGCCCGGCCCTCGAGCCGCGTCTGCGTTCTCTGGGCGGCCGTGTTCTCCGCCGCCTGCACCTCCGCCGAGCGATCGACCTCGATCGAGCGGATGCTCCTGGAGACGGCGGTCGCGAGGCCGAGCCCCACGGCGGCCGCGACCGCGGCCGTGAGCCAGGCCTGCCACCGCCGGCCACGGCCGATGCCGGCCACGAGCCACACCACTGCGGCCAACCAGGCCGCGGCGGAGAGGCCGCCGAGCACGCCGAACGTTTTCCAGAGCGTGTCGAGGGTGGCGGTCACTTGCGGTGTTTCCGGGTCATGTCGAGATAGTTGCTGAACGCGTGGTAGACGATGTTCATCCCGAGCCGGTACGACTGGTCCATGAGGTCGCGGCTCATTCCCGAGCCGCCGGTCTTCCAGGCGTCGTTCATGTCGCCGGGATGGTAGAAGACGGCCCAACGGTTCTGGTGCTTGACGCCGAACGGGTCGTTGCCGCCGTGGTGCCAGAGGGGCGGCGGCCCGTTGGGAAAGGTGAACGGCGCCTGGAAGAGGGGGTCGTCGCGGGCGATCTTGAACAGTTGCCGGTCGGGGAACACCGCCGCCATGAGAGCGAGGAAGCTGTTGTGGAACTGGGGGCTGCCGGCGTCGGCGAACAGCATCCCGCCGTCGAGCAGGTATTCCCGCAGCACCTTGACGTCGCCCGCGGTCACGGGGATCGCCCCCGCGCCCGTGAGGTACAGAAATGGCGGCGCGAAGCCCTTGTCGAAGTTCCGCAGCTGCTGGATCGTGCGCGCCTCGGGCGCTCGGGCAATCTTGAATCCCGTGACCTTCTTGAACTCCTCGAGAAAGTTCATGTCCGCTCGCGAGACCTCGTCCATGCCGTCGTCCCAGCCGGGGCCGGAGTGCTTGATGCGGATGAAGCGGATCGGGTCGTTGCCGACGCCGTCGGGCCAGCCACCCGTCTTGCCGCCCCCCTTGCCCATCTTCCCTGCCGCCCGGGCCTGGGCGGAACTCGTGTCGGCCGAGTAGGTGATCTCCGAGGCCTGTTCGACCATCTCCTCGATCTCGGAGTCGTCGAGATCGGGACGGGCGAGGATGATCGCCGACTGGAGGTTGAGCAGGTAGCGGCGCTTCTTTTTCTTGACCGGCTTGGTCACCTGCACCACGGCCGCCACCGCCTCCTCGCCGGAGCCGTGCGGCACGTTGTACTGCTCGCGGCAGCCGACGTACTGCAGCAGCCACGGCAGGAGCACGATCAGGAACAGGTGCCCGCCGAAGCTCCCCATCCAGCTCTGCCGGAAGAGCGCATCCCGGCCGCCGGTGCGGAGATCGTCGAGGATCCGGTCGCCCGCCGCCGGGGTGGGCACGACGGCCGGCGCCGCGGCCCCGTCGGCTCGGCCGCCGACGAACGACGCGATGGTGGAGCCCCGCCAGCTCTGCACATGGCCGAAGAGGGCCATCGCCAGCGGCAGCAGTGCCGGCCCCACGAGGTTCCACCAGAGTTTGAAGAGCGTGATGCCGTCCTGGGGCAGCTCGTCGATCGAGAGCCGGCCGACGGAGATGACGTTGACGCCGAGCGTCACGAGCACGACCCAGGCCGCGATCACCATGTAGCTCGCCCAGAAGCCGAGCCGCACGGCGAAGAGCGCCGGCCGGCCGCGGACGAGGGCTGCAAGACAGCCGACCGCCGCCACGCCGGCCGCGGCGGCGGCGACCACGGCGACGATCCGCATCGCCAGGTCGACCCCCTCGGCCGCGAAGGGGCCGGCGAGGCTCGCGTGCCGGGCCGCGATGGCCGCCGGCGCGGCGGCCAGCCGCCAGGCCAGCAAGCCGCCCAGGGCTGCGAGCGCCCCGAGGGGCGCGGCCAGCGCGATCCGCGCGAGGGCAGCGTGAGGAAAAAGGCGCCAGCCACCATGTGTGCCAAGACCCCGGCCTTCGGCCGGGGCCGTGTCGCCTGCGGCGACCGGCACATGGCGGCTGTCACCTTTTTCGTGGGAGCGGGTCACTTGACGTTCGTGTCCTCGATGCTGAGGCCGAGGTCGTCGGGAGTGTCGGGGATCTCGTCGGGCTTGGCCGCCTCGGTCGTGGCCTTCTCGATCGGGGTCTGCGGGGCCTCGGGCTTGGCCGTGGCCGTCGCCTCCGGCGCGGCCGCCGGGGTCGCTGCCGCGGGCTGGGCGGCCGGCGCTGGCGTCGCGGCGGCCTTGGCGGCGGCCAG
>JBIKND010000253.1:0-4105 GCA_044358905.1 Pirellulales bacterium | reverse complement strand
GGTTGGCATGGCCGCCCCCGTTGTTGCGGACGACCGTGCGAATCGCCTCCGGCACCTTGTCCAGGCCGGCGATCAGCTTCTCGACCGGCAGCGCCGCGAGATCCGCGTGCGCCTCCAGGGCCTTGTTGACGTTGGTCACGTAGGCCGCGTGGTGCTTGTCATGATGGATCTCCATCGTGCGGGCGTCGATGAAGGGCTCCAGCGCGTCGAAGGCGTAGGGCAGGGGGGGCAGCGTGTAGGCCATGGCAGGCTTCTCCGGAGGGTGGCGGAATGAGGTGGCGGGATCGTACCGCACCCGACTCCCGGCGGCAAACGCCGCGACCGACTCTGCCGGTGGGCGCGGTCGCAGCGGCCGCACCGCTCACGCCGACGCTGCCGAACCTGCGAAGCGTGCGTCCTGCGGGGGCCGGCCCGGTCGGGCATGAATCCCGGCGCGACGCCGCGCCGAAGAACGTGTCGTGGGGCGAACCACGGTCGGCAGGATGCCGGCCCCGCTCCGCACGGCCGCCGTCCGCGCATGCCGCGCGTCGCAAGCCGGCGACTGCACCGACCTCGAACGGATTCGAGTTGCTCCGATGTCACTCAACGGCAGCCAGCGCCGCGATCAGCGTCGGCGTCTGGTCGTCTCCTGGAATCGCTCGAACACGGGCGATACGGCCACCGCGGCCTCCGACACCCGGCCGATGGCGGCCTACGGTCCCGAAGCCCACCCGGAGAAGCAAAAGGGGCCGGCGACTCTCCTGCCCACCGGCGTCGGCGGTTTGGCGCTGGCGGCGGTCGCGATGCTCGTGCCGGTCGGCGCCGCGCTGGCGCTCGCCGCCGCCGGCCCGGTCTTCGGGCGACCCGTGTTCACGCTCGAGGGACGATTCGCCCGCACCATGCAGGCCGCCGCCGCCTGCTTCGATCCGCGGAGCATGCAGTCGCTGGCGGGTTGGCTCGCCCAGGTCGCGCTCGGCGTGGCGGCCGCGGTCGCTCTGATCGTGCGGCTCATGCGGCGGCATCGGCGCGACGACTACAACGGCCGCTATCGCGCCTGGGGCTGGCTGGCCGGGCTGTTCGTAATCACGTCGTGCGCCGGGGCGGTGCCGCTGGGCCCCCTGGTCGCCGGATTGTTGACCGACGCCTCCGGTGTGGCCCTCGGTCCCGGCGGCATCGGCTGGTGGATCTGCCTGGCGACGGTCGCCTACGGGCTCGTCTCCCTGTGGGCGGTGCTGCCGCTCCACGAGCGCGGGGCGACCGCGTCCTGGCTCGCCCTCACCCTGACTGCCTGGGCGACGTCCGCCGCCTGCGTCTGCCTGGGTGGTGGCCGCGACTCCTGGACGATCGCCGGGCATGCGGCCTGGACGCTCGGTGCGACCCTCGCCGCGATCGCCATGCTCGCCGCCGCACGGTCGGTGATCCGCGAGGTGCGGGGGCAGTGCACGCCGGCCAGCAAGCGGACGGAGCGGCGCAAGCCGGAACGGGCCGCCGTGGCAACGACCGCCGAGACACCGCTGGCGGAAGACGAATCCGACGTCGAGGAACCCCAAGCCGACGCGACCATGGAAGCTGAGTCCGGGTTCGTCGACGGCTCGGAGCAGGAGCAACGCCACCTCTCCAAGGCGGAGCGAAAGCGGCTCAAGAAACTCGCCCGCATGAACCGCGCGGCGGCATGACGGCCCTGCAACCGTCCCGCGATTGACTTGCCGCCGCCACCTGGCCGATAGTCTCGCCGGAGGTCCGCCCCGCATGTCACAGTCTGCCGTCCGCACCCGCTTCGCCCCCAGCCCCACGGGCTACCTGCACATCGGCGGCGTCCGCACGGCGCTGTTCAACTGGCTCTTCGCCCGCCGCCACGGCGGCGCCTTCATCCTCCGCATCGACGACACCGACGCCGAGCGGAACGTGGATGCGGCCCTCGAGCCGATCCTCTCCGGACTCCGCTGGCTGGGCATCGACTGGGACGAAGGCCCGGGCGTGGGCGGCCCGCACGCCCCCTACTTCCAGTCGCAGCGAGCCGACCGCCACAAGGCCGCGGTCGAGCGGCTGTTGGCGACGGGCCACGCCTACCGCGACTTCGCCCGGCCCGAGGAACTCGACGCGGAGCGCAAGGCGGCCCAGGCCGAGGGCCGGGCCTTCCTCTACAGCCGCCAATTCGCCGCATTCGACGACGAGACGGCCGCGCGGTTCCGCGCCGAGGGCCGGCAGGGGGTGGTTCGCCTGAAGATGCCCCGCGAGGGAGCGCTGGTCATCGACGACGCCGTCCGCGGACGCGTGGAGTTCGCCTGGGAACGCGAGCAAGACCACGTCATCCAACGGGCCGACGGCTCGTGCCTCTATCACCTGGCGAGCGTGGTGGACGATCACGACCTGGAGATTTCCCACGTCATCCGCGCCGAGGAGCACCTCTCCAACACGCCGCGGCAGGCGTTCATCGCGCTGTCGCTCGGCTACCCGCTGCCCGCCTACGCCCACCTGCCGCTGGTCGCCGAGCCGGGCAGCCGCACGAAGCTCTCCAAGCGGAAACTCGGGCAGTACCTGAAGAACGCCGACTTCAAGCAGGTGATGGATCACGGCCAGCGGATTGCCGAACGCATCGGCTTGAAGGCCGAGGCCGACACGTTCAACCCCGTGATCGTGGACTTCTACCGCGAAGTGGGCTACCTGCCCTGGGCGATCGACAACTATCTCGCCCTGCTCGGTTGGTCGTACGACGACAAGACGGAGTTTTTCTCGCGCGAGCAGCTCGTCGAACGCTTCACGCTGGAGCGGATCAACTCCTCGCCGGCGAGCTTCGACCCCAAGAAACTGTGGGCCGTGCAGGACCATTACATGCACGCCCTGTCGACCGACGAAAAGCTCGCGGCGATGCTGCCGTTTCTCGTCCGGGCCGGCCTGCTCGCGGATCCGGCACCGGCGGCTGCCGCGGAGACGGTCCGCCGCGTGATCGAGGCCTCGGGCGACCGCCTCAAGGTGGCCGGCGACATCCTCGCCTACGCCGACTTCTTCCTGGTGGCTGATCCGCCGCTCGACGAGGCGGCCGTGAAACAGCGGCTCGCCAAACCAGGCGTTCGACCGTTGCTCGAGGCGTTCGCCACGGAACTCCGCACCGTCGAACCGTTCGCCCCGCCGGCGCTCGAGGAAGCTCTGAAACGCGTCATCGAAGCGGCGGGAGTCAAGGCGGGCGACCTCGTGCATGCCGTCCGCGTGGCCGTGACGGGGAAGACCGTGGGCCCGGGCCTGTATGACTGCCTCGCGATCCTTGGCCGCGACCGCTCGCTCGCCAGGATCGAGCGGGCCTTGCCGCGGTGCGCCTGACGGATCACCTCGCATCACGCGGGCGTGCAACGCCGGACGTTAGTCATCCTTAGTGCACCGGATCGCCCGAGCCCAGTTTCAGCCAGAACAATTGCGATCAGCGGCCCGTGACCTTGGAGTTCGCACTCCAGCCGATTTTATCGCGAGGCCGCTGCACCGCTTCGTTCGCAATCAGCCCTTCGCTGGCTATTAGATCCCTTGGCCCGAGAACGCTACCCAAAGCGATGCCGCATGGATCGCACAGATAACCAGATTCCACCACGGAACAGGGTTCTTCCAATCCGAAACAAAAAATACGGTCAGCGTCTTATAGAGAATCTGGAGCGGCAACAGCACAACAACAATCCCCATCCGCAGCGGCGTGACTAGCAAAGCCACCGCGCTTACCGCAGCGATTGCCAGATAGACACAAGCCAGAATCCGCCGCGAGGGCGTGTCGGGCCCGAACACGACGTCAAGCTTCGGGAGTATTGAGTTGAGGCTGAACCCGGTCGCGAGGCCAAAGAAACCGGCGACAAGCACATTGATGACAAGGGACGCCAAGATGATCGGCATGAACGCACTCAACTCGATACAGCTAACGTCTCAGTTGAGCAGCTCGCGTGAGCGCACACCACAGCCATAGGGTCCGCGGAGCGGATGGCGTCGCTTGGAAGCTGGTCAGGCCTTTGGGGCAATGCGTCGGCGTGCTCGCTTGACCGCCTTGGCGTCAGCCCGCGATCGCCGCTCTTCCTGGCGATAGATCCGGATCGCCTCCGGATGCGATTGCCTCCAGACGTCTGGCCGAAGCACGTCGTAATTCGACTCC
>JBIKND010000086.1:0-14879 GCA_044358905.1 Pirellulales bacterium | reverse complement strand
GTCGCCGCACGGCCTCCAAGTAGGTGCAGACTGGCAGTCTGCACATGGCCGCATTCCGCAGAGTGCCACTCTGCGGCCACAGGCCGGCAGCCAAACCAGGGCTATCGGCGGTCAGGGACCGCCGCTCCAGCGAGCAAGTCGCCGCACGGCCTCCAAGTAGGTGCAGACTGGCAGTCTGCACACGGCCGCATTCCGCAGAGTGCCACTCTGCGGCCACAGGCCGGCAGCCAAACCAGGGGCCCGCACGCAGCGGCCGAAGGCCGCGCCGCGTGCCCCGCGAAACGCCGCGGGGCCCACCATTTCCGGTGGACCCCGCTCGTTCGCTCGCCCTCAGGCGGCCTGGAGGGCCGCCGCTGCCAGCCCGGGCACACCTTGGCTGTGCCCGCGGCTGGCGGAGGCTGCCGGGGCCATGGATGGCCCGGCAGCCGGGAAGGTCAGCGGTTAAAACTGCCAGATCGCGTCGCAGCCGCCGTAGAACTGGCCGTACTGGTCGCTGTTGCGCCCGAAGGGCAGCGGCGTGCCAGACTTGTCCGGCGAGTACCAGTCGTACCGCAGCTCGGGACGGATGATCCAGTTGTTGGTCGCCCGCCAGTTCAGGCCCCAGGTCGCCTGCCAGAAGTTGCCCTGGTAGCCGCCCTGCCAGTCCCCGTTGACCCAGTAGTTGCGGATCGGATTGAGCACGCGGTAGCCGTTGTTGTCGCGGAACCACTCGAACCGCATGCCGCCGATCAGGGTCTCGGAGAAGTTATAGAACAGGTACTGGTTGATGCCGTACCACTGGGCCGTCCCCGGCTGCTGACCGAGGGTCTCCGCGACCCCGATGGCGTTGAACTGCCAGCCGTTGTCGTTCTGGAGCACGTAGGTCACCTTGTCGTTCAGCTCGTTCGTGTAGACCGTGCTGATCAAGGACCGGTTGCCGATGGTCGCGAGGGGCGACGTGAAGCCGCCGATCTCGTTGCCGCTCGACGTGGTCACGGTCAGGGCCTGGGTCTCGTCCGAGTTCTTGAACGTCACACCGCCGAGGAACGCGGCGTTGCTGTTCGCGCCCGGATAGCCCGGATTGGCGATCCCCAGGATGTTGATGGGGTCGCTGAAGTTATCCCAGCCGTTGGTGATGCCGGCGTACACCGTCATCTGGTCGTTCACCGCGTAGGTGTCGAGGATGCCGGTGTGGGTGAACGGCTCGCCATACTGCATCGTGTAGGCGTGCGTGTAGAAGAAGTTACCGATGGCCGGCACGACTTCGTACCCGATGATCGTGTAGAAGTGGCCGACCTTGACGGCATGGTCGCCGTAGCCCACCTCGCCGTACAACTGCGGCATCGCCAGGCCGTAGTCCTTGCTCGACACCCACGACGGGGCGCCGGTCACGCCCGCCTGGTTCGCCTGGTTGAACAGGTTACCGTCGAGGCCGCGGGCAGTGGTGTAGATGTAGTCCGTGCCGTAGAGCAGGTCGACGCGGCCACCGAGGAACCGGCCGTTCTCGACGTCGAGCAGCCGCTCGTTGACGAGGTACAGCTGGTTCATCTGGCCCTGCCAGTTGCGATCGTTGAACGTGATCGGGCCGTTGAACGGGCTGCCCCAGTTGTTGGCACCGATGCCGGCGTTGACCCAGCCGTAGGTATTGATGCCCCGGCTCGTGAGCGGCTCGATCTCGAGGTACCGTTCCGGCCCGGTCTCCGCGGCGGCCTCCGCGGCCGCTTCCTCGGGCGGCAGGGCCCGCATCTGATAGGCGTCTTCCTGTGGCACGTTGGGCACCACAGGGGCGGTTTGAGCATGGCTCTCGGCGGCGCCGAGGGTGGCGGACAGAAGGCCCGCGGCCACCCACAGCGGCAGTTTGAACTCGATCTTGCGCATGGTTTCTGAAACTCCCAGTCGGAGGTGTGAATGGACGATCGGCGCAGGGGCCGGGCGTCCGGCGTTGCAACAATGGAAACGCGCCCGCTCCGCCGAAACGGACGCCGTTCCCCCCGCCGGGTGTATCGGCTGAACCGGACGGTCCGCGGCCAGAATCGCGGCCTTGCACCGCACAACTTGCTCGACCGGACCGCCCGCCTGGCAAACCCTGCGGGCTGCGTCGACTGATCGACCGTCAGGCGGCGTCGGCGAGCGCGCCTTCGAGCAGGGCGGCGAGAAACGCCTCGGGATCGAAGGCCTCGAGGTCGTCGGCCGACTCCCCCACGCCCACGAACTTCACCGGCAGGCCGAACTGTTCCGCCACCGGCACGATCACGCCGCCCCGGGCCGAACCGTCGAGCTTCGCCAGCACGATCCCCGTGCAGCCGGCCGCCTCCTTGAACCCCTTCGCCTGGGAGAGGGCGTTCTGGCCGGCGGTGGCGTCGATGACCAGCAGCGTCTCGTGCGGGCCCTCGGGAATCTGCTTGGCGATCACGCGCCGGATCTTGCCGAGCTCCTGCATGAGATTCGACTGGGTCTGCAGGCGGCCGGCGGTGTCGACGATGCACACGTCGAAGCCCCCCTCGACCGCCCGGGCCACCGCCCGATGGGCGACGCTCGCCGGATCGCAGCCGGGCTCGCCGCGGACGATCTCCGCCCCGAGCCGCCCGGCCCACATCGCCAGCTGCTCGACGGCGGCCGCCCGGAAGGTGTCGCCGGCGCCGAGCACGACCCGCTTCCCGTCGCGGGTGAACCGCCGCGCGAGCTTCGCGATCGACGTCGTCTTGCCGGAGCCGTTGACGCCGGTGACGAGGATCACGGTCGGACCCGTGGCCGCGATCGCGATCCCCGCCTCGGCCGGCTTGAGCCGCGCGTGGAGCTGCGTGCGGATCGAGTCGAGCACCACCTCGGGATCGACGACCCGGGCCCGAAGCCGCTCGCGCACGTCGACGACGATCGCTTCGGCGGCGGCGGGCCCCATGTCGGTGCGGATCAGCGCGGCCCGGAGTTCCTCCAGGAAGGGCTCGTCGACGAGCCGGCCCTCCCGCTTGAAGAGGTCGCGAACGTCCGTGTTGAGAACCTGCGCCGTCTTCGCCAGGCCGGCCCGCAGCCGGTCGAGGATGCCGCGCGGCCGGTCCGCCGTCGGCGCGTCGGCCGGCGGATCGGCTGGTGCGTCGACCGGCGCGGCGGGCGTGTCCTTGCGTCCGAATCCGAAGATGGCCATGCGCTCGATCCTGCGTCAGGAGGCGGGGGTGACGGAGTCGGCCGCGGGCTCCCCCGCGGCCAGTAGGCTGCCGAGAATGCCGGCCACGAACCGCGGAGACGCCTCGTTGCCGTAGCGCCGCGCCAGTTCGATGGCCTCATCGACGACCACCGGCCCCGGCGTGTCGGTGTGCCGCAGTTCGAAGACGGCGATCCGCAGCACGGCCCGGTCGGTGGCGGCCATCCGCGCCACCCGCCAGTTTCGCGAGCGGCCCTCGAGCACCGCGTCGATCGCCTCCCGATGCCGGCCGACGCCGTCCACGAGCGACTCCGCGAAGGCCACGAGCGCCCCGGACCGGAGGCGGCCCTTGAGGAACCGGACGCGGTCGTGGGGGGCGGTGCCCGGATTCACCTCGGCTTGGTAGAGCACCTGGAGCGCGACCTCCCGGGCCCGGCTGCGCCGCATCATGCCGTCGGCTCCGCACGGTCGGCGGGGGCGGCCGGGCCGATCGCAGCCAACACCGCGATCATCTCCACGGCCGCGGCGGCACACTCGGCCCCCTTGTTGCCGACGAAGCCGTCGGCCGCACTGCCGCCGGACCGGGCGGCTGCCTGGGCCGGCGTGTCGCAGGTGAGCACGCCGAACAACACCGGCAGGCCCCGCACGCGGGCGGTCTGCTCGATCCCGCCGACGACGGCCGTGGCGATATGACGATCGTGCGACGTTTCGCCGCGGATGATCGCGCCGAGGCAGAGCACGGCGGCGTAACGCCGCGTGGCGGCGAGGCGGTCGGCCGCCAGCGGCAGCTCGAACGAGCCCGGCACCCAGACCACGTCGATGGCGTCGTCCGCCAGCCCGGCAGCGGCCAGCGTGGCGTGGGCCGCGCCGAGCATGCCGCGCGTGACCGTCTCGTTCCAGCGGGCGACCACCACCGCCACCCGGGTGCTGGGAGGCAGGCCGGTTGGCGTGCCGCCGCGGGGCCTCGACTTGCCGCTGCCGTCGTCCATCACGCTCCCGCTACGACTTCAAGGACATGAGGAACTCGCTGTTCGACTTCGTCTTCGACAGCCGGTTGACGAGCAGTTCCATCGCGTCGGTGGGGTTCATGTCGCCGAGCACGCGCCGCAGCACGCAGATCCGGCGGTACTCGTCGGGCTCGAGCAGCATCTCCTCGCGGCGGGTGCCCGAACGATTGATCTCGATCGCCGGATAGATCCGCTTGTCCAGCAGCCGCCGGTCGAGCACGATCTCCAGGTTGCCGGTGCCTTTGAACTCCTCGAAGATCACGTCGTCCATCTTGCTGCCGGTGTCGACGAGCGCCGTGGCGACGATCGTCAGCGAGCCCCCCTCCTCCACCTTGCGGGCACTGCCGAAGAACCGCTTCGGCCGCTGCAGGGCGTTGGAATCGACGCCGCCGGAGAGGATCTTGCCGGAGTTCGGCACCTCCGAGTTCCAGGCCCGGGCCAACCGGGTGATCGAATCGAGGAAGATGACGACGTCGCGGCCATACTCCACGAGCCGCTTCGCCTTCTCGATCACCATGTCGGCCACCTGGACGTGGCGGCTCGAGTTCTCGTCGAACGTGGAACTGATCACCTCGCACGACGGCCCCTTCACCTGCCGCTCCATGTCGGTGACCTCCTCGGGCCGCTCGTCGATGAGGAGCATGAAGACGTAGGCCTCGGGATAATTCGCGAGCACGGCCTTGGCCATCTTCTGGAGGAGCATCGTCTTGCCGGCCCGCGGCGGGCTGACGATCAAGCCGCGCTGGCCGAAGCCGATGGGCACGATCAGGTCGACGACCCGGGTCGAGATCTCCTCGGCCGTGGTCTCGAGCACGATCCGCTCGTCCGGATGGAGCGGCGTGAGGTCGTCGAAGAACCGCCGCGTCGAGAGCTTGGCGGGATCCTCGCCGTTGATGGCCTCGACCCGGAGGAGCGCGAAGTAGCGTTCCGTCTCCTTGGGGGGCCGAATCTGCCCCGCCACGCTCATGCCGTTACGGAGGCCGAACCGCCGGATCTGGCTGGGCGAGACGTAGATGTCGTCCGGGCAGGAGAGGTAGTGGGCGTCGGGGCTGCGCAGGAAGCCGAAGCCGTCGGGCAGGATTTCCAGCGTGCCCTCGCCGAACATCAGGCCGTTGAGTTTCACCCGCTCGCGGAGGATGCGAAACACCAGGTCCTGCTTCTTCGCGCCCGTCACGTCGCCGATCTGCTCCCGGCGGGCGAGGTCCACCAGTTCCTGCATCGAGAGCTTCTGCAGTTCGGCCACCTGCGAGTCGCCCTTCTTGAGGGCCTCGTAGCGGTCGGTGACGTCGGCGCCGTCCTTGACCTCGGCGGCGATCTCCTCCGCCAGGGACATCGGCTCGCGGTCGTGGTCGTCCGGGGGGGAATCGGCATCTGGCATACGGCACCCACGGGGCGACGAGGCCCCGACCTGAACGTCGAAGGTGAGAAGCGAGGAGGAGAGGCAGGCAGGACCGGGCGCGGCGAGGCCGCGAACCGGCATGATGTGGGAACCCCGAAAAGGCTGGAGGTGATCGGAGTCGAAGCACCCCGCGTCTCACCGAGACGGGAGCAAACTCCAGATCCTTTCCACCTGGTCCGCAGTATATGCGGGATCGCCTGACGCATCCACGGCGGCCGTTTTTTCGCGGGGCGGCGGCCGGCTGCCGGCCCGCTCCCAGGCCCGATCCCGGCTGGCGATCTGCTCCGGTCTCCAGCCGCGGGCCGCGAGCCGCGACTGCCGCACATGCTCCGCGCATTCCACCACGACCAACCGATCGCACTCGGCATCCCATCCCGACTGCACGAGCAAGGGCACGTCGAGCACCGCCACCCGCCGCCGCCCATCCGCCTCCTCGGCCGCCGCGAGCGCTGCGAGCCGCGCGGTGATTCGCCGCCGCACCGGCGGATGCACGATCGCCTCCAGATCCGCCAGAGCCACGGCATGGGCGGGGGTCGGGCCGAACACCCGCGTCGCCACGGCGGCCCGCAAGACGCGGCCGGCGGGGTCGACGACGGCCGCCCCGAACCGGGCCACGACCGCGTCGCGAACCTCGGGCTCCTCGAGCACCTCGTGAGCCACGGCGTCGGCATCGATGACCTCGGCCCCGAGCGCCGCGAACATCCGCGCCACCGTGGATTTACCCGCGCCGATCCTGCCCACCAGTCCGATGATGATCATCGCCGCCTCACTCGAAATCGCGTTGATTCTCGCGCACAAAAACCTCCTGCTAAACCAGCGGACGGAAGGAGTTGCCCGTGCCCCAGGAGCCGGCGTAGGCGGCCAGCGGAGCCATGGATGGCGGAGCGCAGCCGCCTCCGAGAGAGCGAAGGCCCGGGCACCGATCCGCCGCAGGCGGATTGGTCGTGCCGGAGCGAACGTCCGGCGATGGGGCATGGGCAATCTCCGACCAGCGAAACTCGCCAGGCTCTATGAGGTTCCTCATCACTCGCATTCCGCCCAGGTGCCGCCCGCATGCACCGCGACCTCGATCGGCACCGCCAGTTCCATGGCCTGCCGCATCTCCTCGGCCACCAGCCGCTCGACCGCGGCCACCTCCTCGGGGGGCGATTCGAGGAGCAGTTCGTCGTGGATCTGCAGCACCAGCGTCGCCCGCCGCCCTTCGGCCCGCAGGCGGGCGTCGACCCGCAGCATCGCCAGCTTGATGAGATCGGCGGCCGATCCTTGCACGACCGTGTTCACCGCCTCGCGCTCGGGCAGCGTGAGGGCGGGCACGCCGGCGGCGTTGCGGCGCCGCTCGCGGTCGCGAACGCCCGCGATCGACCGGCGGCGACCGAGCATCGTGGTCACCTGGCCGTCACGGCGGCAACGGTCGAGCACGTCGTCCATGAACGTCGCCGCCCCCGCGAAGACGCGGAAGTAGCCGGCGATGAACTCCGCCGCGTCGGCCTGCGGAATGCCCAACGCCTTGGCCAGGCCGAAGGCCGACTGGCCGTAGAGAATGCCGAAGTTGACCGCCTTCGCCAGCCGCCGCATCGCCGGCGTGACGTCCGCGGCCGCCACCCCGCACACGGCCGCCGCCGTGCGGGCGTGAATGTCCTCGCCGGCGGCAAACGCGGCCCGCATCGCGGCGTCGCCGGAGAGATGGGCGAGGATCCGCAGCTCGATCTGCGAGTAGTCGGCCGCCACGAACTTCCACCCGGCCTCGCCGGGGAGAAAGGCCGCGCGGATCTGCAGCCCTTCGGCCGTGCGGATCGGGATGTTCTGCAGGTTCGGGTCGCTGGAGCTCAACCGGCCGGTCGCGGTCACCGTCTGGTTGAACGTGGTGTGGATCCGGCCCGTCGTCGCATCGACCAGCGCCGGCAGGGCGTCGACGTAGGTGCTCTTGAGCTTGGCGTAGCGGCGATGCTCGAGGAGTTTCGCCGGCAGCGGGTGCAGCGGGGCGAGCTGCTCCAACACCTCCGCGTCGGTGCTCGGCCCGGTCTTGCCCCGCTTCACGACCGGCAGGCCCAGTTCGTCGAACAGCACGGCCCGCAGCTGCAGCGGCGAGGCGATTGCGAACGGTCGACCGGCGAGGGCGTGAATCTCGGCCTCGAGACTGGCGAGTCGGGCGGCGTATTCCGTCGATAGAACCGCCAGGACGGGCGTGTCGATCCGCACGCCGCGAAACTCCATGGCGGCGAGAACCCGCGCCAGCGGCATTTCCACGGTGGCGAACAGATCGGCGAGCCCGGCGTCCGCCAGCCGCGTCGGCAGCCGCGCGGCGAGGGCCTGCACCAACTGGCAGTGGCGGGCCGCGTCGGCCGCCCCCGCCGGGCTCTCGATCGCGGCGGCGGCGGCCGGGTCGCCGACCGTCACGCCGTGCCGGATCGCCGTCTCGACGAGGCCCAAGTTCCGCTCGCCGGCCTCGAGCAGGTAGGCGGCCAGCAACGTGTCGAACGCGCCACCCGCCAGCGTGATGCCGAGGGTCCGCAAGGCCACGTCCTGGCGTTTGAGGTCGTGGCCGTGCTTGGCGACGGCTGGGTCGGCCAGCAGCCCGCGCAGGGCTTCGTGCGCCGTGCCCGCGGCGGTGTCGAACCAGAAGGCTTCGTCACCGGTCGCGATCGCGATCCCCGTCGGCCGTACGAGGAGCCCGCCCGTCGCCGGCCGCGGCACGCAGATCGCGAGCGGACCGGCGGACCGCAGCCGCGCGACGGCTGTCGTGATCGCCGCGTCGTCGCCCGGTTCGTGCACCGTGAGCGACTGATGAGCGGCCGGTGGCGGAGGCTCCTCGCCCTCCAAGTCGAAGAGCGTGCCGGCCGATCGGGGCTTCGCCGCCGGCGGTGCCGTCGAGGCCCCGCGCGCCCCTGCCTGCACGACGCGGTCGAGCAGGCTGCGGAATCCACACTCGCGGCACAATTCCGCCAGCGCATCCGTGTCGGGCGCATGCAGGGTGGCCGCGTCCCAGGGAATCACCAGCGGCACGGCCGCGTCGAGGCGGATCAGTTCGCGGCCCGCCCGGGCCGTGTCGCCATGCGTCCGCAGATTCTCCTTCCGCTTCGCGCCCGAGACGGTCTCGACCGCGGCCAGCACGCCGTCGAGCGTGCCGTGCTTCTGCAGCAGTTCGGAGGCGATCTTGGGACCGATGCCCGGCACGCCCGGCACGTTGTCGACGCTGTCGCCGACGAGCGCCAGAAAGTCCACGACCTGGTCGGGACGGATGCCCCATTCCGTGAGCAGTTCATCGGGCCCGAGGCTGGCATTGGTGCGCAGGTTGAAGAGCCGGACGTGCGGGCCGAGGAGCTGGCGGGAATCCTTGTCGGACGTGGCGATCGTGCACGCGCCGCCGGCCGCCACCGCGCGGGTGGCGATCGTGGCGAGCACGTCGTCGGCCTCGTAGCCCTTCACCTCCAGGCAGGGAATGCCGAACACCTCGAGCAGCCGCCGCACCAGCGGGATCTGCGGCACGAGGTCGGCGGGCATCTCCGCGCGGTTCGCCTTGTAGTCGGCGAACGCCTCGTGGCGGAAGGTCGGCCCCGGCGGATCCATCGCGCAGACGAGGTAGTCGGGCCGTTTCTTCTCCACGATGTCGAGCAGGTCGCGGGTGAACCCGAACACCACCGACACCGGCGTCCCGTCGCGGGCCGTCATCTCGGGCAGGGCGTGGAACAGCTGGTAGGCCCGGGAGAGCGTGTCGATCGCCCACACGGTCTTGCCGCGGAGGTCGGGATCGGGGCCGGAAACGGGGACGCTGCTCATTCCGAACCCGGCGGCTCGTACTCGAAATCCTTCCACTTCATGGCTCGGCGGAAGGGCTCGATCCGCAGCACCACCTCGCCGTTCTGGAAGATCCGCACGGTGCCGCTGGTCTCGCTCACGGCCACGGCCACGCTCTTCGTCCGCCGCGTGACCGCCGCCGCCGCCCAGTGCCGCGCCCCGAGGCCCTTGGCCACCGAGACGTTTTCCGCCGAGGCGTCGATGTAGCGGGCGGCGCCCTCCACCGTGCCGTCGGAGCCGATCACGAAGGCGCCGTCGAGCTGCGCGATCTCCTTGATCCCCTCGCGGACCCGGGGATCGGTGAGCCGGCGTTCGGAACGGCTGTAGCCGCGCACGGGGTCGAAGCCCGCGGCATGGCTCGCCTGCAGCACCTTCCGCGCGTCGCCGACCACGAACAGCGTGCCCACCGGCTTGCCCTCGCGGCCCTCGCGGCCGATCTCCACGGCCAGGTCGACGACGAGCTTGAGGGTCTCGAGCGGCACCTTCGTCTCCAGGTTCCGTAGGTCGCGGCTGGTGAGCTGGCCGAGGTGCTCCTCCAGCTTCAGCAGGCTCACCGAGTCGATCGTGCCGGCCTCGAAGCCGCTATACACGGCCACGACCGCGGCTTCCGGCGCGATCATCTCGTCGGCCACGCACTCGAGCAGCGCCTGGGCGAGTCGCTCGTGCACCGGCAGCCCGGCGACGTCGAGCGGCATCTTCTTCAGGCCGTGGTCGGTCGTGCCCGCGAGATCCGCCTCGTCGTCGGCCGCGACGAGCACGGTCACGGTCCCGGTGAGGCGGCGCACCTGCTCCCAGTCGAGCCGCTGATCGACGAGCAGAAGGATCGCCTCCGAGGCCGTGGCCTCGCAGAGCCGGGCCGCGGCGTCGAGCAGCTGCGCGAGCTGCGGCGAAATGTCGGCCGGTGCCATGATCCGCTCCTGCGGCGGACGTCGCGCGGCGCGTCGGACGACGCGCGGGCCGGCCGAACGCACGGGCCGCATGTCCGCGGCGCAAGCCTACGGGCAACCGCCGGCCGGTTCAAGAACGCCCGCTCAGCGGCGCCGCGACGCGCCGGCGTCGGCCTCCGGCTCCTCGGCGATCATCGGCGCCGCCGAGGCCGCCTTCATCGACCCGTGGAAGGCCGCGATGCCGCCGGGCAGCACGGTGCCCCAGGCCCGCTCCTGGTAGATGTTGAGGGCATGGAGGGCGTGGCCGAGCGGCCCGAGCTTCCATTCCCGCGACGGCTCCCGGGCCAGGGCCGACACCAGAAACTCCGTCGCGGCCACGATCCGCGGCTCGAAGAGCCGCTCCTGGTCGAGCGAGGCCACCAGCCATTCGAGGATGTGCCCCGTGGTCTGGATCTTGCGGTCGATGTCGTCGTCGCGGTCGGCCGCGTATTTGAACCACTCCGTGCTGAACGAACCGTCGCGGTTCTGAAGTTTCGCGAGCGTGAAGTTCTGGTAGTCGCGGACGTACTTGTCGGCCCGCAGGTAGGCGCCGTCGAGCGTGCCGGTGGCCCGCAGCCGCCGCTGGCAGCCATAAGCCAGTCCGAAAAGCCGGTGCGTGCCGCCGCAGGGAGCGCCCCGGATCGGCTGCACGATCTCCTCCTCGACCAGCTTTTCCAGCGACCACTCCACGCCGTCGCCGCTCTGCCAGCGGGCGTCGGTCGGAAGGTAATGAGCCAGACCGATGAGGGCGAACGTCAGCTCCGTGCCCGCCTTGCAGGACAGCTTCTCCTCCTCGATGAGGTCGGCGACGGTGAACGACTTCGACTGGAGCGTGATCGGCGAGTTGGCGGCGACCCGGCACTGGGCCAGGATCGCGAGATACTGGGCGGAGTGGCCCTGCACGCCGATGCCCTTGAGGGCCACGAGCCGCTCGCCGCTGGCGGCGAGCATCACCTGGCCGCGACATCGACCGCCCATGTTCGACCAGCCGATGGCGTTGACGAGGTCGCCGGCGGGCCCGCCGACGCGGATCTGGGTGGGGATGCCGAAGGCGATGAATCCGTGCATCACTTCCCACGGCGTGTTCTCCGCCGTGTTCAGCGGCCGCCGCTGGTAGGTCGCGAGCGTGCGGGCGATGCTGGCCCGCAGCCGCTCGAACCGCCGCGTCCGCGGCGCCGGCGTGCCCGTGGCCTGGAGCTTCGTGGCCACGATGGGCGGCGTCTGCCGCCGACTGCCCTCGCGGGACGTAATCACGAGCGTCGTCGGCGGAGCCGGCGGCGTGGCGGGCCGGGGCCGCGGCTGGAACTCGGGATCGGCCGCGTCGCGGATCACCTGCCGCGTCGTAACCTGGAGCGCCGTGCCGAAAGCAACCGTCTCGTTCCAGGTCGGGAGTCGAGGCGGCTTCTCGGTCGCCCGGGGCGGAGCCGCCGGTGCGGCGGGCTTGGCACGTCCCTTCCCCGGCACGGCCGCCAGGCGTGCGGCCCGCTCGGCCTCTTCGGCCGTGGGCGGCTGGGGCAAGGGGATGAAGTCGGGTGTCGGCGGCTCCTTGGAGAGCAGGCCGCCGAAGAACCGGGCGGGAGATCGGGTCTTGGTGCCCGCCGCCTCCACGTGCCCTGGCAGCGAGCCGCAGAGGAGCAGAGCCCACCCCAGCAGCATCGCCACCGTGCGGAGCGCGACCGCGGACGACCGGCCGCTCAGCAGGATGGAAGACACGCTCATCGTGGATGCAGACTCTCGGTGGGTCGCCATCTGGGTCCGGGGCGCGGGCGGATGCGGCAAGAACAATGTGTTGGGGGTATCGGCAGCCGCGCACGTCGGAACGTTGCCGCCCCGACCGGTCGCCAGAGGGTCCGGTCAGCCCACCCCCCCGACGCATCCCCCCCGGTTTGCCAAACCACGGTCCTCGCGGCTGTTCCGTCGGTCAGCGAAGGGAAACAAGCCCCCACCCGACCGTTCGTCGCCGCTTCAAAACAGTTTTCGCCAGGCCTCGGCGACCGACCACTCGGCGGCGCTGCCCTCGGGGTCGGCCGCCCACTCGCGCCACTTATTGACGTCGTTGCCCAGGTCGCGGCCGCTCACCTTCTTGAGCGCCGCCACCGCGCGATACTGCACCGCCGGATCGGAATCCTCGAGGGCCCGCGCAAGGACGGGAATCGCCTGCTTGTCGCCGAGCGTGCCGAGCTCCCGCAACGCCCGCAGGCGGACGTCGAGTTCGGGATCGGCCTGATAGCGCGCCGCCAGCAACTGCACCGCCTCGGGGCCGCCCCGCTTGCCCCACGCCGAGCAGGCCGCCATCCGCACGCGCTCGTCGGGATCCTCGAGCGCACCCTTGCAGATCGCGGTGGCTGCGGCCGTGTCGAACCCGGCCGCGATCTCCAGAATCTTGGCCCGCACCCGTGGGTCGTGCTCCTCGAGCACCGCGGCGACGAGCGACTGCGTGAACTCGTGTTGCTCGTGCGTGGAACCCGCCTGCGCCTGCTTGGCGTCGGCGGCGAGCTGCTTGATCCGCTCGTCGGCCGTAGGGCCATACTTCTCCCGTTCGCGGGCGGCTTTTTTTTGGTCCTGGAACGGGGTCCACGGCTTGCCGGAGGCGCAGCCTCCGACGGCAAGCAGGCACGCCATCGATACGCAGGCGACCGTCCGATGAGAGACGAGGAACATGGGCATGATCCGGCTCGGGGAATGGGGGGATGCGGACGATAGCCGGAGGTCCGGCGGGCGGCCAGAGCAGTGGCCGCGTGGCATGTTCCCGAAATCGCCCAGCCTGCCACCTCGGCCGCCGGCTTTCGGTCTGGCGATGCCCGGCGCAAACTGGTTGCATCGCCCCTTCCCGCCGGTGGAGCATCCGTCGTGCCCTGCAGGCGTGATCAACCTGTCGCCTTTTAGACGAGGCAGGCGAGGGGGTCGGCGAACGCTCGACGACTGGCTTTGCCGAAAACGGCAGGCAAAGCCACGCCGCCGCGGCCACAGCGAGAAGACTTTTGCCGCCCCCGAGCCGGTGCTCCTCCGAGGTCGAATGCGATCGAGCGTAGGCTTCCGCGTCGTCTGCTTGTCGCTGGTCGCGGCCTGCGTCGGCCTCCGCGCCTCTTCCGACGAGCCGCCCCCGGGCCGCGAACGCGTGGAGATGCGTTCCGCCACGGGCCCGCGGACGATCGACGGCACGCTCGTGGTCGAGGCGCAGGACGGCGGACTGCTGCTCGAGCTCGCCGACCAGCGGTACGAACTCGTGCAGCCGGACCAGATCGTGGCCCGGCGCCGCCTCGACGCCGCGCCGGCCGAAGAGTCGCCCCGCGAGTTCGGCCGCCGGATCCTCGGCGAACTGCCCGCCGGGTTCGACCTCCACGTCACCAAGCACTACGTCGTCTGCTTCGACACCTCGCGGGAATACGCCGTGTGGTGCGCCGCCCTCTTCGAGCGGCTCCACGACACGTTCGCGACCTACTGGACCAACGCCGGCCTCGAGATCCGTCGGCCCCAGCATCCGCTCGTGGTCGTGATCTTCGCCGACCGTCGTGCCTACGAGGCCTACGCGGCCCGCGACCTGGGCGCCGCGGCCGACCGGGTCGTCGGCTACTACAACCTGCTCTCCAACCGCGTCACCACGTTCGATCTCACCGGCAGCGACTCGCTGCCGAAGCCCGCGGGCCGGCGGCCCGGCCGCGCCGGCCTCGAGATCCTCGCCAGCCCCGAGGCGGCCGGCCTCGTCGCCACGCTCGTCCACGAAGCCACGCATCAGATGGCGTTCAACACCGGCATGCACCAGCGGCTGGCGCCGGTGCCGCTGTGGGTGAGCGAGGGCATCGCCACCTGCTTCGAGACGCCCGACCTGACGAACGCCCGCGGCTGGAAGGGGATCGGCGGCGTGAACACGGCGCGGCTCGATCGCTTTCTGCAGGGCTTCCGGCCGGGCGGCCTGCGGGAGCTCGTCGCCGGCGACGAGCCCTTCCGCCGCGCGGCCGAGGGGCTCGACGCCTACGCGCGGGCCTGGGCACTGACGCACTTCCTCATGAAGACGAAGCGCGACGCCTTCGCCGGCTACCTGCGGACGATCGCCGCCAAGCAACCCTGCGGCGACGATTCGCCCGAGCGCCGGCTGGAGGAGTTCACGGCCGCCTTCGGTGCCACCCCCGACGCGCTGGAGCCCGAGGTCCAGCGGATGATGGCCCGGCTGCATGCCCGCGGCCCGTGAGCCGCGCGGCGAAGTTTGCCAGCCTTGCCGTCGCGGCCCTACAACAATCGCGTGCGAGCCGATCGTGCCCACGAGACGGCCCCGCGTCAGCCAAGCATCCCGGAGACCGAGCCATGTCCTCTGCCCAGCTTCCCCGTCGCACGTTTCTCGGCCGCTCCTGCGCCGCAGCCGGCTCCCTGGCGGCTGCCACGACCACGACGGTTCCAGCCGGCGGGTTCTTCGCCGGCGGCGGAGACGCGCTGCGGATCGGCCTCGTCGGGTGCGGTGGCCGGGGAACCGGCGCCGCGATGCAGGCGGCCGCGGCCGATTCGCGTGTCCGGATCACGGTGCTCGCCGATCTGTTCGCCGATCAGATCGACTCCGCGGCCGCGGTGCTCGGCCGCGCCGCGGGCGAAGCTTTCGACGGCCCAGGGCCGCTGCGGTTCTACGGCGCGGACGCGTGGCG
>JBIKND010000085.1:0-14911 GCA_044358905.1 Pirellulales bacterium | reverse complement strand
CGAAACTGGCCTCTGGTCAAACGCTGTTGTTCGACCTGTGAGACTGAAACCCAAAGAGCCGGATGTGTGACCCACAAGTCCGGTTCTGTGAGAGGCCTGGGGGCGAAAGCCCCCGGGCCTACTCGACCGCAGACGCCTCCGAGAGAGCGGAGGCCCGGAGGGCCGGAGTGAACGTCCGGCGACGGGGCGTGGGCAGCCCCGACCCTCTTGAGGGCCGGGCGCTGCAATTTTTCGCAGGCCGTCCGACGTCGAGT
Source organism: Pirellulales bacterium (assembly GCA_044358905.1). GTDB lineage: Bacteria > Planctomycetota > Planctomycetia > Pirellulales > UBA1268 > QWPN01. The sequence continues at coordinate 14,657 of JBIKND010000085.1, read as the reverse complement.
CGCTTTAGGAGTACACTCCCGGCCTCCTGGGAGTGTCCATCGCATGGGATCGTCCGACCAGCCGCTCCACGTGCCTGCGGGCCGTGACATCCGTCTCGCCGACTTCGATCCCGATTTTTACGAAGGGCTCGACCGGGACGCGGCCGAGGCCGAGACCCGGAAGCACTGCGACGCCCTCGACGAGCTCGCCTACCGGCTGTTCGCGGAGGCGAAGCGGGCGGTGATCGTCGTCCTCCAGGGGATCGACACCTCCGGCAAGGACGGCACGATCCGCATGCTGGCCAGCGGCATCAGCCCGCAGTGCCTCGACGTGAAGAGCTTCAAGGCCCCCAGCGCCCTGGAGCTTTCCCACGACTTCCTCTGGCGGGTGCACGCCGCCGTGCCCGCCCACGGCCGGATCGGGATCTTCAACCGCTCCCACTACGAGGACGTGGTCGTCGTCCGCGTCCGCAAGCTCCTCCCCAAGGAGGTGTGGCAGGCCCGCTACGACCAGATCAACGCCTTCGAGAAGCTGCTCGCCGACGGCGGCATCACGCTGGTGAAGTGCTTCCTTCACATCAGCAAGAAGGAACAGCGGGAGCGGCTCGAGGACCGGCTCCGCGACCCGAAGAAGCAGTGGAAGCTCGGTCCCGACGACCTCGCGGACCGCGCCCGCTGGGACGACTTTCAGAAGGCCTACGACGACGCCCTCACGCTCTGCAACACGGAGCACGCCCCGTGGCACATCGTGCCGGCCGACAAGAAGTGGTATCGGAACCTCGTGGTGGCGCGGCTGGTCCGCAAGGCGCTCGAGCGGCTCGACCCGCGGTTTCCGCCGTTCGACTCCAGCCTGCTCGCCAAACTCGACTGACTCACAGGCACGCATGAACGGCGCCACTCCGCTGCTCGACCTCGATGCCTGCCGGGCCCGGCAGGCCCGCCTGCGTGCGGCGCTGGCCGAACGGTCGCTCGATGCGGTCGTGGTCGTGACACCGGAGCACGTTCAATACCTCACCGGTCACCGCTGGGACCATCGTTTCGCGCCGGTGGCCGCGGTGCTGGCGACGGGCGAGGCGGTGCTCGTCTGCCCCGACAAGCCGGTCGAGCACGCGGCCGCGACCGAGATCCGCACCTACGAAGCCAAGTGGAAGAGCACCCTCCGCAACGACCAGCGGGAGGCATCGAGCGCCGCGCTTGGCGACTGGCTCGCCGCCCGCGGCCGGCTCGGCCGGGTGGGCGTGGAGTTCTCTGCATGCCCGCCGCACGTCACGCGCCGGCTCGAGCCGGCGGCGCTCGTCGACATCGACCCCGACCTGCTCCGCCTCCGCCGCCGCAAGGACCCCGATGAACTCGTGGTGCTCCGCCGGGCGATCGCCGCGAGCGGAGGGATGTACGAGGCGGCCCGCGGCATGATTCGGCCCGGGGTGGACGAACTCGCCGTCTTCTCAGCGCTCCAGACGGCGGCGGTCGCGGCCTGTGGCGAGATGCTGACGGGCACCGGCAACGACTACGCCTGTGGCGTCCGCGGCGGCCCGCCGCGGAACCGGCCCTGTGCCGCCGGCGACCTCTTCATCCTCGATCTCGGGCCCGCCTACCGCGGCTACTTCGCCGATACCTCGCGGGTGATCGCCGTCGACGGCCGACCCACCGACGTCCAGTTCGCGGCCTGGGAGCGGGTCTGCGGCGCGCTCGCCCTCGTGGAGCGGATCGCCAAGCCCGGCGTCCGCTGCCGCGACATCTATGCGCAGGTCCACGAGTGGCTCAATGCGGGGCCCGTGGGCGCGTGGTCGAGCCATCTCGGCCACGGCATCGGCCTCTCCGTGCATGAGCCGCCACACCTGAATCCGAGCTGGGACGACACGTTGGCGGAAGGCGACGTGATCGCCGTCGAGCCCGCGCTCTACGATCCCGCCCTGGCGTGTGGCCTGCGGATCGAGAACGACTACCTCGTGACCGCCACGGGACTCGAAAACCTCAGCCCCTTTCCGCTGGACTTGGCGTAGTGGGCGCGGGCGGTGGCGTCGCGTACATTCTGGGCCGGAATCATGTCCGCACTGCCGAGGCCCCCGACCATGTCGCTCGTTGAACCGCCCGCCACCGCCTCCCGTTGGCACGCCCTGGCCGACCGCGTCCTCGCCGGCGGCGAGATCGGCCGCGACGAGGCCCGGGCGATCCTCGAGTCGCCCGATGTCGAGCTGCTCGACCTGCTGGCGGCCGCCTATCGCGTGCGACACCGCCACTTCGGCGAAACCGTGCAGCTGTTCTTCCTCATGAACGCCAAGAGCGGCCTGTGTCCGGAAGACTGCGGCTACTGCTCGCAATCGAAGGTCTCCGAGGCCGAGATCCCGCGCTACAACCTGCTCTCCGAACCGAAGCTCATGGAGGCGGCGAAGCTCGCCGCCGAGCGGCAGTCGAAGACGTTCTGCATCGTGATCTCGGCTCGCGGGCCGACCCAGCGGGAGATCGACTTCGTCTGCCACGTCACGCCGAAGATCAAGGCGGAGCATGGGCTCAACGTGTGCGCCTGCCTCGGCCTGCTCACGCCCGAGCAGGCCCGGCAGCTCGCCGCCGCCGGCGTCGACAAGGTGAACCACAACCTCAACACGAGCGAGCGGCACTACGGCGAGGTCTGCTCGACCCACACCTACGCCGACCGCGTGGCCACGCTCGAGGCCTGCCGCTCCGCGGGGCTGGCCCTGTGCAGCGGCGGCATCATGGGGATGGGGGAGTCGGCCGACGACCTCGTCGACATGGCCTTCGACCTGCGGGCGATGCGGGTCGAGTCGATCCCACTCAACTTCCTCAACGCCATCGACGGCACGCCGCTCGAGGGTGTGAACAAACTCAGCCCGCGGGACTGCCTGCGCGGCCTGGCGATGATGCGGCTCGTGAATCCCGCCTCCGAGATCCGCATCGCCGGCGGCCGCGAGATCCACCTCGGCAGCCTCCAGGCCCTCGGCCTCTACGCCGCCAACTCGATCTTCGTGGGCGACTACCTGACCACGAAGGGCCAGCTCCCCGAGGCCGACTACCGGATGATCGAGGAGCTCGGCTTCACGATCACCCGCGGCGCCGAGGCCGCCGAGCCGGCACCGATGCCTGGGTGACGGGCCGCATGCCTCGGGCTTGCGCTTGGGCTTCGCGTGCGTTTTTTGATGGTGCGCGCCGGGCGTGCGGCCCGTGGCAAAACGCCTTCCGCAGTTGACCAGTGTGGGGCACCAGCGCGAGCCTTGTAGGTGCAGACTGGCAGTCTGCACACCGTCGCAGCGCGGAGTCCGCAGACTGCCAGTCTGCGGCTACAGGGGATCGCCATCGGGATGACGAATCATTTCGCTTTGCCGGAACGCGGATTCGTCGCCGCATACAGGGCCGCAATGGGCATCACAGCCGCAAAAGCGCACCATCAAAACGTGCGATTGGGAATTCCTGGACTTTACGTCGCGGGCCGGAGTGAGCGTCCGGCGAGAGGGCTGGGCAGCCCCGAGCGGCGTTGAGTCACTCCGCGTCACGTGCAGCCTCTCACCCCTCGCCCAGTTCGCCGAGGCTCGTGAGGAGTTCCGCCATCTCCGCGGCGGCGTGGGATTCGCCCGCGGCCCGGGCCGCCTCGATGCCCTCACGGAGGGCGCGGCGGGCGTCGTTCACGCGGTCGCGCTGGATCAGGCTGCGGGCCGCCATGTGGAAGGCGGGCACGTACGGCGGCGTCGCCCGCGCGAGATTCTCGAGGATCTCGAGACCGGCCTCCCAATCGGCCGTGGCTTCGAGTTCGAGCGCCAGGCTGTAGCGGAGGAACACGTCGTCGGGATCGTCCTTGAGCAGGGCCTCGATCTTCTCACGTCGGGATGCCGTCATGGAATCGCTCCTGGTTCGGTGGCCGCCGCGGCCTGTTTGCGGGGAACGAGGTCGAACCGCACGAGCGTGCGGCCGCCCGCGCCGTGGGCGACGACCACGGCCGTGTTGGAAACGCTGGCGACCGCCTGCGGGGCGGTGAGCCGGGCGACGCACACGGGCCGCGCGACCTGCCGCCCGCCGTCCATCGCGGCATCGAGCCGCCACAGGCCCGCGGGCCGCTCGGGCGAGCCGTCGCCGCCGATCACCCACAGCGAGCCGTCGGCGGAGGTGTCGGCGTCGTGGATCGCCGGCAGCCTGCCGTCGAGGTCGAGCAGCGTCCGGCCGGTGAGGTCGTGGAACGAAAGCCGCGCGGGGTGGTCGCCCTGCACCGTGAACAGCATCGTCTCGTCGAGTCGGTTGGCCGCGATGGCGACCACCTGGCCGGCGCCGGGGATCGGCGGGCAGGAGCGGTCGGCGACCTTCCCGACCCGGGCGCCGGCGATCGCCCCCCGCACGACCGGCGGCAGCGGCGCCGGGAGGCCTGCCACCAGCAGCCAGTCGCGCGACGGGCCGACGAGCAGGTGCGGCGAACCGGCGGACGCCCCGCCGACACCCACGGCCGTTTCCTGGAGTGGCGCCGAGAACTCGACCATGGCTTCGGGCCGAAGCCGCCAGGTGCGGATCGACCACGTGTCGCCGCCCCGGCAGACGGCCGCGAGGGTGTTGGTGTCGATGCAGGCGATGGCCAGCGGTCGCGGGCCATCCGCCGGCGCCGGGCCGATCGCGATCCGCCGCTTGTCTGGGGCGTGCGGATCGACGGCCGCCACCGCGCCGGTGCGCGGGTCGAGGCAGTAGACCGTCTGACCGTTGGCCGGACACGCCAGGTCGCTCGCGGCGAAGTCGGCCTCGACGAGCGTGACGACGGGCGGGTCTTCGGCGACCGCCGCCGTGCCGGCCAAGAGCAGCAGCGCCGCCAGGCGACAGAGCAGCGTCCGGCACCGGCCCGTCCGCCCCATGACGCTCACCCGGCCACCGGTGGCAGGCCGTGGGCCCGCTCCCAGACGCCGATCGCATCGACCTGGCGGAGCGTGAGCCCGATGTCATCGAGCCCCTGGAGCAGGCACTGCCGGCGGAACGGGTCGACCGCGAACGACTTTCTGAACCCCGCATCGTCGGCCACCGTGCATTCGCGCAGGTCGACGTGCATTCGGTACTGGCCGCCGGTGGCGGCGGCTGCGGCCACCCGCCGGAAGAGTTCGTCCACGTCGGCCTCGTCGAGCCGGATCGGCACCATGCCGTTTTGGAAGCAGTTGTTGAAGAAGATGTCGGCGAAGGTCGGGGCGATCACCGCCCGGAAGCCGTAGTCGGCCAGCGCCCACGGAGCGTGTTCACGGCTCGACCCGCAGCCGAAGTTCCTCCGCGCCAGGAGGATGCTGGCCCCGGCCGCCGCAGGCCGATTGAGCTCGAAGTCGGGGTCCGGCGTGCCGTCGGGCAGAAACCGCCAGTCGCAGAACAGGAACTGCCCGAAGCCGGTCCGCTCGATCCGCTTGAGGAACTGCTTGGGGATGATCTGGTCGGTGTCGACGTTGGCCCGGTCGAGGGCGGCGACGATGCCGGTGTGCGTGGTGAACGGCTGCATCACTTGTACTCCCACTGACGGATGTCGACGAAGTGGCCGGCCACGGCGGCGGCGGCGGCCATGGCAGGGGAGACGAGGTGCGTCCGCCCCCCCTTCCCCTGCCGACCCTCGAAGTTGCGGTTGCTCGTCGAGGCGCACCGCTGGCCGGGCGTGAGGATGTCGGGGTTCATGCCCAGGCACATGCTGCAGCCGGCCTCGCGCCAGTCGAAGCCGGCGTCGCGGAACACGCGGTCGAGCCCTTCCTGCTCCGCCTGCCGCTTCACGCGGCCGCTGCCCGGCACCACCATCGCGCTGACCCGCGACGCGACGCGGTGTCCCTGGACGACGCGGGCGGCGGCCCGCAGATCCTCGATGCGGCTGTTGGTGCAGGAGCCGATGAACACGCGGTCGAGCGGGATGTCGACGATCTTCGTGCCGCCCGTGAGCCCCATGTATTCCAGGGCCCGGGCGGCGCTCGAGCGGTCGTTCGAGTCGGTGAAGGAATCCGGATCGGGCACGGTCGCGTCGATACCGGTGACCTGCGCCGGGTTCGTGCCCCAGGTCACCTGCGGCACGACGTCGGCCCCGGCATAGACCTCCACGCGGTCGTAGCGGGCGCCGGCGTCGGTCGGCAGTTTCTCCCAGGCGGCCACCGCGCGGTCGAAGTCGCGGGGCGCGAGGTCGCGGCCCCGCAGGTAGTCGAAGGTGGTCGCGTCCGGGGCGATCATGCCCGCCCGGGCGCCGGCCTCGATCGACATGTTGCAGACCGTCATCCGCTCCTCCATGCCGAGGCGGCGGATGCACGGGCCGGTGTATTCGATGACGTAGCCCGTGCCCCCTTCGGTGGACAGCCGGCCGATGAGGTAGAGCACGAGGTCCTTGGCCGTCACGCCATGGGCCAGTTCGCCGTCGACCCGCACCTCGAACGACCGGGGCTTCGCCTGCCGCAGCGTCTGGGTGGCGAGCACGTGCTCCACTTCGCTCGTGCCGATGCCGAAGGCGAGGGCCCCGAGGGCCCCGTGGGTGGCGGTGTGGCTGTCGCCGCAGACGATCGTCATGCCGGGCTGTGTGATGCCCAGTTCGGGGCCGATGACGTGCACGATGCCCTGGTCGGCGTCGTCGAGGTCGAAGAGCCGGACGCCGAACTCACGGCAGTTGGCCCGCAGGGTGTCGATCTGCTGTTTGGAGATCGGATCGGCGATCGGCAGCCGCCGGTCGCTCGTGGGCACGTTGTGGTCGGGCGTGGCGAAGGTCGCCTCCGGCCGGCGCACGCGGCGGCCGGCGAGCCGCAGTCCTTCGAAGGCCTGTGGACTGGTCACCTCGTGCACGAGGTGGCGGTCGATGTACAGGACGGGAAGCTCGCCGGAGGGCGTGCAGACGACGTGGTCGTCCCAGATCTTGTCGAGCAGCGTGCGCGGGGCTGGCATGGGATGGGATGGTCTACAGGGAGGGTCGCGGATCGCGGAACCTCCAATGTAGTCGCGGCCGATCGAAGCCGCCACCGGCGGCGACGGTGGGCCTCAGCCGGCGCGGCGCAGCACCGTCTGCGACGCCAGTTCGTCGATCCGCGTCTTCGGCAGTGTCGTCCACCGCGAGCCGGCGGCCGTTCGGGACTCCAGAAACACGGTGGTGCCGGCGCCCGTGATCCGCTGCAGGAAGAACCAGCAGCGCTCCAGATGCCGCTCGTCGGTGTCGGCCGCGATCAGCACGAGGTCGAAGACCCCGAGATGGTTGCACAGTCGGGCCAGCGACGTGTCGACGTTGCCGGGAACCAGTTGCACGCGGGCGAGCTTGTGGAGCCGCTGGTGTGCCTGCTTGAGCGTCACGCCCGGGGGGTCCGCCGCCGCCCGGCCTTCGAACCGGTCGAGGCCCACGTAGTGCACGGCGTCGGCCGCGGTCGCCGCAGTCACGGTCTGGAGAAGCCGCTCCGTGCGGCCGAGGAGGCCGAGGCCCAGTTCGATGATCCGCCGCGGCGGCGCTTGCAGGACATGCCGGTAAATGACTCGCTCGGCCGCCGGCTTCGACAGCCGCGTCAGCCACAGCCTGCGGAACAGACCCATCCGCGTCATGATGCCACCCGCTCCCCGTGTTCCCCGGAGGCGTGGAACGGCACCACCGGAACCCCGGCGGCGCGCGACACCTCACGGGATCCATCGGATCGGTGGCCGGGGCGAATACAGCGGGAGTCGATCCGGCCTCAGACCTTGCCAGACCGGCTCACGGCCGGATCTTTTTCGCGGCCTCGGCGGCCGCCCGACGCACGTCTTTCACCGGATCGTCCTCGGCGACGAGTTCCAGGATCGGGATCGCAGACCCCGCCGCCGGCCCGATGTCTCCGAGCGCGACGGCCGCCTCGAGGCGGACCACGTCCTGCTCGGCGCGCAGGGCCCTGCGGAGCAGCGGGATCGCCTGCTCGAACAGCGACTTGTCGGCGGGATCGGCCTTCAGGGCCGCCCAGACCGCGACGGTCGCCATCATTTCATCGTCGGATTCGGCGAGGGACCGCAGGTCGGCGAGGGTTTCCTTCGCGGCCGGGCCGATGCGGCCGAGCGCATAGGCCGCCGAGTACCGCAGGCCGGGTGCCGCTTTTGCGTCGGCGACCATCCGCCCCAGGACGGGCACCGCGGCCGCCGCCTCCGGGCCGATGGCGCCGATCGCCAAGGCGGCCTCGCTGGCATGTTCGGCATCGGCGTCGCCGAGTTCCTTCACCAGGTCGTCGAGTGCCGGCTTCGCTGCGGGCCCGATGCCGGCCAGGACCTCGAGAACGTTCGTGCGCATGGCTGGATCGGCCAACTTGCTGCGCAGGGTATCGACGCACACCCCGCCGAGCCGGATGAGCGCGGCACCGGCGGCCTGGCCGACTCCGGGATCGGCGTCGGTGAGGAGGGCGGTGAACGTCGCCGCGAGTTTCTTCTTTTCGGTGTCGTCGAGCTGGGGCGCCAGGTCGGAGAGCCCCGCGACCGCCCCTTCGCGGACGGCCGGCGTGTCGTCGGCCAGAACCTTCAAGAGCCGCGACTCGGCGTCGGTTGCGAACGGCTTTTCACCCCGATGGATCTGGGCCAACGCCCACGACGCCGTCGCAGCCAGGACCTCGTCGTCGTCGCCGGCGACCTTCTCCAGCACCGCGTCGGCGTCGGTTGCCCGCACCTTGCCCAGGGCGAACGTGGCCGGGAACCGCAGCGACTTGTCGGGCGACTGCACCGCGGCGATCAGGGCCGGCGCGGCGGCCGAGGCTTTCTCGCCGATCGCGGCCAACGCCAGGATCGCCTGCAACCGCTCGTGAACCTCGCCCTCCGCGGCCAGTTGCGCCAGCGGCGCGGAGGCGGCGGCTGCTTCCTCGCCGATTTCGGCGAGCGCGATGGCGGCCCAGTAACGTGACTGCGGGCTCTTCAACGCCTCGACGAGCACGGGCACGGCGATCTCCTCCATGTCGGCCAGCGTGTGCAGGGCCGGGAGGACCACGGAGGGGTCGGCATCGCCGAGCTGCTTGGCGAACAGGGCCGCGAGCACCTCGGGAGCGGGATCGAAGTGGCGGATGGCACGGATGGCCGCCCGCCGCACGCGGGGATCCACGTGCACGATCGTCTTCGCCACGGCCTCCTGGGCCGATGCGTATCGAGAGGCATCGTCCGCCGTGATCGTGTCGTCATCCTCGTCACCGCGGATGGTGCCGATCGCCGCCGCGGCTTGGGCGGCAACCACCGGATCGGGATCGGCGAGCAATTTCACCAGCACGGGCACGGCGGAAGATGCGTCCTCGCCGATCAAGCCGATCGCGCGGGCCGCGTGCCAGCGAACGCGCGGTTCCGGATCCTCGGTCGCCTTGACGAGCGCATCGAGGGCGGGCTTCGCGTTCTGGCCCAGGTTCGCGATCTCGTCGATCGTCACGACGCGGGTGCGACTGTCGTCCGTGGTCGTGAGTGTCTTCACCAAGCCCTCCAGGCCGGACGTCTCGGCCGCGGGGGCGGCCGGCTGCACGGCGGGCGTCGCGGGGGCCTTGGCCGGAGCGGCTGGCGACGCAGCGGTCGGTGGCGCAGCGGCCTGACGCGGCGGTTGCTGCGTGCGGGAGCAGCCCGTCACGGCGACCGCGAGCGCGAGACAGACCAGGGGCGAGACCGGCGTGCGACGCATGACTGAATCCTTGGCGGACGAGGGTGATTCCGGCGGCGACGCCGCCGGTTCGAGGCGATTTCCGCGACAAACATCCGTCGCCCCGATTCGAAGTCGAGAGTATACTCCGACCGTCCTGACGGCCCATACGAGTTGTTTGTTTCCAAGGGGCCATGCCGCCCCGGTGTCGAGCGGAGGTTTCACCCATGTCGAGTCACTTGGCCCCCTTGCCTCGCCGCGGCCGGACTGCCGTGGTCGTGCCCGTCGCCGTGCTGGCGGGACTCGTCGGTGCCTGGCCCGTGGCGGCCCAGTGGGGTGGCGGCTTCGGCTTCAACCGCGGCGGATATGCGTCGACCGCCGGCCAGGCGGCCGCCTACGGCATGTCCGAGATGATGCGGGCCCAGGGCTACGAGAACCTCAAGAACTCCGAGGCAGCCAAGAACTGGGAGGATGCCAAGACGCAGGAGATCCAGAATCGCCTCCGCTGGACCGAGACCTACTTCGAGATGCGGAAGGTGAACCGCGAGGCGAAGGCCGCCGAGCAGGGGCCGCCGGTCACGCAGGAGCAGGCGATCCGGATGGCGAGGATGGCGGCGCCGCCCCGGCTGGGCTCGACCCAACTGGACCCCGTCACGGGCCACGTCGAATATCCGCCGGTGTTGATGGACGACATCTACACCGATTACCGCAAGCAGCTCGACAGGTTCTTCGCCGATCGGGCCGCGGCGGGCGGAAGCGTGCAGTTCAGCGAGATGCGGGAGTTCCAGAGCAACGTCTCCAAGTTCATCGACGTGCTGAAGCAGAACGTGAAGAACTACCCCGCCGGCGATTACGGCAGGGCCCGCACGTTCCTCGACAGCCTGGCCCACGAGGCCCGGATGCCGTCCGGCTGAGCCGCCGAGATCGCGGGTCGCTGGTCCGCGCGGAAACGGTTCCGTCGGGTACACTGCCGGCGTCGTGGTCGAGGGTCGTGGGCCGCCGCGGCGTGGCCCGCTCAGCCGCGATTCTCCTGCCGGCGCAACGCGTGGCCGAAGCCGTTTCCGCCCTCGACGTTCTGAAGGCGGGCCCGGCCTGGGTGCTCGGGTCGCCGTCGCTCGTCGTCGTCCACGGTGGCGACGCGTTCCTCGCCGGCCAGGTGCTCGGGCTGCTGCGCGAGCGGTTGTGCCCCGACGAGGCCGATCGCACCTGGGCCTGGCGCGAGTTCGCCTGCGAACAGGAGCCCGACCCACGCGACGTGTTCGACGAGGCGGCGACGGTCCCGATGTTCGCGACCGCCACGCGTGCCGCCGTCGTGCGCGGCGCCGACGCCTTCGTCTCGGCCGCCCGCGAGCGGCTCGAAACCCTCGCCAACGCGTCGCGGGGCGGTCGCGGTCTCGTGATCCTCGAGGTCCGTGGGTTTCCCGGCAACACCCGGCTCGCCAAGGCGGTGGCCGCCCATGGCCTGGCCATCGATACCGCGATCCCGGCCCGCTACGACCTGGCGGCGTGGGTGCGCCAGTGGGCCCAGGCCAAGCACGGCGTCCAGCTCGCCGCGGCGACTGCCGCCCGGCTGCTCGAACGGCTCGCCGGCGACCTCGGCCAGGTCGATCAGGCGATCGCCCGGCTCGCGGCGGGCTGCACGCCCGCCGAGCGTGGCAAGCCCATTCAGCCCGAGGCCGTGGACGACTTCGCCGGGTCGCCGCAGGAACGGACCGCCTGGGGGATGATCGATGCGGCCGCCGGCGGCGACACGAAGCGGGCGCTGAGCGAACTCGCCGATCTGCTCGACGCGGGGGAGAACCCGATCGGGATCGCGGCTCAGATCGCGTCGGTGCTGCGGCGGCTCTCCACGGCCGCGCGGCTCCTGGCGCTGCCCGCCGCCGCCGGCCGCCCCGCCGGCGTCGAGCAGGCCCTGCGCGAGGCGGGCGTGGCGGCCTGGCCCAAGGCGATGGCGCAGGCGAAGGAGTCGCTCGGGCAGCTCGGGCCCCGCCGCGCCCGCCAGTTGCCGATCTGGCTGCTCGACCTCGACCGCGCCTTGAAGGGCGATGCCTCCCGGGGGTTGCGGGCGCGTCTGGCCTTGGAGCGACTGTTCTGCAAGATGGCGCGTCGCGACGAACCGCGCCGACCGAACCATCCAGGAGCCCGCCGATGAATCCGCAGCGTCCGACCGATCCCCGTGACGTCTGGGACAACCCGCTCGCCACCCGGTACGCATCCGCCGAGATGACGCGGCTGTGGAGCGACAACCATCGCTACCGGCTGTGGCGGGAGACGTGGCTGGCCCTCGCGGAGGGGGAGGCGGAGCTGGGGCTGCCGATCTCGGCCGAGCAGCTGGCGCAGATGCGGGCGAACCTCGAGCCGATCGACTTCGCCAAGGCGGCCGAGTACGAGCGGCGGATGCGGCACGACGTCTTCGCCCACCTCCACGCGTTCGCCGACGCCTGTCCGGCGGCGCGGCCCATCATCCACCTCGGTGCCACCAGCGCGTTCGTCACCGACAACGTCGACCTCGTCCTGATGCGCGAGTCGCTCGACCTCGTGGCCGCCCGGCTGGCGACCGTGATCGAGCGGCTGGCCGTGAAGGCGATGGAGACGAAAGACCTGGTCTGCCTGGGCCGCACGCACCTCCAGCCGGCCCAGCCGACGACGATCGGCAAGCGGATCTGCCTCTGGATCCACGATCTGCTGCTCGATCTGGAAGAGGTCACCCACCGCCGCAAGCTGCTCCGGGCGCGGGGCGTGAAGGGCACCACCGGAACGCAGGCGAGTTTTCTGGAACTGTTCGGCGGCGACCACGCCAAGGTGCGGCGGCTCGACGAACTCGTGGCCGCGAAGCTCGGCTTTCATTCGTCCTACGAGGTCACCGGCCAGACCTACACGCGGAAGGTCGATTCCCAGGTCTGTGCGGCGCTCGCCGGCGTGTCGGAATCGGCCCACAAGGCCGGCAACGATCTCCGCCTGGCCGCCGCCTGGGGCGAACTCGAGGAGCCGTTCGAGCAGGAGCAGGTCGGCTCGTCGGCGATGCCCTACAAACGCAACCCGATGCGGGCCGAACGGATGTGCGGGCTGGGCCGGTTCGTGATGGGGCTGGCCGCGACCGCCGGGCAGACGGCGGCCGTGCAGTGGATGGAACGCACGCTCGACGACTCCGCTCCCCGGCGGCTCGTCCTGCCGCAGGCATTCCTGGCGACCGACGCCCAGCTCGTGATTTACGCCAACATCGCCGGCGGGTTGGTGGTGCTGCCGGGCAGCATCCGCCGCAACCTCGAGGCCCACCTGCCCTTCCTGGCCAGCGAGCGGCTCCTCATGGCCGGCACGACCGCCGGGGGCGACCGGCAGGAACTGCACGAAGCGATCCGCACCCATAGCCACGCCGCGACCGCGCAGATTCGCGCCGGGCACGACAACGACCTCGTCGCCCGTCTGGCCGCCGATCCGCTGTTCGCGGGCGTCGACCTGGAGGCGGCGATGGACACCCAGGGGCTGGCCGGCCGGGCCTCCGCCCAGGTCCAGGAGTTCATCGCGGGCGCCGTGCGCACCGCGCTGGAGGAGTGCCCGGTGCGCGGCCCCGAGTCGGCGCTCAAGGTGTGAGCGACGCGGCGGCGGACGCTACACGCGGTCCTGGTGCCGCGAGCGGCTGCGGTTCGAGCGGCAGTCGAAGCACAAGCCCGTGATGATCAGACGGTGGCCCTCGGCGCGGAATCGGTGCCGGGCGGCCACGGCATCGAGGATCCGGGCGATGTCGTCGCTGGAAAACTCGATCAGCGCATGGCAGCCGGTGCAGTAGAGGTGGTCGTGCTGCGGATAGCCGTAGTCGTGCTCGTAGACGGCCCGGCCGCCGAGCACCATCTTGCGGAGCAGGCCGGCGTCCACCATCTCGGCGAGCGTCCGATACACCGTCGGCCGGCTCGCCCGGGCGTTGGCGGGCGTCCGCCGGAGCCCTTCCAGCAGCTGCTCGGCGTCGAAATGCTCGTGGTGCCCGCACACGTGGTCCACGATCGCCCGTCGCTGCTTGGTGATCCGCTTGCCGCGGGTCTGGAGAAACTCGGCGAACCGCTCCTGCGGCGTCAGGGCGACGTCCACCTTGCCCAGTGCGAAATCGGCAGCCACGGCCACGGCTCAACTCCTGAAAACCAACGCTGGAATTGTAGCCGCTCCAAGCCGGGGCTCGAAATGCACACGGCCGGACCATGTCGGTCCGGCCGTGCCGTGTTCGTCGCGTCACCGGCGGAGGGCCGGCGGCAGGCGTCAGCCGATCCGGTCGAGCAGCCGGTCGAGGGCGATATCGAGCTTGTCGTCCGTGTCGTACGAGCCGTCGGCGATCGCCGCCCGGATCGCGTTGACGCGGTCGAAGCGGATGTCGGCGGCCGCATCGGCCGAGCGGACGGCATCGACCGACAGCGTGACCGCGTCGTGCACCTCACCGACGCCCTGCTGCTTGACGGCAGCCTGGGCCGCCTCGAGACCCTTCACCGCACCGACGCCCTGCGAGCCCTGCGTCGAAAAGACACCCCAGATGTTCATGATTGCTCTCCTTGCGGGCAGTGTTCCGAATCCCCTCGTCCCCGACACGGTCCCCGATACGCATCAGCGGGCCGGACGGTTCATCATCGATTCGGTTTGCCCTTTCCTTTCCCACATTGTTGCCGCGCTTCCGCGTTCCGGCGACACCAGTCGTCGGACAGCGGCCGGATCGGTTTCATCCGCCCGGTCGCCGCGACCAACTTCTTCTCATCGACCAGTCATTCGTGAATCTTGAAAAATTTTTTTGCTTGCCTGTTTTCCGCATTTCGCCGAACGTGCGGCCGCCCAGTCTTCCTGTCTTGCCGGGCCGTCAGGCCGCGAACTCGGGCTTCCGTCGGCCGAGCTGCGACTGGAGCCGTTCCACGATCGCGCTGTGCATCTGGCTGACGCGGCTTTCCGAGAGATCGAGCGTGGCCCCGATCTCCTTCATCGTCAGTTCCTCGTAGTAGTAGAGGATGATGATCAGCCGCTCGTTGCGATTGAGCCCCTTGGTCACGAGCCGCATCAGGTCCGCCTTTTGGATGCGGCGCGTGGGGTCTTCACCCTTCTTGTCCTCGAGGATGTCGATCTCGCGGACGTCCTTGGAGCTGTCGGTCTCGCACCACTTCTTGTTGAGGCT
>JBIKND010000252.1:0-4138 GCA_044358905.1 Pirellulales bacterium | reverse complement strand
GTGGCCGCGCATCTCGGCGAATCGGGGAACGATCTCGACGAGGCGGAACTCAAGCGTGTGGCGGGTCTCATCCAACAGGCCCGCAGGGCCAAAAAGGAGCGACGGTTATGAACGAGCTTCTCGTCAGTGTGGCCGAAACCGGGCCCAGCCTGGCGATCCGGGCGACCGCGCTCTTCGCCGTGGCTTCCGGCGTGGCGCTGGCCCTTGGAAAAGCGTCGGCCGCACAGCGGCATCTCGTCTGGGCGGCGGCCCTGGCGGCGTCGCTGGTGCTGCCCGTGATGCACGTCTGCGCGCCCGAATGGGGAGTGTTGCCGGCGTTCACGGCGAAACACACCAGTTCGCCCGCAATGCGCGAGGCACCGATGGCAGGCGAGAGCCCCTCTGCTTCCATAGCCGTGGCGTCATTCCACGAATCTCCCCGGGGGGCGGAGCGGGCGGCCTCGGCTGCGGTCTCGCCGCCGGCGTCGCCGGCGTCGCCGGCACCGCCGAAGGCCGCGGCGTTCGCGGTCTCCGTGTCGCCCGGCCAGGTGCTTGCCGTCCTGTGGCTGACGGGCGTGCTCCTCGGCTGCGTGCGATTGGCGCTGGCCGGCGGCCGCATTCGGCAGTTGGCTCGCCGGGCCGATCCCGCCACCGGCAGGATGGCGGCGCTACTCGCCGAGTTGGCCCGTGAGACCGGGATTCGTCGGCCCGTGCGGGGCCTCGTGTCGCGCCAGTCCATCGTGCCCATGACCTGGGGCTGGCTGCGGCCGGTCGTGCTCCTGCCGGCCGACGCGGCATCGTGGTCGGCCGCGCGGCTGCGCGTGGTGCTGTTGCACGAACTGGCGCACGTCAGGCGCGGGGATGCGGCGACGCAGTTCGTGGCCGAACTGGCCCGCAGCCTCTACTGGTTCCATCCGCTTTCGTGGTGGGGCGTGCGCTGCCTGCGGGTCGAGCAGGAGGCCGCCTGCGACGATCGCGTGCTCGCTGCCGGCGCCGCCGCCGAGGACTACGCCGACGAGCTGGTCGCCGTGACGGCCCGTCTGCCTCACGGCCTGCAGGCCGCGGGCCTGGCCGTGGCGATGGGCCGCCGGCACACGATCGAAAGCCGCGTCCGCTCGATCCTCGCGGACGACCGCGACCGCCGCCCGGTGCGAATGGTGCGGGCGGCCGTGATCGGCGGCGTGTTCGCGATGCTCGCGACGGTGGCCGCGATCGTCGGCCCGGCGGCCGACGTCGAGGACGCCCCGGCCGGTTCCGGCACCCGGCCTGCGGCCGCCGAACTGCCCAAGGACACGAACACCATCGAGAGCCTGACGGTCGAGGAAGCTCGGAAGCTGGTGGAGGAGTTTCCGCCGTTCACTCGCATCGGCTCTTTGACCGGCTCGTTGCCCCGCCACGCTATGCTGCCCTTGCAGGGCCTGCAGTGCCTGGACGTGGAGACTGCCAAGGCTCTGGCCAAGTTCAAGGGCGGCGGACTGGACCTGAGCGGTCTGACGACGCTCGACGCGGAATCCGCCCGGGCCCTCGCGGGCTTTAAAAAAAGGAGCCTCTTCGAGCCGGGAGAACTCCGGCTCAACGGACTGACCAGGCTCGACGTCGCCACGGCCGAGGCCCTTGCGCGGTTCCCGGGCCCGGTCCTGCGACTCAATGGCCTGACGACGCTCGACGCCGACGTGGCCACGGAACTTGCCGAGTTCAAGGGGTTCATGCTGGAACTCAACGGTCTCACCAGGCTCGATTCCGAGACCGCTCGCAGGCTGTCGCGGCGCAAGGAGTCGCTGCGCCTCGACGGCCTGCCCGCCCTCGGCACCGACGCCGCCAAGGCGCTCGCGGAGCATCAGGGACACCTGACGCTCAAAGGCCTGACCACGCTTGATGCCGCCACCGCCATGGGACTCGCGGAATTCAAGGGGCAACGGCTGTCACTCGACGGCCTGACCGTGCTCGGCGCCGACATTGCCAAGGCACTCGCGGGATTCAAAGGCGACCAACTGCACCTCGACGGGCTGACCTCGCTCGACGCCACCGCCGCCAGAGCGCTTGCCGCGATCGAGGGCGAGTCCGTGTCCCTTTGCGGCCTGACGACGCTCGACGCGGACGTTGCCAAGGCACTCGCGGAATTCAAGGGGCAACAGCTGTCGCTGGACGGGCTGACCACACTCGACGCCACCGCCGCCAGATCGCTTGCCGCGATCAAGGGCGAGTCCGTGTCCCTCAGCGGCCTGACGACGCTCGACGCCGATGCCGCACAATCGCTCGTGCGTTCCACGAAGTGGACGCCGTCGCTCATGAACCTCCCGTCCCTCGACGCCGCGACCGCCAAGGCCCTCGCGGCGTTCAAGGGCCGATTTCTGACTCTGCACGGGCTGACGACGCTCGATGCCGCCACCGCGCAGGCGTTGGCGGAGTTCAAGGGCGAACGGCTCGCTCTCTCGGGCCTGGCGTCGCTCGATGCCGCGACGGCCACAATCCTCGCCCGCTTCAAGGGCGAGGAGTTGGGGCTCAGTGGACTGAAGGCACTTGATGAATCCACGGCGGCGGCGCTCGCGACGTTTCAGGGCGACGACGCCAACCCGCGGTTCGGTGTCCTTTACCTCGACGGGCTGAAGACTATCGACGCCTCCACCGCCGCAGCTCTTGCACGGTTCAAAGCTTCCCAGCGGTTTTGCAACGGAGAGCTGCGTCTCAACGGCCTGACAGCGATCGACGCCGATGCCGCCACGGCACTCGCCGCGTTCAAGGGCCATGGTCTGCACCTCAACGGTCTCACCACGCTCGACGCCGACACGGCCGCGGCACTCGCAGCCTTCCCTGGAGCAGAACTGTACCTTCACGGCCTTACCAGTCTCGATGCCGCCGCAACCACGGCGATCGCCCGGTTCAAGGGCGTCAACTTGGGGCTTAACGGTCTCGCGACGCTCGATGTGGATGCCGCTCGAGCAATCGCGGCGTGCGAAACGCAATGCCTTGACCTCTGCGGCCTTGCCGTACTCGACCCCGACGCGGCACAGGCGCTCGCGAAGAGCAAGGCAAAACTCCTCCAGTTCTCAGAGCGGCTACAAGAAGAGTCTTTCGCAAGGAGCCCGCTGACTCCGGCGACCGCACCGGTGTGGGCAGAGTTGTCGTGGGGCATCATGTCCGGCATCACCGCCTTCGAATCCCCCGACTCCGTCGCCATCGCCAAGGCGCTCGCCACGCGCAAGGGCCCGCTTTCGCTCCCGAACCTCAAGAAAATCTCCCCCAAGACGCTCTCGGCCCTGATCGAGAAAGACGACATCGACATCCCCCTGATCGAGACGCTGGAACTGATCCCCGAGCCCGACGGCAGCCCGACCGAGGATTTCGTGATCCCCGAGCGGTTCCAGAAGCGGTAGCATTTCTTCCCGCCATGGCCGCACGGTAGAAGACGGCCGGATCGAGGTCGGCGACCTGCTCGCCGCGGCGGTGGGCGTGAAGCCCGACGTGGAAAACCTCTCGGAGATGCGCCGGGGATCAAGATCGCCAACGGCAAGCCGGTGGGCCTTCGCTCGCTATTTGCCGACGAGCGCCAAGGCGCGATCAAGCGTCGGTCGGGACAAGAACATGCCGCCCCGGAGAAGATCTTCCATCACAGGCCGCGCCGCCGGAATAACGCCCTTCCGGCGAGCGAGCAGCACGATCCCCAAGGTGCCGATGAAAGGTACGCCGAAGGCCGCCGCACATTTGCGGCCGGCCAAGTCGTCGATGACCGCACGACTGCCTGGCAGTTTCAACGCATCAGCCAACACCGCGCTCTCACCAGGCCCCAGCCCCCATTGCGTGATCACCGCCGGTGGCTGTGATGGCTCCATGATTGCCAGCCACGGGTGCGCATCCAGCTGACCGGCCGTGATGTCGTCGGCTCCGCGGGCTCTGAGTTCCTCGGCTACGGCATGCGGAACCAAGGCCCGCGCTGCCACGATGCGCAGCAGAGGCAGGTGCCCGCCTCGACTGAGAAAGATGAGCGGCGAGGCATTGACGACGCACACCTCAGCCATCGTCGATTTCGTCGGCGAGTGCGTCGAGATCGACCCGGAACGAATCCTCGCCGTGGCGGGCAAGGGCCAGCAGGAAATCGGTGCGGTCCAGACCGGCGACGCTGGCCGCCATTTCCTGGGAGATGGTGCCCCGGCGATACCAG
>JBIKND010000006.1:0-45900 GCA_044358905.1 Pirellulales bacterium | reverse complement strand
TCAGAGCATCTGACTCTTAATCAGAGGGTTCTTGGTTCGAGTCCAAGACGAGGCATTTGCTTCCCGTGGACAAAGCCATCCATGGCCTTTGTCCACGGGATCGACCGCAGGAAGCACCGCTTTTTTCGGACGATCTTGGCCCGTCGCGGGCCAGGTCCTACTGTGGCGAGCGGCAATGACGCCGCTGCGAGGGGTGGCCCGTACCCCGTCGCCGGACTTTCGCTGCGGCCCTCCGGGCCTTCGCTCTCTCGAAGGCGTCTGCGCTCCGACATCCTGTCTGCGCTGGCCGCCTACGCCGGCTCTTGGGGCATGGGCAACCCCGCGCCTCCCCGCATGGTGCCACAGCCCGCCTGGAGCGGCGGTCTCTGACCGTCGAATCCATTCACCTACGATTCCGGGTTTCCGTCACCCGTCATGCCGAAATCAATTTCGCCTTTTCGAAACTTCGCAGCCAGGTGAGCTGGCGCTTCGCGAGTTGCCGTGTCCGCTGCTGGGTGCGGCGGATCGCCTCGGCCCGGTCGATGCCGCCGGCGAGCAGGTCGGCCACCTCGGCATAGCCGGCGGCCTGGGCCGCCGTGGGGCCGAGGCCGCCGGGGGCCGCGAGAGCCGCCCGCGTCTCCTCCACGATGCCCTCGGCGAACATCCGCTCCACGCGGCGGTCGATCCGCTCGTAGAGCACCGGCCGCGGCAGGTCGAGAACGAAGAACTGCCGCTCGAAGACGGGATGCGGCTCCGGGGAGAAGGCCTGGGAAAGGGGGTGGCCCGACAGGTGCTCCACCTCCAGGGCCCGGATGATCCGCTTCAGGTCGTTGGGGTGGAGCCGGGCGGCCGAGGCTGGATCGACGGCCGCGAGCCGGGCGTGGAGGTGGGCCGAGCCGTGAGCGGCGGCCTCGGCAGCCAGCCGCCGCCGCAGGTCTGGATCCTCGCCCGGCAAGTCCGCCAGGCCGTCCCGCAGGGCCCGCAGGTAGAGCGGCGTGCCGCCCACGAAGAGGATGTTTCGGCCGCGGCGGCGGCAGTCGGCGATCGCGGCCGCCGCGTCCGCCAGCCAGCGGGCGACGCTGTAGGGCTCGGCCGGCGAGACGACGTCGAGCAGGTGGTGGGGCACCGCCCGGCGCTGCTCGGCCGTGGGCTTGGCCGTGCCCACGTCGAGGCCGCGGTACACGGCCATCGAATCGACGCTCACGATTTCCGCCCGGAGTTCGCGGGCCAGAGAGACACCGAGCGCCGACTTGCCGGAGGCCGTGGGGCCCGACAGAAACCAGCAATCCGCCGCCAGTTCGGGCCGGGGAGCCGGGCTGCCCGAGGGCCGTGCTAGAGTTGTGGCGTCCGTCGCCGACGGCCGGAGCGTTGCCGGCCGGTCGACGGGATCCGGCGAGGGCTGGACCGGTGTCCGATCGTCAGTCATCGATGCGTCGCGGCGAGGTGCTCGAGGCCCTCGAGCGGGTGGTCGCGTCGCGCAAGGGCGACGCGCCGGAAAAATCCTACACTGCCCGGCTCCTCGCCGGCGGGGTGCCGAAAATCGGCGCCAAGGTGACCGAGGAGGCCGGCGAACTCGTGCAGGCCGCCGGCGGCGAGACCGACGATCGCGTCGTGGCCGAGGCCGCCGATTTGATCTACCACACGCTCGTCCTGCTCGCCGCCCGCGATCTGTCGCTGGCCGCCGTCGAGGATGAACTCGCCCGCCGCTTCGGCGTGTCGGGCCTGGACGAGAAGGCCGCCCGTGCCGGTGGCGGGGCGAAGGAAGGAACGACATGAGCGACACAAGCCAGCGACTGCTGCGGATCGGTGTGCCGAGCAAGGGGCGGCTCGCCGAACTGTCGGCCCATCTGCTCTCCGACGCCGGCCTCGCCTTCCGGCGAACCGAGCGCAGTCTGTTCGCCCGCTGCAAGGACATGCCGGTCGAGGTCACCTTCCTGCGGACCGACGATATCCCCGTGCTCACCGCGGAAGGGGCGATCGACCTGGGCATCACCGGTGCCGACCTCGTCGCCGAAAGCGGCGCGGAGCTCGTCCATCGGCTCGACCTCGGCGTCGGCTCCTGCCGGCTGGCGATGTGTGTGGCCGACGACTCGCCCGTCACCGATCCGCGGCAGCTCGCCGGCCGGCGGATCGCCACGAGTTTTCCGCGGGTCACCCGGCAGTGGCTCGCCGAGCGCGGCGTCGACGCCCACTTCGTCGAGCTCTCCGGCAGCGTCGAGGTGATGATCGCCCTCGGCGTGGCCGACGCGATCGTGGACCTCGTCGAGACCGGCAGCACGCTGGCCGCCAACCGGCTTCGCGTCCTCGCCGAGATCGGCCGCTACGAGACGGTGCTCGTGCAGAACCAGCGCTGCATCGACCAGGCCCTCGCCGACCGGATCGTGCGCCGCCTGGAGGGGATCGTGATCGCCCGCAGCTGGTCGCTGCTCGAATACAACGTGCCCCGCACGCGGCTGGCCGAGGCCGAGAAGATCACCCCGGGCTTCAATTCGCCCACGATCATGCAGCTCGAGGACGCCGAGTGGTGTGCCGTGCGGGCCATGGTGAGGCGGGGCGAGGCCCACGCCATCATGGAGCGGCTCGAGGCGATCGGCGCGTCGGCGGTCATCGAGACGCAGATCGCGAACTGCAGGCTGTAGAGTCGGGCTGGTCAGCCAGTGGTGGTGGGGCGGGGGTGCCCATGCCCCATCGCCGGACGTTCGCTACGGCCCTCCGGGCCTCCGCTCACTCGGATCTGCCTGCGCTTCGCCATACCATGGCTCCGCTGGTCAGATACGCCGACTCCCGGGGCATGGGCACCCCCTTCCGCTTCTGACGCTCACAGTTCAAGCAGCGGCCGAATCCAGCCTGCCCGCGATGACGCGGCCGGCGCGGAGCGTGGCGACGATCGTGGTCGCGGGGTCGAGGGCGGCGTCGTGCGGGTCGCGGTGGGCCGACGCGGGGCGGAGAACGACGAGATCGGCCGGACGGCCAGAGGCGAGACGGCCGGCCACGCGTTCGAAGCCGAGGGCCCAGGCGCCGTGCTCGGTCGCCATGGCGACCGCTTCGCCGGGGCTCACGAGGCCCGCATCGACGAGCGTGCGGCACTCGGCGAGGATCGAGAGGTCGGGATTGGAGCCACGGCCGTCGGTGCCGAGCGCCACGCGAACGCCGGCGTCACGAAACGCGGCGACGGGCGGCAGCCTTCCGGAGAGCGATCGCGTCGTCCGCGGGCAGACGGCCACGCACAGCCGGTCGCGGTGGCGGGCGAGTCGCGCGAGGGCGTCGGCATCCGCCGGCAGATGCGTGCCGTGCACGACGATGCCGCGGGGTGCGCGGGCCAGCCGGGTGATCCACTCGGCCGCGGTCAGGAGCCGTGGAGGCGCCTCGGCCTGCCAGGCGCCCAGGTCCTCGAGCATCCGCCGCAGCGGGCCGCCGCTGGTGGCGAGCAACTCCGCTTCCTCCAGGCTTTCGGCGAGGTGCATCGCCACGGGCAGCCGGCGGCGGGCGATCTCGCGGGCCAGCCGGGCCGCAAGCGGCGCGGCCACCGTGTAGGGCGCGTGGGGCGAAATGCCCGGCGCGAGCCCGTGCGCGGAGAGCCGGTCGAGATCGCGGGCCAGGCTGCGGGAAGCCACGTCGATCGTCGCGGGGGAAAGTCCGATCGCCTCGCGGAACACCCGGAGCCGCGGTGACGCCCCGGCCGGCAAAATGGTCGCCGGAGCCGTCGCGATCTCGCCCACCGTGGTCACGCCGCGCGCGGCGCACTCGCGCAGGCCGGCGTGGATCGCCGCGGCCTTCAACGCCGCGGCGTCACCGGTCGCATCGCGTTCCCGCCGCCAGTCGACGACGCGACGAATCCAGGCCGGCAGGCCACCCGCAGCGTCGAATGGGCGGTCGCAGCCGGAAAACTCGAGGTGCGTGTGGGCGTTCACGAGCCCCGGCAGAATCACGGCGTCGCCGAGGTCGATCGCGGCCCCGCCCGGACGGCCAGTTCCGAGGGCCACGATCCGACCGCGGACGATGCGGATCCAGCCGTTCTCGATGGCCGGCCCATGGCCGGGCAGCACATGCCGGGCGCGGAGCACGGTTTCGGTCGACGGCGTCACGGCGCCGTGGCCAGCACGGGCAGTTGCGCGGCGCGGGCGGTCGTGGACGCGGGCGGCGGATCGTCGTCGAAGATGTCGTAGAACACGTTTCGCCGCCGCGGAATCCAGCCCAGTTCGGAAATCGCCGAGCGGATCTGCTCCAGCGTCAGGTGGTGCACGGTGCCGGCCGCGCTGACGACGTTCTCCTCGAGCATCAGGCTGCCCATGTCATTGGCGCCGAAGAGCAACGCCAGTTGGCCGATCTCCCGGCCTTGGGTCACCCAACTCGACTGGATGTTGGGGAAGTTGTCGAGGTACAGCCGGGCGACGGCCTGCGTCTTCAGGTACTCGAAGGCACCGGCCGGAGGGATGTCGGCCATCTCGGTGTTGTCCGGCTGGAACGACCAGCAGATGAAGGCCGTGAACCCACCGGTCTCGTCCTGCAGCCGCCGCAGGTGATCGAGGTGCTCGACCCGCTCTGCGAGCGTCTCCACGTGGCCGTACATCATCGTCGCCGTGCTCCGCCCACCGAGCAGGTGCCACTCCCGGTTCACCTCCAGCCAGTCGTCGGTCAGCGCCTTGCCTCGCGTGATCGCCTTGCGGACACGGTCGACGAGAATCTCCCCGCCGCCTCCGGGCAGCGAGCCGAGCCCGGCACGGGCGAGACGCTCGAGCACCTCGCGCAACGGCCGCTTCGACACCTTCGTGAGGTGGTGGATCTCGGGGGGCGAAAAGCCGTGGACGTTGACCGCGGGAAAGCGATCCTTGATGTCGCCGAGCATCTCCTCGTACCACTCCAGCGGCAGCGTGGGATGCATGCCGCCCTGGAGCAGGATCTGGTCGCCGCCGACGGCCACGGTCTCTTCGATTTTCCGCAGCAGCACGTCGCGGTCGAGGATGTAGCCCTCGGGGGATTTCGGGCCGCGATAGAACGCACAGAAGTCGCAGACCGCCGAGCAGACGTTCGTGTAGTTGATGTTGCGGTCGATGTTGTAGGTGCGATAGGGCTCCGGATGAAGCCGTCGGCTGACGGCGTCCGCCGCCCGCCCGATCGCCGCCAGGTCGTGGGACTCGAGCAGCCGGACCGCGTCGTGCGCCGCGAGCCGCTCACCGGCGACCGTGTCGTCGAGAATGTCTTTGACTGGTCGCTCCATGGTCCGGTCCGTGCCCCGCCGATCAGGATGCGTTCGCCGTCCGCAGGCGGCCGCCCGCGGGGGCTGACGGTTCGCCGAGCAGGCCCATTGTGGCCGCCAGCCCGCGGAATCGCGAGAGGGCTTCGTGCTCGCGGGGACCGAGTTCGTAGTGCAGATTGTCACGCAAGTAGCCAAGGCATTGCGGCACGGTGAGACCGTGCGCGGCCGCCTCGGCGGCGGCGATCGCCGCGAGATTGGCCCGGCCGGCGTCGCGGGCGGCGTTGAGCACGGGCTCGATGGTTCGCGTGTCGACGCCCTGGCGAGCCGCCCAGACGGCGAACACGAACGGCAGGCCGGTCCAGCGACACCATTCGTCGCCGAGGTCCCAGGCCAACTGGAAGGATCGCGCCGCGGTCGGCCCGGCTCCCGTGCCGCGATCGAGGGCCCGGTCGCCGATGAGCAGCACCGCGTCGGCCCGTGTGTCGCCCAGGCCGGCGTCGATCGGCAGGGGCTCGATGGACGGCCGGACGCCGAAGCGTTCCGCGAGCAGGATGCGGGCGAGCGCCGCGCTGGTCCGTGAGCCCTCGTCGATCGCCAGGGTCGTCACGCGGCTCGGGGGTGTGCGAAAGAACAGCTTCACGCTCATCACCGGGCCGCGGCAGCCGATGCAGGCGTCGGACACGATCCGGTGGTCGGCTTGGCGGAAAAGTTCGATCACGGGAATCAGGGCGATGTCGAGGTGGCCGGCGGCGAGCTGATCGGCAAGCCGGCTGGGAAGGTCGAATCGCACGCCGACGCCTCGGCCCGCGAGGCCGTGCACGAGCGGCTTCGTGTTCAGATAGCGAACGGCGCCGATGCGCGGGGCGACGTGAGAGTGGCGGGACGCCTGGGAGGTCATGCTGCACCGTACCTGAGCTCGAGCCGATTCGACATTCGTATAAGCACCGGCTCGGGGGCGGCAAAAGTCTCGTCGCTGGGGCGAGGATACGCCCCACGCTCCTCGAGCGTTCGCCGACCCCCTCGCCTACCTCACGCAAACCGCCAACTGGTCGCTTTAGTAGAACGAGGATCGCTCTGGGAAGGGAACCGCAGCCGGCCCGTCCCGTTAACCGAGGTCCGGGTCAGGGCTCGAGGTGGCGGAACGCCCGCAGCCCCATCGAGAGCGGCACCGCGGTTGCGGCGAGCCCCAGCAGGGCGATGAGGGCAAGGCTGACGGCCATGCCGCCCGTCCCGGCGGCCCAGGCCAGCAGCCCCTTGGAAGCCACGGCGGTGGGCCCGAGCGCGTGGCTGAGGAGGAAAAGATGGGCCGGGAGGGCCGCGATGATGACCACCAGCATGATGAACAGCGAGCTGATCACCAGGCTCAGCGTGCCGCCGAACCCCGAGGAGATCTTCGCGGGGGACGACTCCCGCAGTTCGGGCATGCGGGCCCCCAGGCCGACGGCGATTCCTGAGAGCCCCAGGCAGAGCACGACGCAGCAGAACTCGTGGACGAGCAACAGGGGCACGGGCAGGCCGAGCATCCAGTCGCTGAGCATCACCAGGACGGAGCAGGGAATCACACCCCCGACGAACGAAAACAGGAACTTCGACCACACGATCTGGTCGCGGTGCACCGGCAGCAGGCCGAGAATCCAGAACCGGCGGCCCTCGAGGCTGATCATCGGATACACGAACCGGGTGGTGAACGTCGAGAGGATGAGCCCCACGACCGCCAGGTTCAAAAAGCCGATCATCGAGGCGTAGGAGTTGTTGTAGACGAACGACCGCAGGTTGAGGAAATACAGGCCGAGCAGGCCGAAGAAGATGAGAAACTGCGACCACTGCGAAATGTCGCGGCGGAACAGCCGCAGATCCTTCACGAGCAGCAGCCGCAGCGGCCGGCCCGCCGCCGAGCCCATGTTGACGAGCGCCTGGTCGAACCAGCCGATCGGCCGCTGGCGGCGTTGCGGCGTCTCGCTGAAGAGCTGGCTGTAGCCGCGCCGGTAGGCGATGCGGGCGAGCCAACCGGCCATCAGGTGGAGCAGCATCCCGTTGGCGACCAGCAGGGCGAGAAACTTCAGCGATTCCAGGATCGGGGCCAGCGAGCCACCGGGGCCGCGACCCACGTTGGCGGCCTCCATCAGGCCGCTCGACAGCCACCAGCTCGGAAACAGTTTCTGCTCGGTGATCGCCAGGCGGGCGAACGTCTGCTCGAACCAGGCGGCCGACATCGTGTCGATCCGGCCCGGCGAGAGTATCGACCATCCGGTCCAGATCGCGACCGCGCCGACCGCTGTCGCCGCCAGCGACAGCGCGTGCACCCGCAGCCGCGGCAGCCAGGCGACCATCGCCATGCAGGCCATGCAGCCGATCGCGGCCGGAATGACGACGAAGGCGATCATGAAGGGGAGCAGGAGGACGAAGTACGGCCAGGCGGCCTCCCGCTCGACGCCGTAGGCGACGAGCATCGGGCTGCCCAGGAGGACGAAGCCCCAGCTCGAAAACCACAGGGCCTCCTGAAACTTGTGGCCGAAGATCGTCTCCGACCGGACCGGCAGGGTGAGCAGGAGCCGGGCCTCGGTCGAGCAATACATGCCGCCGTACAGCAGGATGCCCGTCGAGAACACGAGCATCACCATCAACGACGAGAAGAAGGCGTTGAACAGCAGCGACACGACGTCGGCGTGGAGGGCGGACAGGAACGTGAAGGCTTCGAGAAACAGGCCGTAGAGGGAGGCCCAGAACATCGCGCTCAGGAGCACGACGAGGCTCAGCCGCAGTCGCGCGAAGGCGAACATCGAGCGCAGGGTTTCCCAGGCGACCGTCGCCCGGAGGTGCAGGAAGTGGCGGGCCTCCTCCTCGATCCCCAGGAGCCGGACCGCTGCCACCGGGCTGTGGCCGCTCACGGCTCGGCCCCCCGCTCGTGCCGGCCGGCCAGCGGCGACGTGAGCCGCAGGTAGAGCTGCTCGAGGCTCGTGCTCTCCAGGGCCATCTGCTCCCGCAGTTCCGTCACGGTCCCCAGGAACCGCAGCTGGCTGCGGACCATGATGCCGATGCGGTCGGCCATCTCCTCGGCCATGGCCAGCGTGTGGGTGGACATGAACACGGTCATGCCCTCGCGGGTTCGTTGCTGGAGCAGGTCCTTCACGATCCGCACGCTCCGCGGATCGAGCCCCACCATCGGTTCGTCGAGCACGAGCACGTCGGGGTCGTGGAGCAGCGAGGCGGCGAACACGAGCCGCTGCTTCATGCCCAGGGAATAGCTTTCCGAAAGGTCGTCGGCGAACTCACCGAGCTCGAAGTGCTCGATCTCGCGGTCGATGCGCTGGCTGGCGAGGTGCCGCGGCATGCCGAACATGTCGGCGATGAACCAGAGGAACTCGCGGCCCGTCAGCTTGTCGTACAGGCAGGGTTCGTCGGGGACGTAGCCGATGTGCAGGTGCGCGTGCCGCGGATCCTTGACGACGTCGTAGCCGCAGACCCGCACCGCCCCGCGCGACGGCCGCAGCAGGCCGACGAGCATCCGGATCGTGGTCGTCTTGCCGGCGCCGTTCGGGCCCAGGAGCGCGAACAGTTCGCCGCGGGGAATGGCCAACGACAGATCGGCAACCGCCGTCTTCGTGGCGTACGTGCGGGTGACGTGGTCGAACTCGATCACGGGACAGCCTCCGTGGAGGGCGGCTGTTCGCCGGGCCCGCGGCTCTCTTCCGCCAGCGTGGCGGCGAGCTGTGCGGCCGCCTCGTCGGAACGCCGGACGAACGACAGCTTGGAGCCGAGCAGCGTGGCCTCCTGCCGCAGCACACGCCCCGTGCGATCGACCCACAGACGGCTGCGGGGCTCGCGGTGGCTGGCCGGATCCTCCCGATAGGCGACGGGGTGCACGCGGACCAGCCGGCCCTCCCAATAGATCGTCTCCTCGGGCCCGACCTCCGCATGGAGGATCTCGAGAGGCGAACTCCCCGCCCGCAGCGGGCTGTAAACCGGCACGGTCCAGCGCCGGCCCTCATACAGGCCGGGCATCGTCGCCTGCGGAGACAGTTCGTCGCCGATCATCATCTCGTCGGGCAAGTGGCGGGTGGTCTCGTACCGCATCTCGCCGGCCTGGACGTGGACCCGCACGGAGCCGGAATCGACCGTGCCATTGAGCAGCACCTGCTCGCTCGAGCCGGGCACGTTCACGATCGACATGAAAGAGCGCAGGTCGCCGGCGGCGTCGATGGCGAGCCGCCCCCGGGCGTCGAAGGTCAGGCCATCCTTGGGCAACGCCTTGCGGACCAACAGCGACGTCCATGCGGGCATGATCTCGTCGAGCGGGAGCCGATCGAAATGCATCCGGCTGTCGACGAGCAGCCCGCCCAGGGCGGTGCGCTGGCTTTCGGCGATCGCCCATCCCAGTGGACGGTCATCCCATTGCACCGTCCAGGCGACGGGAATCAGGCCCGTATCCGACGTGTACATCGCCTGGTAGCCGGGGGGCGACCCGGGCGACAACGACGGCAGAATCTTTTCCACCAGCAGCCAGCCGCTGGTCAAGCACCAGAAGACCACCACGATCGGGGTGAACCATGGCCGTTGCAGCATTCCGCTTCTCGATTCGTGCGCGATTTTCTCCAGCCGCAGCCGGGAAACCACTTACCCCGAGTCCAGTCTAGCCGAGTCGGGGAATTGGGGAAATCATCCGGTCGGTCGGGCGGAGACCTCCCGGCGCGACGGGCGCCGCGATTGCCCGCCGTGGCGGAGGTGCGTAGACTGACGCCAAATCGGGGCGGAGGTCGCCCCGGCCGGGATCCGCTTCGACGGTCGCATCCATGGTTCACGACGTCTGCTACCACCAGCCTTGCCCGGTCTGCGGTCGTACGCTGCGGATCGGCGTCATGCTCCTCGGTCGCCAGGTGTACTGCCAGCATTGCGGCGGTGGGTTCGTGGCTGCCGATCCGGCCCTCGGCCGGGCGGTCGCGGCTGGACTGGAACGCGGCGAGCGGGACGCAGCCGTCGATCGGCTTCTCGAGCAGGCGGCGATCGTGCTGGAGCAGGCCGCCCGCTGACGAAAGTGTCAGCCTGCGGGGACGAAGGGCATGCCGGTGACGCCGGCCAGCCGCTCCCAGTAATCGGGAAACGTCTTGCCGACGCAGTCCGGATCCTCGATCCGCACACCGGGCACCCGCAGCCCCGCCAGGGCGAGGCTCATCGCCATGCGATGATCGTCGTAGGTCGCCAGGCTCGCGGCGTGCAAGGCTCCGGGCACGATCGTCAACCCGTCGTGCTGCTCGTGGACCTCGGCGCCGAGTTTCCGCAGCTCGCGGACGAAGTCGCCGATCCGGTCGGTCTCCTTGTCGCGGATGTGGGCCACGTTGCGGATCGACGTCGATCCAGCGGCGAACAGGGCCGTCACGGCGAGCGTGGGCACGGTGTCGCTGATCGCGTTCATGTCGATGTCGATTCCGTGGGCGGCCCGGCCGCTGACGGTGACCGATCCTTCCCCGCCGCCTGCCGGCTCCCGCCACTCGACGGTGCAGCCCATCCGCTCCAGCGCGTCGCAGAAGCCGACATCGCCCTGCATGCTGCCGCGGGACAGGCCCTCGATCCGCACGCTGCCCCCCGTGATCGCCGCGGCCGCCACGAAGTAGCTCGCCGCGGAGGCGTCGGGCTCGATCGCGTATTCGCGGCCCGTGTATCCGGTGGGGGCGATCCGCCACACGCGATCGCCGTCGGCCTCGCAGCGGCCGCCGAAGCTCTCGATCACGCGGCGCGTCATCGCCAGGTAAGGAAGGGAGACCAGCTCACCCTCGAACTCGATCCGCATGCCGCGGGCCGTGCAGGGAGCCGCGAGCGCCAGGCCGCTGGCGAACTGGCTCGACGTTCCGCCCCGCACGTGGGCGACGCCCCCCGGCAGGCCCGTCGAGCGGATCGCCACCGGCGGGCATCCGCCCGGGCTCTCGGCCACGGCGTCGATGCCCAGCGCGGTGAGCGCTTCGACGAGGTCGCCGATCGGCCGCTGCCGCATCCGGGCGGTGCCGTCGAGCCGATAGCGGCCGTGACCCAGGGGGCAGACCGCCGAGAGAAACCGCATCGTCGTACCGCTGGCCGCGCAGTCGATGACCGCCGCCGTCGCCGGCGGCACGCCGCCGCAGCCGGTCACGCGGATCGTGCCGCCGGCCCAGTCGGGCTCGATGCCGATGCCGAGCGCCGCCAGTCCGGACGCCATGACCCGCGTGTCCTGGCTGTCGAGTACCCCCGTCAGCAGGCTGCCGCCACGGGCCAGCCCCGCGCAGACGAGGGCCCGGTTGGTGATGCTCTTCGAACCCGGGGGGCGGATCGCGGCCCGGACCGGATGCGGGCAGGTGGGAATGAGGATGGAACGGTGGGCGTGCGGCATGAGAACGGCGGCCTGGCGAAGCGCGGCTTGCGGTCGGCCGCCGGACTGGGGAAGTTACGGCAGGAAACGCCAAGGGGTGCCTGGGTCGATGGCCTGCGCATCCTGCTCGGGCCGACTTGTTCCACAGTCGGCTAGGGTAGGTGAACGCGTTTCGCCGGTCCATGCCCGTTCATGCCTGACACCGAATCACGCCTGTCGCTGCCCGCCTACGACCTCGCCGTGCCGCCGTCGATCCGGTTCGGTTCGGGCCGCGCGGCGGAGATCGCCGCCGTCGCCGCCGGCCTGGGGCGGACGGCGTGGCTCGTCGGCGGCCAGCGAAGCCTCGTCAGGGCAGGCCTGCTGCAGCGGCTGGAGGCGGACCTGGCGAATCTCGGCCTCGGCATGCGACTGGTGGCCACGACGGCCGGCGAGCCCACGGTCGACCAGGTTGTGGCGGCGGTCGCCGGTCTGCCGCGGGACGGCCGGGCCGAGGCCGTGGTGATCGCCGTCGGCGGCGGTGCGGCGATCGACCTCGCGAAGGCCGTCGCGGCGCTGGCGACGAACGTGCCCCCCGACGCGGCCGACTTCGACACCGCGGTGGTCGATCGCCTCGAGGGTGTGGGGCGCGGCCTGACCATCGACGTGCCTCCCCTGCCTGTGGTCGCCGTGCCCACCACCGCCGGCACCGGCGCCGAGGCGACCCGCAACGCCGTCATCTCCTGCCCGCGCCGCGGCTTCAAGAAGAGCATGCGCAGCCCGTTGATGGTGCCGCGGGTGGCGATCGTCGATCCACGGCTGACGCTCACCTGCGACCGGGGCACGACCGCCGCGTCGGGGCTGGACGCGATCACGCAGCTCGTCGAATCGTTCGTCTGCCGGTTCGCGCGGCCCGTGCCGCGGGCGTTGGCGATCGAGGCGCTGCCGCGGGCACTGGCGGCGTTGCCGACGGCGGTCGAGCATCCCGCCGACGAGAGTGCGCGGGCGGCCATGGCCCACGCCGCGCTGCTCTCGGGCATCGCGCTGGCGAACTCCGGCCTCGGCATGGCGCACGGCGTGGCGGCGGCGCTGGGCATCGAGTGCGGCACGCCCCATGGCCTGGCCTGCGCGACGCTGCTGCCCGTCGCCGTGCGGGTCAATCTGGCGGCCGCGGAGCGCGACTTCGCCACGCTCGAGCGGGCGGTGGCCGCCGACGCCTCGCCCGGCGACCGGGAGGCGGCAGCCGCCTTCGCCACGCGGATCGAGGCCCTCTGTGACCGAGTGGCCGTGCCCCGACGGCTGCGGGACCTCGGCCTCGCCCGCCACCGCCTCGGCTGGCTCGCTGAAAACTCCGGCGGCACGAGCATGCGCGGCAACCCCGTCGAACTCGACCCGGCGCGGCTGCTGCCGATCCTGGAAGCGGCGTTTTGAAGCGTTCTCGACGGGGTTGCCCATGCCCCGTCGCCGGACGTTCGCTGCAGCCTTCCAAAAATCCTGTTCGGCACGGCTCGTGCGTCATTCCGATGGAAGCCCCCGGCGGAAGCCGGGGGACTCCGGGTTGCGCGACGTCCCGCCCCCAATGCAGAACGGTTTCGCCCAAAATCCCGGTGTCCCCGGGCTTCCGCCCGGGGCTTGTATGGCGCGGTGTCCCCGGGCTTCCGCCCGGGGCTTGTGTGCCGTGGGGATGTGAATCGCGACGCGTGCAAAGCGATCAGGCTACTCGGCCGCCGCGGCGCGGATGATGGGGTCTTTTAGCAGGGGCTCGAGATTGGAAACATCCTCGCCCCTTTGCCCGGCGAGGTTCCATTCCGCGGCAGCCAGGCGGGCGTTCGGCTCGCTGCGGGCGAGAAGGTACGTCCCCAGGAACACATGGTTACCCGGTTGGTCGGCGGCGGCGAACCAAGCCCGGAGGATCGCCGTCACGATCGGCGGCGGAACGTTGGCGCGGGGGCTGATCCGCACGTTGCGGCCGTCTTTGTGGTAGACGAATCGCTCGGGCGTGGACTCGACCACCGCGATGCGTTGCTTGCCGATGTCGTAATCACCTCCCGCGTTGGCAGCGTCGAGCGCCTGTTCGCGATAGTCCGCCGCCTGCCGGGCGTAGCGGGTGAACTGCAGCCAGGAGGTGACCCTGCGAGCCTGGTCGTCTTCCTTGGCCAGTTTCGCGGCGGCGGCGACCTGACGATCCGCGGTGTCGAACTCGCCGGTGCGGATCGCTTCATACGCGGCCCGCAGCGCCTTGTCGATCGCCGCGGCCGTGCGGGCGCGAGCCTGCGGATCGGGCTGCGGAGGCGTGGGTGGAAGTTCGGACGGGGCCGGGGACGGTTGCGGCTGCGAGTCCGGTGCCGGCGTGTCGATGGTCGGCGGAAGGCTGGGCGGGGCGACCGGCGGCATGGGGGTCGGCGGCACGACTGGAGGCACTTGCGTCGCTGGTGCTGCTGCGGCGGCCGTTGGCGGCTGCGAAGGTGCTGGTGCCGGCTGCTCGGGCCGGGGAAGCACGACGGCCACCGGCGACGATCCCTGCGACCGCGTCGCCCCCGGCTGCGGCCAGAATCGGTACGCGGCGACGCCGACCGCGGCCAGGGCGATGAGTGACAGCAGGGTCGGCACGACGCTCGGGCTCTTCCGCCGCACTCGCGCCGATCGCCGCACGTGGATGACGTCAGCCTCGGCCGGAGGGGCCAGCGACGACACGGGCTCGTCCGGCATCATTCCCGATGGCAACGGTGGAGGCGACGGCGGGGACCACGGTGCCGAAGGCGCCGGCGCCAGAGGCGGCGTCGTCAAGCCGGCTGGTGGTGGAGGCGGGGTGAACCGCGGCGTGCGGGCCGCGATGGCAGCGAGCACCTCGTCGCGGCAGGCCTCGATCCGCCGCACGAGCGCCTCGTGCGCCCGCTTGAAGGGGCCGGGATCGACGCCGTGGAGTTGCTCGAGGAGCCGCCCGGCCGCGGCGGTGACGACGGCCGGGTCGGACACGGTCGGCGTCAGGCCGAGCACGCGGAACGGGTCCGCCAGATCGACCGCGTCGATGCCGAGCCATTCACGACTGGGGTCAAAGCCGATGCCGCCGGACATGCAGGTCAGTTCACGAGGAATGCTGCGACCGCGCCGCTCCTCTGGCGCCGTGGGTCAGCGCTGAAGCGTAGCAGATGCCTCCGCTGCACGCCTCCACACGGTCATTTCGGCGATCGTGTGCTGGTGTTTGCGGGCGGTTTCCCGGATCACGAACGGGACGTCCTGGCGGTGAAGGAGCGTGAACGTGCCTGCGAGTTCCCGGGTGATCCCCGCGAGTGTCGGCAACGGTTCCCCGTGCTCGCGGCGGCCGCCCAGCCACTTGTCCTTGGGTGTGTATTCCTCGAGCCACGTGTAGGGAGAGGTGAGCACGAGCAGCCCCCCGGGCAGCACCCGCCGGCCGATGTCCCGGAGGAAGGCCGCCGGGTCATAGAGCCGGTCGACGAGGTTGCCCGCGAACACGAGGTCGTAATCGGTGTACAGAGCCTTGAGATTGCAGGCGTCGCCCTGCATGAAGAGCACGCGGCCGGCGGTCGCGGCCAGGCCGAGGCGGTCGAGCGACACGGCCCGGGACACGGTCAGTTCGCCCTCGGTCGGAATCTCGTAGAGCACCTCGTCGCCCTGCTGCAGCCGCACGCCCGCCTGGATGAACCGGGCCGAGAAGTCGAGCGCGTCGACGTGGTCGAAGTGCCGGGCGAACTCGAGGGCCGAACGCCCCACGGAGCAGCCGATGTCGAGGCAGCGCCGCCGCCGGTCGGCCGGCACGTGCGGCATCGTCGCCGCGACGCAGGCCCGCGGGAAGTTGGGCACGTCGAGCGGCGGTTCGGCGCCGCTGGCGGCGCCGTCGAAGTAGTGGAAATCCAGATACTGCGTCACCAGTTGGTCGGTCTCGTAGAGCCGCGAGCCCGCCGTCACCGCCTCGTTGCCCGGCTCCTCGACGATCGTGCGGAAGCCGGCATGCTGGAAGAAGTGGCGCCGGAACGCGTAGCGGGCGCTGGCGAGCGCCTCGTTGCCCGTCGAGATCCAGGAGCCGCCGACGATGAGGTTGTGACGGCCGTCGAACGTGGGCACCGAAAAATCGTCGTACAGCGGGTGGATCTCGAAGCCCTTGAAGGGCATGATCGGCGTCCGCGTCCACTGCCAGACGTTGCCCACGATGTCGCGGAACGCGCCCTGCGGGAAGGCGTTCACCGGGCAGCTGGAGGCGAAATGCTCGAGGTTGACGTTGCCAGGCGCCCGTTCCCAGGTCGGCTGGTCGCCGGGAATGGTGTCCCGAAGGGCGTGCCAGTGGGCCTCGGTCGGCAGGAGCACGTTCTCGCCCGTCACGGTAGCCAGCCACGAGCAGTAGGCCTGGGCCTCCAGGCAGTTCACCTCGACCGGCCAGTCGAGCGGCAGCGTCCGCTCGTCGAGCAGGTTCCGCTGCCAATAGCCGCCGTCGCGCCGCAGCCAGAACTTCGGATGCTCGGCCCGCGTGTAGTGCAGCCAGCCGCGGCCTTCCTCGGTCCAGAAGGACTCGTCGCGATACCCGCCCGCCTCCACGAACGCCAGGAACTCGGCGTTGGACACGAGCTGTCGCGCGGCGTGGAACGCGGGCAGGTCGTGTTCCTCGACGCCGTACTCGTTGTCCCAGCCGTAGGTGTGGTCGTCGGGCCGCTTGCCGAGGCGGACCTTGCGGCCGGGCACGGGAAGCCACTCGTTGGCCGGGGCGGAACCGCTCGTCGCGCAGGCTCCCCACAGCCGCTGCTCTTCGGCCGACAGCGCGGCGCCGTGCCGCAGTTCGTCGAGCGGCATCTGCCGCATGATCACGCTCGACGTCTCGAGGTGGATCCGCTCGTGCTCGATCCCCATGAGGATCAACCACGCCGGCGAGTTCCAGCCGATCGGCAGCTCGAGCGGCATCGTTTGGATGAACTCGTCCACCAGTTCGCGCAGCGCCGCCCGATACTGGCGGACGGCGGCGACGGACGGCCATTCATAATGCGCCGTGTTGAGGTCGTCCCAGGACATCTCGTCCACGCCCACGGCCATCATCGCCTCGAGTCGGGCGTCGAGCCGTTCGGGGATGTAGCGGCCGGCCGTCAGCTTGTTGACGTAGAACACCGCCGGATGGGCGTAATAGAAGATCAGCGGGTGTCGCAGCGGCTCGTGCCGCACATAGTAGGAGGCGTCGTCGCGGATCAGGGCGAAGAGCCGGTCGTAGATCTCGCAGGTCTGGTGGAAGTAGCGGCGCAGTTCAGCCCGCTTGGCGGCGACGGGGTCGGCCGCGGCCGGATCGGCGGTGAGCAGCACGGTGCGGGTGGGCGTGAGCGGCGTGGACAGGTCGGCGAACGGGTGCGGGGCCCGGGGAGCACGGACGGCGGTGGATTGCATGGACGAATCTCGAAAGCAAAAGAGGGCGCATCGTTACGACTGCGCGATCTCGGCAATCGTAGCACCCGCCCGCAGGCCTGCGACCAACGGGGGAGGAATCGATGAGCCCGCGGCCAGCAGGCTGCCGACGACGGCGCCGCGGTGGCAGTTGTCGCCGCCGCACAGGGCATTGGCCCGGACGCCGGCCGCGAAGTCGCCGGCATGCCGCCATGCCAGGAAAAGGGCCGCGGGAAACGCGTCTTCGATGTAGCACGCCGGGCTCAACATCCCGCCGATCACGGCCCGGTCGGGGCAGGGCGGAGGGCCCGAAGCGGCCCGGGCTTCCCAGGCGGCGACCTTCGCCGCCGAGATCCAGTCGCTCGCCTCGTCGAGGATGGCGGTGCGCAGGTCGCGGTCGGCGTCGGGCCGGTCGTCGCGGGTGATGCGGACGAGGATCCGGGCCAGCGCGTCGGCGGCGGCGAGCACCTCGTCGTCCTTGTGCGTCAGCGAGACGTGGAGCCGCACGATCCGCCGCAGGTCGGGATGCCGCGGGCCGAGACCGGCGACCAGGGCCGGCACTTGGGCGAGGCCGCCGATGTGCACGTCGCGGACTCCGCTGTTGATCGGCTTGCGGCCGGCGGCGAGGTTCGTGAAGAAGTGGCGGTGGTACTCCTCCACGTAGGTGTCGCGGTGCCGGCCGGGCTCGAGCATGAAGGCGACGTAGCGTTCGAGCCAGCGTTCCGGATCGTAGTCGCGATCGCGCCGGAGCAGGGCGCAGAGTTCGACGGCGAGCCTGAAGTTGAGCGTGTTCTCGCCGGCGGCCAGGAACTGGTGGTAATGCACGCCCCGCACGCCCCAGAACCGGGCCTGGTCGCGGAGGATGTCGTGCTTGGCGTCGGGGGGCGTCCACTGCGACCGCCAGAGGATGCTGTCGGGATGCGGGTTGCGCGGCGCCAGGTAGCCGAGCGGCGTCTGCGGATCGGCGAGGGCCGGGTAGTCGCGGTCGAGGGCGGCGCGGTCGTAGTACCAGTGGACCGGCATGGCCACGGCATCGGCCACGAGGCTGCCGTGCAGGGCCGCCATGCTCGTGTCGCCTTGGAAATCGCCCGTCGTGGTGGTCATGGCGGTCATATGCCGAGCGTCCGGGAGAGGAAGCCGCGCACCCGCGGGTCGGCGGCCTTGTCGAAGAACTCGGCGGGGCTGCCGTGGAACGCCACCCGGCCGTCGGCGATGAAGGCGATTTCGTCGGCGGCCCGACGCGCGAAAGCCATCTCGTGGGTCACGAGGATGAACTCGGTGCCGGCCGCCCGCAGTTCACCGATCATCTCCAGCACTTCCGCCTTCATGTCGGGATCGAGGGCCGAGGTCGGCTCGTCGAGGAGCAGTCGGCGCGGCTGCACGACCAGGGCCCGGAGGATCGCGATCCGCTGCTTCTGGCCGCCGGAGAGTTCCGCGGGCCGCTTGTGGGCGTGGGCGGCCAGTTGAAACCGCTCCAGCGGCTCGCGAACGCGTTCGGCTGCCTGTGCGCGGGACAGACCGTGCACGTGCACCAGCGGGAGCAGCAGGTTTTCCATGGCGGTCAGGTGTGGAAACAGGTTGTATGCCTGAAAGACCGTGCCCACGGTCCGCCGGTAACCGCGCAGCGTCGCCTCGTCGCGGGGCAGCGGCACGCCGTCGAAGGCCACGCTTCCCGCGGTCGGCACGTCGAGCCCGGCCAGGATCCGCAGGAGCGTCGACTTGCCGCCGCCCGACGGCCCGACGAGCACGAGCGCCCCGATCTCGCCGGTCCGCAGGTCGAGCCCGTCGAGGACGGTGGCCGTGCCTCCGGGACGGCCCGGCGCCGGGAACCGCTGCACCAGCCCTGCGATCGCGAGGTTCATGCCGTCTCGTAGCGAAAGTGCCGTTCGAGCAGCCGGGCCAACGCCGAGAGCGGCAGCGTGAGGGCGAGGTAGCCGATGGCCAGGGGCAGGTAGCTCTCGAGCGTCGAGTAGGTGAACGAGTTCACCTCCTGGGCGGCGAGCGTGAACTCGGAGATCGCGATCACCGACAGCAGCGACGAATCCTTGACGAGCGAGACGAGCTGGCCCGCCACGGCGGGCAGCACGAGCCGGACGGCCTGTGGTAGGACGACGAGCCGGAGGATCTGGCCCGGCGTCAGGCCGATGGCACGGCCGCTGTCGATCTGGGCGCGCGGGATCGCGTCGAGCCCGCCGCGGAAGATCTCCGCCATGTACGCCCCGGCGAAGAGCGCGAGCACGAGCACACCGGCCACGTAGCGGTTTTCCAGGCCCACGGCGCTGGCCACGACGTAGAAGCCGAGCAGCAGCTGCACGAGCAGGGGCGTGCCGCGGATCAGCTCCACATAGACCCGCGCGGCGGCTTCCAGGAGCGGGCGGCCCGAGCGGAGCATCAGCGCCGCCGCCGCGCCCACGATCACGCTGACCGCCAGGGCTGCCAGGCTCACGCCGACCGTGGTCAGCCAGCCGCGGAGGAGCAGCCCGCGGTATTCCCAGACCCCGGCCCAATTCCACGCGTAGCCGACGCGGGCGAAGGCCAGGGCGATGCCCGCCACGAGCAGGGCGACGACGATCATGTGGGCGAGCCAGCGGGGCATGTCGCGAGGATACCACGACGAACCGCGCCGCGCTGCCGATTGGCCCGATCTGGAGCGGCGGTCTCTAACCGCCGCTCCAGCGCTTTTCTTTTTGCTGTAGCGACGAGTTGGCAGATTGGGTGAGGTAGGTGAGGGGGTCGGCGAACGCTCGACGAGCGTGTGGCCGCTGCGGCCACAGCGAGAATCTGAAAGACCGCGCAGCGGCGACTTTTGCCGCCCCCGAGCCGGGGTGCTACACCAACGTCGAATGCGCTCTAGAGGGGGCGGCGGCGGGCGGAGAGGGGGTGAGGCGACAACGGCTTGTGCCCTTCGAGCCCCACGATGTCGAGCCGGAGTTCGGCCCGGGTGAACTCGCCCTGGAGCGCGTGCAGTTTCTCCATCACGTTGGCATCCACGAGCCGGGTGCCGGCGAGGTTCAAGATCACGTTGTTCCGCTGCACGAGCCCCAACTGCTCGATCTGCCGCCGGAACGGAATCCAGTTGGAAAACACCGCCGACCCGCCGGCGTCGATCTGCACGGTCGAGTCGTCGATGGTCGTCACGTCGAGGAAGGGTTTGAAAAACTCGCGGGGGGGCACGCCGTTGATGGCGTGGATCGCGAACTTGGCCGCCACGCCGATGCCCACGCCCACGAGCAGGTCGGTCGCCAGCACGCCGACGATGGTCACGACGAAGATCACGAGTTGCTCCGCGCCGATCCGGAAGACGTCGATGAACTCGCGGGGCGACGCGAGGCGGAAGCCCGTGTACACGAGCATCGCCGCCAGCGACGAGAGCGGGATGCGGTGGATCAGCCCCGGGAGGAGGGCGACGAAGCCGAGGAGGAAGACCGCATGCCACATGTCGGCGAACCGCGTGCGGGCGCCGTTGTCGATGTTGGCCTTGCTGCGGACGATCTCGGAGATCATCGGCAGGCCGCCGATCGCCCCGGCGGCCACGTTGGCCACACCCACGGCGAGCAGGTCGCGGTCCATGGTGGTTTTCCGCTTCCAGGGATCGACGAGGTCGATGGCCTTGGCGGAGAGCAGCGACTCGATGCTCCCCACCAACGCGAACAGCGCCACCCACCAGATGGCGGTCATCCGCGTGGCCGCGGCCGTGAAGGCGGAGAAGTCGGGCGTCGTGACCGCGGCCACCAGGTTCCCGGGCACGCTCACCAGGAACGATTCGCCGATCCGGTACTCGTGGCCGAGGAAGGAGTAGGTGTGGTCGTGCGCGAGGTCGAACCACATACCTAGCGGCACCGCCACGGCGAGCACGAGCAGCTGTGCGGGAATCATCCGCAGCCAGGCCGGCCGGAGCCGCGGCTTGACGACCGGGAACCCGAACAGGATCGCCAGGCTGACCAGGCCGATGATCGCGATCTGCGGGTTGAGGTGGGCGATCTTCTCCGGCAATGACTGCAGCAGTTCCAGCGGCTCGCCGCTCGCCTTCTGGCCGAAGACCACCGGGAGCTGCTTGAGCATGATGATCAGGCCGATGGAGGCGAGCATCCCGTGCACCACGGCCGTGGGGAAGAACTCGCTCAATGCGCCGAACCGCAGCAACGCGAACGCCACCTGCACCAGCCCCGCCACGCAGACCACCGCGAGCGTCAGGCGGTAGGCGGCCAGGTCGGCCGCGGGATCGGCGCCGCCGGTGAACCCGAAGGCCTGCATGGCGCCGAGCACGATCACGATCAGGCCGGCCGCGGGGCCCTTGATCGTCAGTTCCGAGTTGCTGATGAACGTCGTCAGCAGTCCGCCCACGACCGCCGTGAACACGCCGGCCACGGGGGGAAACCCGCTGGCCAGGGAGATGCCGAGGCACAGCGGCAGGGCGATGAGAAACACGAAGAAGCCACTCGTCAGGTCGGGGCGCAGGAAGCGCACGAATCCGGCCGGCGTGCCGCGGGGTAATTCGCTGCCGGGCGCGTGTTCGGTGACACGGTTCGAGGCGGTCATGGCGTCGACTCTCCCGGAGACAGGGTGTGTGGATCGTGCGCAAGGGCGTCGTGGTGGCGGAGCAGCGGGGCACATGCCCGCTCGAGCGTGTGGACGAGGGGCCGCGGCACGAGCCCCAGCCCGAAGATGATTGCCAGCAAGAGCGAGAAGCCGATCCGCTCGCGGGGCAGGATCGCGTGCCGCGGGGCGTCGACCGTCGTCGGACCGCCGAAGATCCCGAACCAGCCGCGGACGACGGCGATGCCGGCGAAGACCGTCGACAGGATGACGAGAATCCCGCCGTGCAGGTGCTCCGCGAGGCTGCCGGCGATGATCAGGTCGTCGGCCACGAACGAGAGCGTGCCCGGCAGGCCGATGCCCGCCAGGCCGAAGAGCAGGAAGAAGGCCGCCAGGGCGGGCGCGTCCCAGAAGCGGCCCTGCGGCAGGTCGAGCCGCAGCGGTCCCGCCCGACCCTCGAGCGCCGCGGCGACGATGCCGATGCCGGTGAGCGACAAGCCGCTGGCGATCCACACGCACAAGCCCCCGGCCACTTCCATCGGCAGCGTGCCGGCGAGGCCCGCGAGCACGAGCGCCGATTGGCTCACGGCGAGGTAGCCGATGAGCCGCCGCAGGTCGCGCTGTGCCAGCGCCACCGCCGCGCCGTAGACGGCCGTCACCGGTCCGAGTTGCGCCAGGGCCACGAGCTCGTCGGCAACGCCGTCGGCGTGGCCCAGCAGCAGCCGCACGGCGGCGTAGCTGCCCACCTGCGGCACCGTCGCCAGGAGAGCGACGTGGAGGGGCGCGTTGGCGAACAGCGCCGGCACCCAGAAGTGGAAGGGGAAGAGCCCTTCACGCACGAGGATGGCGACGGCCACGAGCCAGCCCCCCGCCGTGCCGACCCAGCCGCAACCCGCCTCCCACGGCGGATCGACGAGCATCATCGCCGTGCCCGCGGCCAGGCAGGCGATGCTCGTGCCCGTCGCGAACGCATAGACACGGGCCGCGGGCCGCCCGCCCGGATGGTCGCGGGTGGCCCGCCACACGGGCACGGCCGCGGCCACGACGAGGGCCACGATGAGCAGCGGGTGGGCAGTGAGAAACAGGGCGAACGTCGCCGCCGCGCCGGCCAGGCACCAGGCGGTCGTGCGCGGCACGAGGCTGCGCTGCGGGGCGGTCGCGAACACCAGCAGGAGGCAGGTGGCCACCACCGGCAGCATGACGGCGGTGACGCCGTCAACGTGAAAGGCCGCGCCGCCACCGAGCCGGTCGCCGCAGTCGATCGTGCGCGGCGCCGCGCTCCAGACGCCCAGGATCACGAGGCCGGCTCCCAGGGCCACGACCAGCGCGGCGACCGTGGGCGGGCGGACGGGGGACCGTCCGTCGGCCAGCCGCACGACCGCCGCCGCTGCCAGCGGCGCAGCCACCGCGGCGCCGCCCGCGACGAGGACCAGGGTCTCGGGAGTGAGGTCGCTCATGACTTCCGCTCCCGGTCGCGTGGGCCGCGCAGCCGCAGATCGCCCAGCCAGTCGGTCCAGGCCTGCTCCGCGGCGGCGATCCGCTCGACGAGGCGGCGGAACGGTGCGACGACCAGCCGTGTCAGCAGCATCTCCTCGTAGCCACGCTCGAGGGCCACCCGATAGAGCGCCGCCTGCCAGGATTCAGGGAGGCGGTCGAGCAAGGAGCGGCCCGCGCCCGGTTGGCCGCCGAGGGCGGCGGCCAGGGCGTGGCGGTCGTGGAGTGCCGACGGCGAGCGCAGGATCTGGAGGCTGCGGAGGATGGCGTGGCTGACCACGTGCACCAGCGGCACGATCCGCCAGCCGAGGCCGATCTCCACGAAGATCAGGCCGGCCTGCGCCATGGAGCCGTAGGCCAGCATGCTCTTGAGGTCGGTCTGTACCCGGCCGATCGCGTTGGCATGGGCTGCGGTCGCGGCGCCGATGGCGATCAGCGTCCAGCCCGCCGCCGGGGCCGCCTGAAGCAGCGGTTCGCAGCGGAGCAGCACGTAGGCGCCGGCGTGGATCGACAGCGCCCCGTAGAAGATGGCGCTCGACGGCGTCGGGCCCTCCATCGCCCGCGGCAGCCAGCCGGAGAACGGCACCTGCGCCGTCTTGCCGAGTGCCGCGAAGATCAGCAGCAACGCGAGCATCGTCGCCGTCGAGGCCGGCACGAGGCAGGCCGCGTTCGGCCAGGCGCCGTGAAACAGCCGGTCGAAGTCGGCCGAGCCCACGGCCGCGTGCGCCACGACGCTCGCGGCCAGCAGACCGACGTCGCAGATGCGATACGTGACGAACGCCCGGATCGCGGCCCGCACGGCGTTGGACCGCTCGTGGAAGAAGCCGATGAGCAACGTCGACGAGATGCCGATCAGCTCCCAGCCGGCGAACAGCACGTCGAAGCTCCCGGCCAGGACCATGAGGTTCATGCCGGTGCCGAACACGGCGAGGAGCACGAAGAAGCGGGTGAAGCCGGGCTCGCGGTGCAGGTACTTGCCGGCGAAGGCGTTGACCAGCAGGCAGAGCCCGGTCGAGAAGCAGACGTAGGGCACCGAGAGGCCGTCGGCCACGAGGTCGATCGTCGCCGCATGGTGGTCGAATGTGAACCAGGTGCCGAGGCGGACGATCTCCGGCGCGAAGCCACGGCCGGCCAGAACCGCGAGCATGACGATGGCGGCGAGGAACGCGATCGCGAAGCCCCCGCCGACGGTCCGCGTCGTCCGCCGCTCGGTGAGCGGCCGCCCGACGAGCGCCGGGATGCCGATCGCGGCGAGCGCCGCCGCGGGCGCGACCAGTTGGGCGATCACGAGCCAGGCGACGACGTCGTGGATCCGCGGCTGCAGCGAGGCGATGGCGATCGGGAGCGGATTCACGGCTGGCCTCCCACGAGCGCCGCCGCCGTGCGGACCGGGGGCAGGTGGCCCCGCTGGCCGCCGAACCAGTCGATGGACCGCGGCACCACAGGGAGCCGGTGCGACTCGGGCACGTACGGCACGAACCGGTCGCCTGCGAACTGGGACAGGCCGGCGCCCGGCGGGTGCCAGGCGGCCAGTTGTATCCACTGGTTCGACACCAGCCGCTGCACGGCGGGCACGCGGGCGATGGCGGTCAGGATCCGCTCGGGCGGCGCGTCGATGACCACGAGCAGGCGGACCGGCTCGTGAATCTCGACCGTCTGCCACGGGAGCCCGGTTCGCAGGTCGCTGGCGTGGCCGTCCATGACGCCGACGAGCCCGGTGATGTTGTGGGGCAGCTTCGTGCCGCAGCCATAGCCGATCGGGTCGATCCGCGAAAGCGTGTAGGCGAGGTTGATGCCCGCGGCGACCGGGCCCACCGCCGCGAGCGTGCGGGCGAGGATCTCGCCGGTGGCGTCGGCACCGGGATCGTACGACACGAGAAACGCCCGGCGGTCGAGGAACAGACCGCGGGAGCGACCGCGCCGGCCGATGATGCACAACGCGTTGGTGGCGTGGCCGAGTTCGGGACGCACCTGCGCGAGGTCGGCCGCCCGGGCCTCGACCCGCCGCAGGGCCTCGTCGGGTGCGACGTCGAGCGGCACCGAGTCGAACCGCCGGCAGCGCTCCTGGGCGTCGGCCGCCCGGGCCGCCTCGCAGGCCTCTCTGAAGGCGGCCAGGTCGCCGGCGTGGCTCGGCGGGAGTTTTTCCCGGTCGTAGATGACCATCGCGTCGGAGCAGGTGTCGAGCATCCCGCCGATGAAGATCGTGTCGGCGGGAATCGACAGGCCACCGGCGGCGAGGATGCCGCGGACCCGCGGGTCGTTCGCCATGAGGGCGAAGGCCCGGGCGTTGGCGCCGCCCTTGCCGCCGCCGCAGGCGCCGCAGTCATAGGCGCTTTCGTGCGGGTTGTTGAGGCTCGTCGAGCCATGTCCGAGGATCGCCACCAGCCGGGCGAACCCGTGCGTGAGGCCGATGTCCTCCAGCAGGCGGCGGACGATGTCGGCCATTTCCTCGACG
Organism: Pirellulales bacterium; assembly: GCA_044358905.1. Taxonomy (GTDB): domain Bacteria; phylum Planctomycetota; class Planctomycetia; order Pirellulales; family UBA1268; genus QWPN01. The sequence goes on along the minus strand of JBIKND010000006.1, from coordinate 20,547 downwards.
GAGAAGCCGGCCAGCGTGCCATCGGGGAGGGGCGCGTCGTGATGCCGCTCCAGCACGAGCCGCGTCGCCACCCGCTGGCTGCCGAGCGCCGCCGTGGTGGTGGCCATCCTGCCGGTGGACCGCGGAAACACGACGCGGGCCACCAGTGGCACCGCCGCGATCGCACCCCCCACCGCGGCCAGCAGGCTACCGACGACGAGCGTGCGGTTGCCCGAGGCGAGGCCGCCGAGCACCCGGCCCACCGCCCGCCGCACCGTCTGCCGCAGGCGATGACGGCCTTCCGCCTCCTGCACGGGAACTTCGAACACGGTGTGCCGCGGCCGCATGACGATCGGGCACAGCGGCGTCTCGTGCCAGTCGTCGACGCCGCGGTAGTACATCGGCACGAAGAAGAACCCTGCCGCACCGAAGGTCTCGACGGCCGGCCCGAGTTCCTCGAGGTGCCGGCGGAACGACTCGCAGCGGTCGTCCATGCAGAGCACCGCCTGCGCCGCCGGTCGAGAGCCCGGGGCCGCGTGGGACGCGGCGTCGTGGGCCGCCAACGCGTCGAGCGTGACGACGCGGTGCCGCCGCTCGTAGGCGAGGTGGAAGAGTCGCCGGCGGGTCACCGCGTCGAACCGCTGGATCGTCCGCTCGAACTCCACGAGATCGTCCTCGGCCAGCCCACGGACGTCGGCCCCGGTCAGGCCCACGAGTTGCGCGACCTGGCAGAGCAGGAAGGCGCGGGCCACGCTGCCCGGCCCCCGATGCGGCGGATAGCGATCTCGCAGTTCGCTCCACAAGCCGGCCAGATCGCCGGCGTGGCCGAAGTGGCCGGCGGCCCATTGGGCGGCCACGCGATCCATCACCAGACGGAGGGCGACAAAGTCGGCGAGCCGTGCCGGCACGGCGCGAACCGGCGCCCGATCGGGCCGTTGTTCGAGCTGGTGGATCATGCCTGCCCAGCCCCGCAGGGCGAGGAGCGTGCGCGCGACGACCTCGTCGCGACTCCCCGCCGGCACGCCGAGCGTCGCCAGTTCGTCCACGGCGACGTCCAGCGGATCGCGGCCGTGGACCGCGGCCAACGCGGCTGGGAGGCGTGCGGCCCACGGCTCCGTCGGCCCGTACCGCCAGGCGAGCAGGCGGGCCGCGGCCACGAACAGCCCGCGTTCGCGGCCTGGCATGGCCCGGGCCGCGATGCCCTGGTCGACGAAGGCGGCGCAGAAGCGGATCAGCAGCGGATGCACCAGTTCGTCGGTGTCGAGCGTCGGCACGGCGGCGACGATCAGGTCGCGGGGCCGGGCGGGAGGTCGGGCGTGGATCAGCGCCGGCCGGAAGAGCGACACCGCCTCCATGCAGGCATGCCAGAGGTCTTGGGCGTCCGGAGTGGCGAACGGCTGCCGTTCGGTGAGCGTCCAGCGGACGGCGTCGTCGTCCTCCTGGTGCACGGGGTGCTCGAGGAGCGCGAGATGCAACGCGTGGAGCGTGACCCGTCCGCCCGCCAGTTTCGTGCGGCCCGCGTCACCGAGATCGGCGTCGATCACCGCCTCCAGGTCGGCCCTGTGAATCCGGCCGCGGGCTAGTTCCTCGCGGTACACGGCCTCGGGCAAGAAAGGCTCGGTCCCGAAGACACGCGCCGCCTCGACGAGCGCCGTCTCGAACGGCCGGTCCTCGAAACCGTGGAGGATGTTCTGTGCGACGAACACGTCGATGGGACCCTGCGTGGGCAGGAGTCGGGCCGTGTCGGCGATGACACGGGCGACGTCGTCGCGGGAGGCGGGCGCGGACATACGGATACCAAGAGCGGTGGGGCGTGATCGCGCTCCGCGACGCGTCACGATGACGCCGCGGGAACGGTGCGCCCGGGAGGACCGGGCGGGCAAGCGATCGCCGCGCGGAATCAGGGGGCCGCGCGGCGGCTCAACTGACGGGAGGTCCGCGGATGGAGTGGCCCCACGCGAAGGAGCCGGTCGCCGCCTGGTAAGAATCGAGCGTCACGAGGACGCCGCGCCGCATGTCGAGGACGGCATCACCCCATGGCCCGGGGAGCAGATCGATTTCCGCGTCGCCGCTCTCCTGCTCCTTCTCCCGCTCTTCCTCGACGGTCTCGCCGCGGGCTTCGGACAGTCCCTCGGGGTCGAACGGCAGCGGAGCGAAGCTGGGCCCGGCCTGCGGATCGGGCGGCGCGGCGGCCGTGATCAGCGGCACGCCGGCCAGCAAGGTCGCGCATGCCAGAACGATCGCGAGGATGTGGGGCAGTCGCCGCGTCATGACCTCGACAGTACTTCCGCCTCGGGGCGGCCGTCAATGGATGCGTCGATCGCTCAAAAGTAGAAGGGCAGTCCTTCGGCCTTGAAGACGGCTTTCTCTTCCGCAAGGAACTCGTCGCCGAGCCGCTCGAAGCCCCCCTCCGCCCGGAAGGCCTCCAGGAACGCGTTGACGCGGTGCCGGAGGTCGTCGTCGCCGAGTCGCAGTCCGATGGCCCAGGTCTCCTCGCGAAAGGGGGCGAGGATGGCACGGGTCTGCTCCGGGTGGCGACGGTGATTCTGGAACACGGAGAGCGAGTCGTAGATGAAGGCGTCGGCCTTGCCCTGTGCCACTTCGAGCACGGCCGCCGCTTCCTTGTCGAGCACGAGCACGCGGGCCCGCTTGAGGTTCGTGGCCGCATACTGATGGCCCGTGGTGCCCTTCTTCACGGCCACCACGCGGCCGGGGGCGTCGAGGTCGGCGGCGGCCCGCACCGGCGACTGGGCCGCCACCAGCAGCGCGAGTCCGGTCTTCAGGTACGGCTCCGAGAAGGCGATCGACTTGCGGCGTTCGGGCGTGGCCGTCATCGACGAGATCACGCAATCGATCTTCCGCGTCTTGAGGGCCGGCACGAGGCCGTCGAAGGCGATGTTCTCGATCACGACCTCGCGGCCGAGGTGCTTGCCGAGCGCCTCGGCGAGCTTCACGCTCACGCCCGCCGGCCGGCCCTGCGGATCGGTCATCTCGAACGGCGGATAGGACAGCTCCATCCCCACCCGCAGCGGCGGCTCGGCCGCGAGCACGACGCCGGGAAGCAGCACAAGGAGTGCGAGAAGCGAACGCATCGGCGAATCTCCATTCTTGTCGATTCTGACCTGTAGCGGCGGTCTCTGACCGCCGAATCCGCGATCTCTATCTCGGCGGTCGGAGACCGCCGCTCCAGGAGCCAATCATGCCGCGGTGCGGGCGGCGAAGTCCACGGCGGGGTTCGGATCGACGGGCTCCAGCCGGCCGCCCGGCCCGATGGCGTAGGTCTTGCCCCGCCAGGAGACCGTGCGCACCGCGAACGACGCGAACCAGCCGGCGAAATAGAGCAGGTCCTTGAGGGGAATCGCGGCGACGTGACGCCAGGCGAGCGGCCGGCCGCGGAGCAGGGCCGCAGCGGAAACCTCGATCGCCATCTTCAGCACGACGAGCGGGGCCGCGAGCACCGGAAGGTCGGTGGCGACGAGCGTCAGCGCCCACGGGACGGGATTGAGGAGCAGTTCGAGCGGATAGGCCCAGGGCACCATGCGGCGCCGCAGGCTGGAGTGCCGCAGATGCCGGAGGGCGAGCTGCCGCCACGACCAGGTCGCCTGCACCGTGCGCACCGGCACCGGGGCGAGCCGCAGCCGCCAGCCGCGGGCCAGGACCAGCTGCGAGAGCATGTAGTCGTCGGCCCCGTGATCGCGGACACCCGCGAAGTCGCCGATGTCGGCCAGCGCCGCCCGTCGCACCCACTGCCCCTTGGCGTTCACGGCGTGCTGGCCGGAGAGCACCGTGGCGGCGATCGAGAGGAACCCGGCGAACTCGGTGTAGTGGAGGTTCTCGAGCGCGGCCGGCAGCGTCTGCTCGCCCACGCCGACGACGGGTTGGTGCACCATGCCGACCCGCGGATCGGCGAAGCAGGGGAGCACGCGGCCGACCTCGTCGGGCGCGACGCGGACGTTGCTGTCGGACAGGAGGACGATCTCGTGCCGCGCGTGGGGCAAGAGAGTCTCGAGCACGCCGACCTTGGGGCTGGCCGCCGAATCGTCCGCGCCCACGACGACGAGCACGTCGCGGTGTGGGTGGCTGCGGGCGAGCCGACGGACGACGTCGAGCGCCGGGTCGGCCGGGTCGGCCGCGCCGAAGACGAGCTGCAGCGGCTCGTGCTCGAGGCGGAAGAAGGAGAGCAGGTTGCGCTCCAGTTCGTCGTCGGCGCCGCACAGCGGCTTGAGCACGCTCACCCCGGCGGCGACCGGCGGCCCGGGGCGGCGGTGCCACGCGGACCAGGCATGGACGAGAATCCACGCGAGCACGTACAGACCGCTGCTTGCGGCGGCCAAGGTCACGACGCACGCGGTCGCGATGGTCACGAGGGAGGCATTCCCAAGAGTTCCGAATCCCAAGAGTTCCGCATCCGCGGGCAGGGTACCCGCGGGACGAAGCCTGCTCAATCCCAGCCGCCGCGCGATCAGCGGGGCTCCGGCTCGGTGAACGGGCCTTGCAGCACGGCCTGCGGCTGCTCCCGAAGCCCGCGGTCTTCCACGACCGCGCGGGCCTGGGCGAGCAGGTCGTCGGGGACCCGCCACCGGGAGCGGTCGTAGCCGGGGGCGGCGAGGTTCACCGTCAGCCGCGGCGGGATCTCCCGGGCCGTCTCGCCGATCGGGATCGTCGCCGGATCAACGCCCGCCAGCAGGTCTGCCGCCGTACGGCCCGCGAGCAGGCCCACCTCGCGGAAGTCGAAGCCGACGTCGAACAGCGTGCCGCGGTCGGGCTTGCCGGGCACGACCGTGAACACGGGCAGCCCGACCTTGGCGGCCGTGGCGACGACCGAGTCGATGACGCTCGACACCGTCGTGTCGCCCGGCACGAAGATCACCTCCGCCCCCCGGGAGATCGTCGCCTGGATCGCCTCGATGACACCCGACGAGTTCTCGACGGCCGCCTCCAGCATCTCGATGCCGCGGGCCCGGCACGACGCCCGGGCGAGTTCCATGAACCGCCGCGAGTTGCTCTCGGAGGGATTGTGGGCCACGCCGACTTTCTTCACGCCCGGATTGATCCGTTGCAGGATGCCGAACGTCGCGTCCACGGGGGCCAGGCTGCCGTAGCCGACGAGGTGCCGCGGATGGACGAGCGGGTCGCGGCGGTCGAGGCCCACGCCGGCGGAGAACGGGTCGGCCACCGCCGCGAACACGTGCAGCACCCGGCCGCGCTCGTTGGCCGTGGCCAGCGCCTGCAGCGAGGGCGTGCTGGAGGTGAGCGCGAGGTCGAAGGCGCCGCCGGCGATCTCGCGGGCAATGGCATTGGCCTGGGCGAGGTCGCCCTCGGCGTTGTAGCGGCGGATCGTCACGGTTGTGCCGTCCACGAAGCCCTTCTCGGCGAGCCCCTCGATCATGCCGCGGACGGCATCGTCGAGGACGGCCGTGCTCACCTGCTGGAGCACGGCGACGGCGGGCAGCGACCGCTTCGCCGCCGCGCGGTCGGTGGCCAACAGCAACGCGGAGGCACCTCCGAGCAGGAGGAGTGTGGGTAACGCGCGACGCAGGAACGGCATCAGGGTGTGCATGGGATGGCTCCCGGGTTGGTGCATTTGGTTGTTCGCGGGTCGGGGGTGCCCTCACCACGTCTCCGGACGTTCTCTCCGGCCCTCCGGGCCTTCGTTCACTGCATGTCCGCGGCGCTCCGGCATCCATGCCTTCGCTTGCTTCCATAGCCCGGCGACATGGTGAGGGCACCCCCTTCCCAAACTCTCGGAGCTACAAAAGGCTTCAAATGCACCGAAATCTATATGTAAAGCGCTGCGAGGGTGCGGGCGGCGGCGTCGTCGAACTGGTCGGCACGCCGCAGGCGGTCGAAGCGGTCGGCGAGGTCCTCGGCCGTGAGCCGCCGCTTCGCGGCCCCCTCGACGTCGAGGGCGATGCGGCCGCGATGGACGAGCAGCAGCCGGTCGCCGAGGCTCGCGGCCTGGGCGAGCGAGTGGGTGACCATCAGGGCCGTGAGCTTTTCGGCCCGCACGATCCGGGCCGTGGCCTGCACCACGCGGTCGGCGGCGGCCGGGTCGAGCGCAGCGGTGTGCTCGTCGAGGAGGAGCAGTTCGGGTCGGTGCCAGGTCGCCATCACGAGCGTGACGATCTGCCGCTGGCCGCCGGAGAGCGAGCCGATCGGCTGGTCGAGCCGCGCCTCGAGGCCGGGCACGATCCGCGCCAGCCGCGCGGCCGCCTCCGCCCGCAGCGGGCGGCTCGTGGCCCAGCCGAGGCCCGGCAGGCGGCCGCGGCAGGCCGCCACGGCGATGTTCTCGAGCACGGTGAGGCTGCCGGCCGTGCCGGCCCGCGGGTCCTGGAACACGCGGCCGACGAGGGCGGCGCGGCGGTGTTCGCTCCAGGCGGTGACGTCGCGGCCCGCGATGTGGAGCGAGCCGGAGTCGAGCCGCACGGTGCCGGCGATGGCGCCGAGCATCGTGCTCTTGCCCGAGCCGTTGGTGCCGATCACGACCACGAATTGTCCCGGCGGCACCACGAACGAGACGCCGGCGACCGCCCGCACGAGCGGCCCGCCCGGCGAGGAGAAGGTGACGGTGGCGGAGCGGAGTTCAAGCATGGCGGCGGCGGGCGAGGAAGCGCGGGGCGACGAGGGCGGCGAGCACGACGAGGGCCGTGGCGGCCTTGAGCCAGTCGGGATCGAGACCGGCCCGCAGGGCCGCGGCCACGAGGAGCCGGAAGGACACGCTCCCCGCGACCGTGGCCACGAGGGCGCCGCCGAGCCGCACCGCGCCGACGAGCGCGGCCCCGAGGAACACGCTGGCCATGCCCCACACGATCATGCCAAGACCCATCTGCACGTCGGCGAAGCCCTGGTACTGGGCGATCAGGGCGCCCGCGAGCGCCGTGAGCGCGTTGGCGATAGCCAGGCCGGCCACCGTCAGCAGGCCCGTGTCGCGGCCGAGCGCCCGGGCCATCGTCGGCGTGTCACCGCCGGCCCGCATCGCCGTGCCGAGTTGCGTGCGGAAAAACCAGTAGATCGCGGCGCTCGCCGCGGCCACGAGCACGAGCACGAGGAGCATCCGCGCCGCCTCGCCCGCCACGGCGGTGTCGCCGCCCGTGAGCCGGGTGATGGCCGGACCGGCGGCCGCCTCCACGCGGTCGAAGAGGGTGGTGGTGCCGGAGAGCGGCACGTTGCTGCGTCCGAGCACGACGAGGTTCACGCTCGCCAGGGCCGTCGTCACGAGGATGCCGGCGAGCAGCCGCTCGACACCGAGGAACGCGTGGATGAGCGCCGTCGCCATGCCGGCACAGGCCCCCGCGGCCATGCCCGCGACGGTGGCGAGCGCCGGATCGACGCCGGCCACCAGGAGCACCGCCGCGACGACGGCGCCGAGCGTGAACGACCCGTCGGTCGTGATGTCCGGAAAGGAGAACAGCCGGTAGCTGACGAACACACCGAGGGCGACGAACCCGAGGGCGAGGCCGAACGTCCACGTGGAGAGCAGCGTAATCATGGGGCCGCGCTCTCCTCGACGGCGAGCGGGGCGAACCAGCAGCCTCCGCGGACGAACTCCGAGCGGCCGCTGCCCAGCACGGGCTCGGGATCGTCGAGCAGGTGCATCACGGCGAGTGGCTCGGAGGCCGCGAGGTCGGCGACCGTGGCCGCGAGATCGACGGCGCCGCGACGCAGCGGCCGCAGCGGAAAGACGACGGCGTGGATGTGACCGTGCAGGTCGCCGCGGCCAAGCGGCCGCGCGAACTCGCCGAGCGGGCCGGTGGGGCGGCCGCGGGAGATCACGCCCACGGCGAGCGCCGTGCGCCGCGCGTGCACGGGCTCGCGGGAAAACGACAGCCAGCGGGTGGCGACGTCGCGATCAGGGGAGCCCGGCGCGTCGCCCGGGGTGGCCTCGGCGAGCGGGCGAATCAGTTCGGCGCCCACGAGGCCGTGCACCTCGCCGGCCACGACGAAGGCGGCCGCGGGGGCGGCGACCTGTGCGAGCGCGGCGGCGGCGAGGGCGTCGAGCGGCACCGCCGGCTCGTCGGCGGTCGGCTCGAAGCCCGTGCGGCCCGAGGGCAGGCCGTGCCAGACGAGACCGTGCATGAACCGCGCCGCGGGCACGAGGTCGCCGGTGCCGACGAGGTAGTCGACTGCGGCGAAGGGCTGCGGCGGACGATGGAAGACGGCGCCGCAGGCGGCGACGAGCTCGCCGGCGCGGCGCTCGACGGGCAGATCATCGGCGATCCCACCGAGTCCAAGGCCGCAGGTGTGCCGCGGCAGCGCATGCTTCTTCGCGCGGCGGGCGGCGGCGTCCGCCGCGTCGTCGAGCGCGCCGACGAGCATCCCGCGCAGGCTTCCCGTCGGCGGCTCGAGGCCGAGCAGCGTGACGCCGTCGGCGTGCAGCGTGGCGACCGGGGCCGCGCGGTGGCCGGCTGGTGGCGCCGCTCCCGCGGGCGTACCCTGCATGAGAATCGGTGCGAGGCGGGTGAGTTCCAGCACCTTGCGAACCGGTTCGCCCGCCGTACGGATCAGGCACGTGCCGCCGGCCGCCTTGGCGGCGCGGTGCATCTCGAAGAGCACGCGGATGCCGGCGGAACTCAAGAAGCCGACGGCGTCGAGGTCGAGGCCGATGTCGTGGTGGCCGCGGCGGAGTTCCTCATCCACCATCCGGGCGAGTTCGCCGGCCGTCTCGGCGTCGAGCCGGCCGCCGACGACCAGTTCCACGCCGTCTCCCCGGGCCCGCCGTTCGATCGTGACGTCCATGGCGGGTCCTGGTGAAGCTCGATCAGACCAGTTTGGTTCGCCCCGGCACCGCGTGCTTCGGCGGAGGCAGGGCGCCGTCCCATCGCAGGTCGGCGGGAAAGAGGTCGAGCTTCGACTCCTTGGCGAGGAAGTCGAACGTCACCTTGCGGCCCGTGTAGGCGGCCACGCGGCCGAGGACGGCGACGAGCGAACTGTCGGCCGTCTGCCGGAGTTCGACGATCGGCTTGCCCGCGCGGATCGAGTCGATCAGGTCCTTGTGCTCCTGTTTGTAGGCGTCGGAGATGCTGCCCTTCATGCTCCACACCGGCTTGCCGGCACGGTCGACGATCCGCGAGCCGCCGTTGATGGCGGCGATGTGGCAGACGCCCTTCGTGCCGTAGATCACGCTCCCGTTGTCGGCCTGGGAGCCCGGGATCTGCCGGCACATGAACGACACGATCCGGCTGCCCGGGTACTCGTAGTCGATGCTCATCGAGTCCCACATCTCGCTGTCCTCCGGCCGGGTGAACCGGCCGCCGCCGCCGTAGGCCGAGACGGGATTTTCGCCCATCACCCAGTTGATGGCGTCGGCGTTGTGGACGGCCTGCTCGACGATCTGGTCGCCACTCAGCCAGATGAAGTGCATCCAATTTTCGACCTGGTATTGGGTGTCGCTCATGCCAGGCTTGCGGGGCCGATACCAGATGCTCTCCGAGCAGTAGCGGGTGGTGGCGGAGACGATGTCGCCGATCGCGCCTTTGCGGATCTGCTCGACCGCGCCGACATAGTTGGTCTGCCGGCGATACTGGGTGCCGGTGACGATGGCGAGCCCCTTGGCGACGGCGAGGTCGTGAGCCGCCAGGCAGATCCGATAGCCGGCCGGATCCACGCAACTCGGCTTCTCCGCGAACACGTGCTTGCCCGCTTCGACCGCCTCCATCAGGTAGCGGGGGCGGAAGCCGGGAGGCGTGGTGAGCAGGACGACATCCACCCGCGGGTCGTCGAGCACCCGCTTGTAGCCGTCGAGGCCGCCGTGCATCGACGCCGCCTCGAGGGCCACCTTGCCGGGATGGGCGGCGGTGAGCGACTGGGCGAGCTTTTCACAATGGCTGCGGTCGACGTCGGCGGCCGCCACGAGCGTGACGCCCTCGTTGATCGACAGCGCGTCGTTGACGGCACCGGCCCCGCGGCCGCCGCAACCCACGATCCCGAGCCGCAGCGGGCGGGGTTCCTCGGCAGCCGCCACGGACGAGTGAACCATCAGGCCGGCCGCAGCGGCCGACGTGGCTCCGGCGCCAAGAAACCGCCGACGCGTCGCACGGCCGGCTTCTCCGGGCGACGGCGAGCCACCTGTGTCGTGGGAGCACGGGCGCGACATGCAAACCTCCCGTCGAGTTTATGTCGAAACGCAGATGCCGAGACGCAGACTGCGAGATGGTACCATGTCGCTCCTGCGGGAGTCGTCGCCCCGTCATGACGTGAACCCTGCGCTCCATGCATGAGGATGACCGGGCATGACGACGGTCTCCGCCGAGGTCGGCGGCGGAGACGCGGCCCGGCTCAAGGTCGTGCTCGACCAGATGAATCAGGCCCTGCTTGGCTAACCCCGATCCGCGGCGCACAATCCATTCGAGGTTTCCTCCGTTGCCAAGGAGTTGCCATGGCCGGGTCGCCGCAGACCGCCCCCTCTGCCCCGATCTATCGGGGCCCCTTGCCCCACGTCACGACCGTGGAGCGCGTGCCGGTCACCGTTTACGACCAGCCGGGCGATGCCAGTCGCGCCGTGGCCCGCGAGATCGCCGAGTTGATCGCGGCGCGGACGGCCGCCGGCAAGAAGACGGTGCTCGGCCTGGCGACGGGGAGCACGCCGGTGGGCGTGTATGACGAACTGATCCGGCTCCACGAGGAGGAAGGCCTGTCGTTCAAGAACGTCGTCACGTTCAACCTCGACGAGTATTGGCCGATCCAGCCCGATGCCCTGCAGAGCTACCACCGCTTCATGCAGGAGCACCTCTTCGACCACGTCGACATCCCTGCCGAGGCGGTCCACATCCCGGACGGCACGCTCGCCCGGGCCGACATCATGGCTGCCTGTGTGCGCTACGAGGAGGCAATCCGCGCCGCCGGCGGCATCGACCTGCAGATCCTCGGCATCGGCCGCACCGGCCACATCGGCTTCAACGAGCCGGGCAGCCCGCTGGAAAGCCGCACGCGACTGATCACCCTCGACAGCGTGACCCGATCCGACGCCGCCAGCGACTTCTTCGGTGAATGGAACGTGCCCCGCCAGGCGATCACGATGGGCGTGGGCTCGATCCTCGACGCCCGCCGGGTGGTGCTGCTGGCCTTCGGCGAGCACAAGGCGCCCGTGGTCCGCCGCGCCGTGGAGGAGCCGCCCTGCATTCACGTCTCGGCCAGCACGTTGCAGCAGCATCCCGACGCCAAGTTCATCCTCGATCGGGCGGCCGCGGCCCGGCTGTCGAGGTTCGAATCGCCCTGGATGGTCGGCCCGTTGGAGTCGATGGGGCTGGAGTGGACCGACGCCCTGGCCCGCAAGGCGGTGATCTGGCTGGCGCTCACCATGCAGAAGCCGATCCTGAAGCTCACCGACGAAGACTACAACGAGCACGGGCTCCAGGATCTGCTCTCCGCGCGGGGCCGGGCCTACGACATCAACATCGACGTGTTTCGCTCGATGCAGGAAACGATCACGGGCTGGCCCGGCGGCAAGCCGGGACGGCCGCGGCGGATCCGGGGCGTGGAGGCGAACGCCGGCGGCACGCGGCCGCGGGCCGACGAGTTTCCCAAGCGGGTCATCGTCTTCAGCCCCCATCCCGACGACGACGTGATCAGCATGGGCGGCACGTTCATCCGCCTCTGCGAGCAGGGTCACGAGGTGCATGTGGCCTACCAAACCAGCGGCAATATCGCCGTCTGGGACGAGTCCGCCGACCGGCATGTGGACTTCGTGGAGGAGTTCTGCCGCCTCTTCGAAGCCGGAAACAAGGCGGGCGAGATCGTGGAGAAGATCCGCGGATTCCTGCGCGACAAAGGGGCGGGGGCCGTCGACATCCCCGAATTGCAGGCCGTGAAGGGCCTGATCCGGCGGACCGAGGCCCGGGCGGGCGCCCGCTATTCGGGCGTCAAGCCGGAGCACATCCACTTCCTCGACCTGCCCTTCTACGAGACGGGTCGCGTGCGGAAGAAGCCGATCGGCGCCGACGACATCCGGATCACCAGGGAACTGCTCGAGCTCGTGCAGCCGCACCAGGTGTACGCGGCCGGAGACCTCTCCGACCCGCACGGCACGCACCGCGTCTGCCTGATGACGGTCATCAAGGCCCTCGAGGAACTTCGCGACCGCGACTGCGAGCTCTGGCTGTATCGCGGCGCTTGGCAGGAGTGGGAGCCGCACGAGATCGACATGGCCGTGCCCCTCTCGCCCGACGAGGTGGAGCGGAAGCGGATGGCGATCTTCAAGCACGAGAGCCAGAAGGACCGGGCCTTGTTTCCCGGGCCGACCGATCCCCGCGAGTTCTGGCAGCGGGCCGAGGATCGCAACCGCGAGACCGCGCGACTCTACGACAAGCTCGGTCTGCCCGAGTACGAGGCCATCGAGGGCTTCGTGTTGTGGAGGGGGTAGGCACGTGAGTGGCGGGCCTGTCCGCCGAGTCCCCGGCTCGCGTTTCGTACAGGAGGCATGGGCGCGCCCGGCGGGGTGGTTTTCATGCCCGGAGTCCCCGGGCTTCCGCCCGGGGCTTTTTGGCAACCGGGGCGCCGCCGATCCCATGAAGCCCCCGGCGGAAGCCGGGGGACGCCGGGTGGCGCGCCATCCCGGTCGCCGCGGGATTCGGGCCCGAAGCGGCGCCTCGATGTTGCCATGAAGCCCCCGGCGGAAGCCGGGGGACCTATTCGCGGATGCAATACAGGGCGTCGGAGGAGCGGATGAGGAGGGCGTCGCCGGCGACGGCGGGCGTGGCCCAGAAGACCTCGTCGCCAGGGCCGATGGTCGACTCGCCGAGCAGTTCATACTCCGGGCCCGCGCGAAGGACGACCGTCGTACCCTTCTCGTTGACGACGTAGATGCGGTCGCCGATCACCAGCGGCGAGCCTACGCAGGTCGTGCCTCCCGGGAGTCGCTTGCGGAACATCTCCGCGCCCGTCCGCTTGTCGAGGCAGGTGGCCGTGTTGCCGAAGAAGAACAGCAGGTCGCCGACGACCACGGGCGAGGGCATGCCCGCGCCGCTCTTGGTGCGCGACCAGGGGATCGCTGGCGTCTGCTTCGTGCCCTTGGGCGGCGTGAGGTCGCCGAGGTGGCCCGGGGCGATCGCCGCGGCGGGTGACTTGCTGCCCGGGCTCGACGTGCCGAAGTAGACGCCGGCGGCGTCGGCCACGACGGAGCAGGCGAACGACGTGTCGATGTCCTCCAAGCGCCAGCGCTCGAGGCCGTCGGCCAGGCCGTAGGCGATCAGGCTCTTGTCGCCGGCGGCCAGCACCTCGATGGTGCCCGCGTTGGTCCACACGACGGGCGTGGCCCACGAGGTGCCCTTGGATCGGTCGGCCTTCCACAGATCCTTGCCGGTCGCGGCGTCGACGCAGAACAGCGTGGCGGCCTCCTCGTTGTAGCACTGCAGCAGGAGGCGTCCGTCGTGGAGCGTGGGCGAGGATCCCGTGCCGAATTGATTGGTTGTCTTCTGCGGCCCGAACTCCCGCCGCCAGCGTTCGCCGCCGTCGCGATCGAGGGCCACGAGCGTGCCCGTCGCGCCGAAGAAGGCGTAGACCGTGTCGGCGGTGGCGCACGGCGTCTCCGTGGCGTAGGTGTTCGAGGCGTGCTTGCCGAACGTCGGCTTCTCTTCAACGACCGTCTTGCTCCAGAGCACGCGGCCGTCAGAGGGTTCGAGGCACAGCACCCGCCACTCCAACGCGTTCTTCGGCAGCGACGGTCGGCCGAGTGTGCTGAAGTCCATCACGCCGCTCGTCGAGTTTTTCGGCCGGTCGTTGCCGCCGGAGACGGCCGTCGTGACGAAGATTCGGCCCCCGGCCACGACCGGCTGCGACCAGCCGCTCCCGGGGATGGCGGTCCGCCAGGCGAGGTTCGCCTCGTTGCTCCACACCCGCGGGACGCGGGCTGCCGGCGCGTGGCCAAGGGCGGAGCCGCCGCGAAACTGCGGCCAGTCGGCGGCCGGGGCGGCGGACAGCGCGAGGGGCAGGACACAGGCGGCGGCGAGCACGAGTCGCATGACGAACCTCCGAGGAATGCCCGTCAGTATCGCCGGCCGGTGCGAAATATGGCTACCAGCGCCCGCCGCGCGTGGGCAGGCCGAGCTGCGCGCGGCGCTCGTCGATCGCGCGGCGATACTCGGTTCGTCGGGCCCGCTCGTCCGGCGACGACCGGTCGATGCGGCTTTTGCTGCGGGCGTTGCGCTCGTCCTCGGTCGTGGATCTCCCCCGGCCGCCACCGGGTGGAGACCCCCCGGGACCGCCCGGAGGTCCGCCGGAGCCGCCGGCGGGTTGCTGGCTGGCCGCCTGTGCGGGCCGCTGGCTTTCCCGCTTGGCACGTTCCGCCTCGCGGGACTTGCGCCGCTCGTCTTCGGCCTTGATGCGGCGGTCGAGTTCCGCCTGGCGCCGTTCCGGAGGCAGGTTGAAATAGGAATCCATCTCGGCCTGCTCGCGGGCCTCGAACAGGCGACCGACCTCGCGGCCGGCCTGGCGACGCAGGTCGGGGGACAGGTCGCGTACGCGGTCGAACACGGTCTCGAACCCCGCCGCATCGTAGGACAGCGGCACCTCGTTCCGGGCGACCTTGCGGAGCTCGCCGATCTGGCCGTCCACGAGGCCGCGGATCTCCAGGATCTCGCGTGGCACGCTGAAGAACCCGAAGAGCCACATCAGCAGGAGCGCGAGCAGGGCCGCAACGAACAGGCCGACGGCGGTGCGACGCAGGAGGCCGCCGGGCGTGCGGTCGCCGTCCCGCTCGCGCACAAGGTCGGCGAGGGCGCGGCGGCGGTCGGCGGCGGCGGTGGCCATGGGGAGTCCGGGATGGTTCCCAGCATAAACGGCATGCCCGCCAAAAAGTTGCGACGGCGGAGGAAGCCGGCGGATTTTGCCGCCTTGTCCCCGTGCCGTCAGGCGGCCCGGCGATGGGCGACCTCGGGAAACGCCTCGCTGGATGCGTGCCCGGTGCGGGAGCGGATCCGCAATGCCGCCAGCAGGCGGCGCCGGACCGTCCGGAAGGGCACCGCCACGCAGCGGTGGGCGCGGATCCACCAGGGGCGCAGCCGGTGCATGTCGTCGAGCGACATGCCGATCTGATCCGGCCGGTGCTTCACGCGATGCTTGAGCAGGTGGTAGTCGTCGCAGCGCTGCAGGAGGCGCAGCACCCCGCCGAAGACGATGGCGGAGATGCCGGCGGTCGGGAGACCGAACGAGATCTGGTAGTCGATCAGGTGTGGCCGGCCCTCGTCGTCCACGAGGAGGTTCTCTCGCTTGTGCAGGTCGACATGCGCGACACCGCGGCGGTGGACGGCCTCCAGAATGGCGGTCAGCGTGGGGAAGAATCGGTCGTCGACCTGTTCCCCCTCGGCCAGCGCGTGGCCGGCGATCCATTCGTGCGCCACGGCGTTCGGCAGCTTTCGCCCGTCCACGTTCACATCGCCGAGCGACACGGGAATCCCCTGGATGCCGGCAAGCCGGTCCATGAACCACTGCTCGCGGACGGCGAGCAGGCGACCGAGCCAGCGCATCGGCACCAGGCCGATCGACTGGGTGCGGTTGAACTTGCACTTCGCCGTGCGGCTGGCGGAGCGGTAGACGGCCGTGGCCGCCCACGAGTCGTGCTTGAGCGTCTCGATGCGGCGAAAGGTTTCGCCGTCGAGTTCGATGCTCGTCGGTGGCTCGGCGTGGCCGAGTGCCCGCAGGATGGCGGGCCGGGGCCGCGTATGGCCGGTGGCTCCAGAGCCAGCGATCGACACCATTCCGATGCTCACGGGCGTTCCTCCGCCAAGGTCGCCAACGGCGCGGCCGATGGCCGCGTCCCACACGCAGAGCATCGACGCGGGCGGCGGAAAAACCTTCGCGGTCGTCTCCGCCGGAGAAAATGTCAGGGCTTACCTCGCCCGCCCGCGTGACCGGTAGGCTTGTCGCATTGGCCGCCGCTTGCCCCGCTTGCCGCGACGATGGCGTCGTTTGGGAGTCTGCCAGCAGACTGTTGAACAAGTCTGCCGCCGCAGGATGCGGCGACCATCGACCCAGGAAACCCTCGGCGTTTCCTGCGGTCGATCACGTGGACAAAGGCCGTGAAAGGCTTTGTCCACGGAGCTTTAGAGCGCATCTCGTTTTGCTGTAGCGACGAGTTGACAGTTTGCGAGAGGTAGGCGAGGGGGTCGGCGAACGCTCGACGAGCGTGTGGCCGCTGCGGCCCCAGCGAGAATCTGAAAGACCGCGCAGCGGCGACTTTTGCCGCCCCCGAGCCGGTGCTACACCAAGGTCGGATGCGCTCTAGCCGTGGGATGCACGTCGGCCGCGGACACCGGCCGCGAGGCGGTCCAGCAGCCGCATGGTCTCGTCCCAGCCCAGGCAGCCGTCGGTGATCGACTGGCCGTAGACGAGCGGCCGGTCGGCCGTGAAGTCCTGCCGGCCGCCGACGAGATGGCTCTCGACCATCACGCCCACGACCCGCCGCTCGTCCGCCTCCAACTGGCTTGCGATCGCATCGGCCACGGCCGTCTGCCGCTCCGGCTGCTTGCTCGAGTTGCCGTGCGAGGCGTCGATCATGAGCCGCTCGGGCAGGCCGTGCCGCGCGAGCTCCGTGCAGGCGGCGGCAACGCTGGCCGCGTCGTAGTTCGGGGCCTTGCCACCGCGAAGGATGATGTGGCAGTCGTCGTTGCCCTTCGTGGCCACGATCGCGGTGTGCCCGGCCTTCGTCACCGACAGGAAGTGGTGCGGCTGCCGGGCTGCCTGGATCGCCTCGGCCGCGATCCGCACGTTGCCGTCGGTGCCGTTCTTGAAGCCCACGGGGCAGGAGAGCCCCGAGGCCAGTTCACGGTGCACCTGGCTCTCGGTCGTGCGGGCGCCGATCGCCCCCCACGAGACGAGGTCCGCGATGTATTGCGGCGTGATCATGTCGAGAAACTCGCAGCCGGCAGGGAGTCCCAGCGCGTTGATCTCGGTGAGCAGTTCCCGGGCCACCCGCAGGCCGTGGTTGATCCGGAACGTGCCGGTGAGGTCCGGGTCGTTCACGAGGCCCTTCCAGCCGACCGTCGTCCGCGGCTTCTCGAAGTACACCCGCATCACGATCTCGAGGTCGGCCCCGAGCCGGTCCCGTTCCGCCCGCAGCCGGTGGGCATACTCGACCGCGGCCAAGGGATCGTGGATCGAGCAGGGCCCGATCACGACGATCAGCCGATCATCGGTGCCGGAGAGGATCGCGTGCAGCGCGGAGCGGCAGGCGGTCACCAGATCAGTCAAGGGCGGCGTGCAGGGGAACTCTCGGATCAGGTGCGCGGGCGGCACGAGTTCCTTGATCTCTGCGATCCGCAGATCGTCCGTGGAGGCGGGCATCGGCAGCTGACGAGCGAGGGCGGGACGGGACGCACTCGATTGTAGCCGCCGGTGGCCTCGGCGGGGCGGGTCAGGTGGCAAGGCCGCGGGCCGCGAGTGCCGGGCCGCGTTCCCGGGCGGGAGCGTGGTTCCACGACTCTCCGAGCTTGAGCAGCGCGGCCCGAACACGGCTCTTGACCGTGCCCACGGGAATGCCGATCCGCTTGGCCGCCTCGCGATACTTCAGGCCCTGCTGGTAGACGAGCTCCACGACCATCCGTTGCGGGGCGGTGAGGCCGTCGATGGCCGATCGCACCTGCAGCCGCGCCTCCTCCGTCTCCGCCTGATCGTCGGCCGTGGTGTCGCGGGATGCGAGCGCCGTCACGAAGGCGTGGCTGTCCTCGTCACCGTGCCGCCGGTCCAGTTCCACCATTCGGTGCCGGCGGTTGCGACGTTGGGCGTCGATCGCCTGATGGGTGGCGATGGCGTAGAGCCAGGGACGGAACAGGCGGCCATCCTCGAAGGAGTCGCGCTTCAGGTGAACCTGGAGGAACGTGGCCTGGAAGACGTCCTCCGCCATCTCCACGCTGTGGAGATACCGACGCAGGTAGCCGAACAGGTCGTGTTCGTAGCGGTGCACGAGCGTCTCGAAGGCAGAGGCGTCGCCGGTCAGGCGAAACTGCCGGAGGACTTCCTCGTCCGTCGCTTCCGGGGGGCATGCTGCGGCGATCATGATCGGTTCTCCCGAGACCATCCGTGCCCGTCGCGTCCTCGAGCCCGTCGTGAGCCGTCGGTCGGCAGGTGCCCGATGGAGAATGCATACGGCGTGCCGAACCCGAGCGGGTCGTAAAATTGAGGAAAAGCTGCGACGCCCTCGGGAAATCAAGCTCTTGGGTCGCGGTGGAAGCGGCGGGGTGGAGCATTTTGCAGCGCTGGTTTGCAAAAAGCGGCAGCCGGCGCGGCCCAGACGAGCCGTCCGCCGCCGATCGAGGCCCGTACACTCGGCACGAACCGGGCCGGTCCACGTCCTGCAGCCCCGCTGACATTCATGCCCAACGCTGCCGAACGCCCTGGCTATCTCGTCAGCCAGCTGATTACCTGCCTGGGCAACAAGCGGGGGCTCCTGCCGCACATCCAGCAGGTCGTCGAGCACGTCAAACGGCGGCTGGGCAGGAGCCGCCTGCGGTGCCTCGATGCCTTCAGCGGCTCCGGGGTGGTGTCTCGACTGCTCAAGGCCCATGCCGAACGCCTGGTAAGCAACGACCTCGAGGACTACGCGGCGGTCGTCGGGAGGTGCTTCCTGACGAACCGCGATGCGGTGGACGAGCCGCTGCTGCGCGACGTGGTCACCGCCTTGAACGACCGGGTGGGCCGGGGCGATTTGCCACCGGGATTCATCGCCGACTTGTACGCACCGCGCGACGAGTCTCGGATCACCCGACACGATCGGGTGTTTTACACGGCGGAGAATGCCCGACGGATCGACGATTATCGCCGGCTGATCGATACCGCGCCGGCCGCATTCCGCGACCTGCTGTTGGGGCCGCTGTTGAGCGCGGCCTCGATCCACGCGAACACGGCGGGGGTCTTCAAGGGATTCTACAAGAACCGGGAGACTGGTCTGGGCCAGTTCGGGGGAACCGGCGGCGACGCGCTGGCCCGGATTCGGGGCGCGATCGAACTCGCCGTGCCCGTGCTCAGCGATTTCAACTGCGACTGCACGGTCATGCAGGGCGACGCGAACGAGGCGGTGCGTCTGGTCCGCGGGATCGATCTGGCGTATTTCGATCCGCCCTACAACCAGCACCCCTACGGGTCGAACTATTTCATGCTCAACCTGATCGTGAACTACCGTCGCCCCGCGCGGGTCAGCCGGGTCTCGGGGATTCCCGCCGACTGGCGGCGGTCGGGCTACAACGTGCGGGCCCGCGCGGGGGAACTGCTCGCGGATCTCGTGCGGCACACGGATGCGGCCTTTCTACTGGTGTCGTTCAGCGACGAGGGGTTTCTGTCCCTGGAGGACATGCACGACATCCTCGGCCGCGAGGGAAATGTGGAGGTGTTCGAGATCCCCTACGCCGCCTTTCGGGGCAGCCGCAATCTGCGGAGTCGGTCGCCGCGAGTCACGGAGCGACTGTTTCTGGTCGAGCGGTGACGGGCCGCGGGGCGACGTGGAACGATCCGGATCCGAGCGCTGTCTTGCTGATCACGAAGGCCGCCACGGCAAGGATCGCCACGGCGAACACGCGGGCGAGCGTCGGGCCGGTGAGCCGACGGCCGATCGAGGAGCCGGCGAAGACCGCCGGTACGCTGCCGGCCACGAAGCCGGCGGCGATGTCGAGCGGAAGCGTGCGGCCGGAAGCGACCTGCCCGGCCGCGGCCGTGGCGCCGACGAGCGTCATGACGAACAACGACGTGCCCACGGCCCGGGGCACGTTCATCGTAGCGAAGGCCACGAGGGCCGGCACGATGAGAAACCCGCCGCCCACGCCGAACAGGCCCGAGAGCAGGCCGACGACGAGACCTACGAGGGCGAGCAGCACGAAGCATTGCGTCGTCATCCGCAGCCGCCCCTGCTCGTCACGGCTGCAGGTGGGGCCGACGCCCGAGGCGAAGCACGCGGCCGGCATGCGTTCGCGAGTGTCCGCGGCCTTGAGCCACATGCGGACCGCGATCAGGATCATGAGCCCCGCGAAGGCCGCCATCAGGGCCTGGGGCGGAATCTGGCCGCCGAGCCAGCTGCCCAGCGGCGTGGTCAGCATCCCGGCCACCGCGAACAGCAGCCCGGTGCGGAACTCCACCTGTCCGTGCCGCCAACGCTCCACCGTACCGACGGCCGCGGTCGCGGCGACCGTGACCAGGGAGATGCCGACGGCCGTCCGCGGCTCGACGCCGATCCAGTAGACGAGCAGCGGCACGGCGAAGATCGCCCCACCCCCGCCCGTGAGGCCGAGCGACAGGCCGACGACCGCCCCCGCCGCCACGGCAGCCGCCGCCGCCCACATGGGCGGCGGTACGGAGGCGATGATCGCGCCGGCGTCGAGCATGGTGTGCCTTCAGGACCGCGCGGGCTGACCCGCCGCGACGGGCAGCTTGGCGGCGGCCCAGGCCTTGTAGCCTCCCACGAGGTCGTGCACACCGCCGCGGCCGAGTTTCTGCAGCAGGCTGGCGGCGATCGCGGAGCGGTAGCCCCCCTCGCAGTGCACGGCGATCGGCTTCCCGGCGGGAATCTCGCCGCTCCGCTCCTCGAGGTGCGGCAGCGGGATGTTCAGGCTGCCCGCGATGTGGCCGCCGGCCCGCTCCGCCTCGGTGCGC